>NZ_CP108356.1:1200000-1500000 GCF_036237315.1 Streptomyces sp. NBC_01351 | reverse complement strand
AGGTTCAAACGGTGTTCGGCGGGGGAGGAACTCGTCAGGGACGGGACGACGTCAGGGGGACGCCGATGATGTTCGGGTATTCGGACGAGTGGTGGGTGGTGTTCTTCATCCCGGTCGTGTTCTGGGTTCCGTTCGGTCCGTTCCTGATGGCCGGCATGGGCGTGTGGTGCGCCCGCAGGCCGGGCCTGTGGCCGCGGCTGTGGTCGTGGCTGCTGCCCGTCCTGCCGGTCGGGGTCCTGGGGGTGTCGATGGTGCTGCCCCTGGACAGCTGGGAGTGGGAGGCCATCACCCTGCTGCCCTGGCTCCTCGGCTACGGCATCACCCGGCTGGTGCGCTTTCTGCGAGCCGACCGGGGCAACACGTCCGGCGCCTCCTAGAGCCGTGTCCGCCGCCTCGGACCACTCCCCGCCGGCTCGGCCGGGGCCGGGTGTGTGTCGGGGCGTCCCCGCAGGGCGTCGAACGCAACCGCGCTCGGCCCTCCGACCCCTCGACACGTTCGACGCCCGAGGAGACGCCCCGGCGCGCGCCCGGACCCGGCCGGGCCGGCAACCCCCGACCCCGGCCCGGTCCGAAAGGCGCGGCCTAGCCCCGGAAGCCCAGCAGGCCGTGCAGGGCCGCGCCGCCCGCCGAAGGGGAGACGGCGCGGGTCGCCGCGGCCGGGGTCGGGGCCGGCTGGGCCGGGCAGGTGGCGTCCGAGGCCGCGCCCGTCTTCAGGTACGCCGCCACCTTCTCGTCCAGGCACTTGTTGCCGGCCAGCGAGATGCCGTGGTTGCCGCCGCCCTCCTCGACCACCAGGGCCGCGCCCTTCAGCTTGTCCCGCATGCTGAGCACCCCGCCGAAGGGAGTCGCCGCGTCCTCCGTCGCCTGGAGCAGGAGGGCGGGCGGGAGCGCCGCGTTGGTCACGTCCGGCGCCTGGAGCGGCGCCGTCGGCCAGAAGGCGCAGGGGGCGTTGTACCAGGCGTTGTTCCAGGTCATGAACGGCGCCTTGGCGTGCGTGCGCCACATGTCCGCGCGCCACACGTTCCAGTCCCGCGGCCACGCCGAGTCCCGGCACTGCACCGCCGTGTACACGCTGTACGCGTTGCCCGCGGAGGGCTCCACCGCGCCGAACCGCTCGTACGCCGCCACCAGCGGCTTCGCGTCCTTGTCCACCGCGTACGCGGCGAAGGCCGCCGCGAGGTTCGGCCAGTAGCCGTTGTAGTAGCCGCCCGGCATGAAGGTGTCCTCCAGCTCGGACGGGCCGACCTTGCCGCCCGCCGGGGTCTTGCGCACCGCGTCGCGCATCTCGTACCAGCGCTCCTCGACCCGCGTCGGGTCGGTGCCGAGCCGGTAGGTGGCGTCGTGCTGGGCCACCCAGGCCAGGAAGGCCTTGTGGCGGGCGTCGAAGGCCTGGTCCTGGGCGAGGTTGTCCTGGTACCAGACCCCGCTCGGGTCGACCACGGAGTCCATGACCAGCCGGTGCACGCGGGTGGGGTGCAGTTTGGCGTACACGGCGCCCAGGTAGGTGCCGTACGAGTAGCCGAAGTAACTGATCCGCTCCGCGCCGAGCGCACCGCGCAGCACCTCGATGTCGCGCGCGGCCGAAACGGTGCCGATGTGCGGGAGCACGTCCGCGTGCTTGTCCCGGCAGGACACGGTGAAGGAGCGGACCCGCTCCAGGTTGGCCCGCTCGGTGGCCGCGTCACGCGGTACGGAGTCGGGGCGCACCGGGGCGAAGTGGCCGGCCCCGCAGTCGAGCGCGGGCTCGCTCTTGCCGACGCCACGCGGGTCGAAGCCGATCACGTCGTACTGGGCGGCCACGTCCTTGGGCAGGGCTGCGGCAACGAAGCCGGCCAGGCCGCGACCGCTGCCGCCCGGGCCGCCGGGGTTGACCAGCAGCGGGCCCTGGGAGGTGGCGGCGGTGTGCGGGACCCGGGTCAGGGCGAGGGAGATCTGCCGCCCCCCGGGCCGGTCGTGGTCGAGCGGGACCTTGAGGGAGGCGCACTGCAGCGTCGGGTAGCGCGAGGTCGCGCAGCCGGTCCAGCGCAGGGCGGCGGCCTGCGCCACGCGCTCGGACGACGGCGCGGCGGGCGCGGCCGTGACCGGGCTCGCCAGGGCGGCGGCGACGACCGCGGTGGAGATCGACATCAGCACTGCGGCGCGCTTCTTCAGGGGGTGCAGCATGGGGCCTCCCAGCCAGGGGTTCTGGGCGGAATCGTCCCGGAAACCGCGGCTGGAAAGCGGGATTGGCCTGCTGATTGGCCCGATGTGATGAGCCTTCGGGGGCCGTCCGAGTTCAGAGGAGCGTCAGCTGGGTCGCCCCGGCGGGTGAGGGCCCGGCGGGCCGTTCCGGTACGAGGACCGCGCGCGCGGCGCCGCGCCGGGCTGGCCCGATGCCGAATTCGGCGGCGAGTTCGTGGACTTGACGGGTGATCTGCCGCTGGTACCAGGTGGGCGCGTACGACCCGCCCGCGTACATCCGCTCGTACCGGGCGACGAGGTGCGGGTGGTGCGCGCCCAGCCAGGACGTGAACCACTCGCGCGCCCCGGGCCGCAGATGGAGTACGAGGGGTGTCACGGAGGTCGCGCCGGACTCGGCGACGGCCCTGACGGTCTCCCGCAGCTGCTCCGGAGCGTCCCCGAGGAAGGGGATCACCGGGGCCATCAGCACGCCGCACTCGATCCCGGCGTCGGTGAGGGCCCGGACGGCCGCGAGCCGGCTCGCGGGGAGGGGGTGCCGGGCTCGACGGTCCGCCAGAGCGCGGTGTCGGTGAAGCCGACGGAGACCGAGATCCCGACCTCGGTGACCTCGGCGGCCTCCCGGAGGAGGGGGAGGTCGCGCAGGATCAGCGTGCCCTTGGTGAGGATCGAGAAGGGGTTGGCGTGGTCGCGCAGCGCCTCGATGATCCCGGGCATCAGCCGGTAGCGGCCCTCGGCGCGCTGGTAACAGTCCACGTTGGTGCCCATGGCGATGTGCGCGACGGGCCGGCGCCGCGAGCCGAGCTCGCGGCGCAGCAGTTCGGGGGCGTTGGTCTTGACGACGATCTGCGAGTCGAAGCCGAGGCCGGTGTCGAGGTCCAGGTAGCCGTGCGTCTTGCGGGCGAAGCAGTACACGCAGGCGTGCGAGCAGCCCCTGTAGGGGTTGACGGTCCATTCGAACGGCATTCGGGAGGCGCCGGGCACCCGGTTGACGATCGAACGGGCCCGGACCTCGTGGAAGGTGATTCCCCGGAACTCGGGGGTGTCGAAGGTGCGCGTGACGACGGCGTCGGCCCCGAACAGTGCGGCGGGTCCGGTCGTCGGGCCGTCGGTCAGGTTGTTCCAGCGCATGGGCGCCTCCCTCGGTACTGGATCGAGCCGAGAATAGAACAAACGTTCCCATGATCGTGCGGATCGGGTGCCTCGGCAGCGAGAGGCGCCCGGAGGAACTCCCCGGAGGCACCCTGCTCGTCCGCGTCCGCCGTCACGTCCGACCCGGATTTGGGCTCCCGCCCCGGAGATGGTTGGCTTCGCCGTGACGAGCGGTCACAACTCTGGAGGAACAGCTATGGCGCAGGTCGAGGCCACCACGGAGCGGATCATCGCGGCCGACGCGGAGACCGTGTTCGACGCGCTGGCGGACTACACCGGGACCCGGAGCAAGCTGCTGCCCGAGCACTTCAGCGAGTACGAGGTGCACGAGGGCGGCGACGGCGAGGGCACCCTGGTGCACTGGAAGCTCCAGGCCACCAGCAAGCGCGTACGGGACTGCCTGCTGGAGGTCACCGAGCCCACCGACGGTCAGCTGGTGGAGAAGGACCGCAACTCCTCCATGGTCACCACCTGGCTGGTCACCCCGGCCGGTGAGGGCAAGTCCAAGGCCGTCGTCTCCACCGTGTGGAACGGCGCCGGCGGGATCGGCGGCTTCTTCGAGCGCACCTTCGCGCCCAAGGGCCTCGGCCGCATCTACGACACCCTGCTGGCCAACCTGGCCGCCGAAGTCGAGGCCTGAGCACGGCCGTTGCCCGGCCCGGTCGGTGAGGTTCCGGCCCGGCCGGGGCGCCCGCGCGGGCGGCGCGGCGGCTCACCGGATCGGGTGGATTTCGCGGCCCGGATCCAGCCGCGCCCCAGCACCGGCCGAGGGCCGCCGGAACCCGGGCGTGGCCCCGGGCTCCCAGGGGCCCCGAGGGCTAGGGTGGGGCCCTGCGCGACACCGACCGCCCGGGGGCCCGATGAAGATCCTCATCTCCGCCGACATGGAAGGCGCCACCGGCGTCACCTGGCCCGCCGACGTGCTGCCCGGTACACCGCAGTGGGAGCGCTGCCGGGTTCTTTTCACCTCCGACGTGAACGCCGCCGTCCTCGGCTTCTACGACGGTGGCGCCGAACAGGTCGTCATCAACGAGGCGCACTGGACCATGCGCAACCTGCTCCTGGAGCGGCTCGACGCCCGCGCCGAGATGCTCACCGGCCGCCACAAGTCCCTCTCCATGGTCGAGGGCGTCCAGCACGGCGACATCGACGGCATCGCCTTCGTCGGCTACCACACGGGCGCCGGCTCCGAGGGCGTGCTCGCCCACACCTACCTCGCCAACTCCATCACCGGGGTCTGGCTCAACGGGATCCGTGCGAGCGAGGGGCTGCTCAACGCGCACGTGGTCGCCGAGTACGGAGTCCCCGTCATCCTCGTCACCGGGGACGACCTGACCTGCGCGGACGCCGCCGGCTATGCCCCGGACGCGGTGACCGTCGCCGTCAAGGACCACGTCTCGCGCTACGCCGCCGTCTGCCGGACCCCCGCCCGCACGGCCGCCGACATCCGGGCCGCCGCCAAGGAGGCCACCGCCCTGGCCGGCCGCCGCGATCCCGCGCCGGGCGGGCCGTACACGGTGGAGCTGGAGTTCGACGCCGAGCACCTGGCCATGGCCGCCACGGTGGTACCGGGCGCGGAGCGGTCCGGGGAGCGCAGGGTCGCGTACACCAGCGAGACGATGTACGAGGGGATCCGCACCTTCAAGGCGGTCACGACGGTCGTCTCGGCGGCGGTGGAGGAGCAGTATGGCTGACATGCGCACAATCAACAGTGGGGACGTGACCGCCGACCTCGGCAGCGCCGTCGACGACACCGCCCTCTCCGAGGCCGTCGAGTTCACTTCCGGCCTCATCCGCATCGACACCACCAACCGGGGCGGCGGTGACTGCCGCGAGCGCCCCGCCGCCGAGTACGTCGCCGAGCGGCTCGCCGCCGCCGGCCTGCAGCCGGTGCTGCTGGAGCGGACCCCGGGCCGCACCAACGTCGTCGCCCGGATCGAGGGCACCGACCCCTCCGCCGAGGCCCTCCTCGTCCACGGACACCTCGACGTGGTCCCCGCCGAGGCCGCCGACTGGAGCGTGGACCCCTTCTCCGGCGAGGTCCGCGACGGAGTGGTGTGGGGGCGCGGCGCCGTCGACATGAAGAACACGGACGCGATGGTGCTGGCCGTCGTACGGGCCTGGGCGCGCGCCGGAGTGAAACCGCGCCGGGACATCGTGATCGCCTACACCGCCGACGAGGAGGACAGCGCCGTCGACGGCGCTGGATTCCTCGCCGACGAGCACGCCCACCTCTTCGAGGGCTGCACGGAGGGCATCAGCGAATCCGGCGCCTTCACCGTGCACCCCCGCCCCGGCCAGGCCATCTACCCGATCGCCGCCGGTGAACGGGGCACGGCCTGGCTGAAGTTGACCGCGCACGGCACCGCCGGCCACGGATCCAAGCCCAACCGGGCCAACGCCGTCAGCCGGCTCGCCGCCGCCGTGGCGCGGATCGGCGCGTACGAGTGGCCGGTCCGGCTCACCGACACCGTCGCCGCCTGCATCACCGAACTCGCCGCCCTCCAGGGCCTGTCGGTGAACCCGCGCGGGCCCGGCTTCGACCTCGACGAGGTCCTCGGCAAGCTCGGCCCGGCTGCCGCCCTCGTCGACGCGACGGTCCGCAACAGCGCCAACCCGACCATGCTCAGCGCCGGTTACAAGCTGAACGTGATCCCCGGCGAGGCCACCGCCTACGTGGACGGCCGGATGGTGCCCGGCGGCGAGGCCGATTTCATCGCCACCCTGAACGAGCTCACCGGACCCGACGTGCGGTGGGAGTTCCACCACCGGGAGGCGGCCCTCCAGGCTCCCGTGGACGGACGGACCTACGCGATCCTGCGCGAGTCCGTCGAGCGCTTCGACCCGGACGGGCACGTGGTGCCCTTCTGCATGGCGGGCGGCACCGACGCCAAGCAGTTCTCCCGCCTCGGCATCACCGGCTACGGCTTCTCCCCCCTGAAACTGCCGCCCGGCTTCGACTACTGGGCCCTCTTCCACGGCGTGGACGAGCGGGTCCCCGTCGACGCCCTGCACTTCGGCGTCCGCGTCCTCGACCACGCGCTGCGGACCCTGTGAGCAGGGCCCGGTGATGGCGGTGCCGACCCGGCCCTACGGGAGCTGGCCCTCACCCATCGACGCCGCACTCGCCGCCTCCCTCGACGGGCGGCCCGAGTACCTCGGCGCGGTCGGTCCCGAGGTGTGGTGGACCGAGCCCCGGCCCCGGGAGGCCGGCCGCCGGACCCTCGTGCGCCGCCGCATCGCCGACGAGGGCCCCGAGATCACGGAGCTGCCCGCCCCGTGGAACGTGCGCAGCAGGGTCACCGAGTACGGCGGCCTGCCCTGGGCAGGGGCCGAACGGGAGTCGGGCGGCCCCCTGTTGGTCTTCGCCCACTTCGCCGACCAGCGGCTCTACGCGTACGAACCCGACGCGCCCGGTGGCCCCGGACCGCGCCCCCTCACCCCCGTGTCCACCGTGGGCGGCGGACTGCGCTGGGCCGACCCCGTGCTGCGCGGAGGTGAGGTCTGGTGCGTGCTGGAGGAGTTCACCGGGCCCGCCCCCACCGATGTGCGCCGCGTCCTGGCCGCCGTACCGCTCGACGGATCGGCCGCCGAAGACAGGTCCGCAGTGCGGGAGTTGACGGACGACCGGCACCGGTTCAGCACCGGGCCCCGGATCTCCCCGGACGGCCTCCAGGCGGCCTGGCTGGCCTGGGACCACCCCCGGATGCCCTGGGACGGCACCGAGCTGAAGCTGGCCGGGATCGAGGGGGACGCCCTCGTACGGGTCCGGACCGTGCTTGGCGGCCCCGAGGAGGCCGTCGCGCAGGTCGAGTGGACGGTCGGTGGAACCCTCCTCGCGGTGAGCGACCGCGGCGGCTGGTGGAACCCGTACCGCGTGGACCCCGAGAGCGGCGGGGCGGTCAACCTGTGCCCCCGCGAAGAGGAGTTCGGCGGCCCACTGTGGAAGCCCGGGCTGCGCTGGACCGCCGCACTGCCCGACGGGCTCGTCGCCGTGCTGCACGGCCAGGGCTCCTCCGTGCTCGGCGTCCTGGACCCGGACAGCGGGGACCTCGTGGACGCGGCCGGACCGTGGACGGCCTGGCAGCCCACCCTCGCCGTGAGCGGCACCCGGGTCTACGGGGTCGCCGCCAGCCCGCGCAGCGCGTACGAGGTCGTGGAGCTGGACACCGCCACCGGGCACGCCCGGGTGGTGGGGGCCCGGGCGACGGACCCGGTGGACCCGGCCTACTACCCGGAGCCGCAGAGCCGCACCTTCCTCGGCCCCGACAACCGGGAGATCCACGCGCACGTCTACCCGCCGCACCACCCGGCCGTACGGGCCGCCGCCGACGAACTGCCCCCGTACGTCGTGTGGGCGCACGGCGGACCCACCGACCACGTACCGCCCGTACTGGACCTGCACATCGCCTACTTCACCTCGCGCGGCATCGGCGTCGTCGAGGTGAACTACGGCGGCTCCACCGGCTACGGCCGCGCCTACCGCGAGCGGCTGCGCGAGCAGTGGGGCGTGGTCGACGTGGAGGACTGCGCGGCCGTGGCCAGGGCGCTGGCCGCCGAGGGCACCGCCGACCCGGAGCGGCTCGCCATCCGCGGCGCCAGCGCGGGCGGCTGGACGGCGGCCGCCTCGCTGGCCGCCACCGACCTCTACGCCTGCGCCGCGATCATCTACCCCGTACTGGACCTGATCGGCTTCGCCGAGGAGACCCACGACCTGGAGTCCCGCTACATCGACGGCCTGGCCGGGCCGCCCCAGACCCTCGCCGTGCTGTGCCGGGACCGCTCGCCGGTGGCCCGCGCGGACCGGATCACCGCCCCGTTCGTCCTGCTCCAGGGGCTCGACGACCCGGTCTGCCCGCCCGCCCAGGCCGAGCGGCTGCTCACCGCGATGCGCGGCCGGTCGGTACCGCACGCCTACGTGGCCTTCGCGGGCGAGGGCCACGGCTTCCGGCGGGCCGAGACGATGGTCCGGGCGCTGGAGGCGGAGCTGTCGCTGTACGCGCAGGTGTTCGGAATCGACCGCGCGGACATTCCCCGTCTGGCCCTGCACGACTGAGCCCCGGGCCCGCCCCGGCCGGATCATGGGGCCATGACCTCGCGCACCTCCAAGGGCGGCTCCAAGAGCCGGGGCGGCTCACCCCCGGCCGCACCGGCATCATGGTGCTCGCGGCGCTCACCCTGGTGTTCATCTTCGAGAACACCGCGTCGACCAAGATCAGGCTGCTGATCCCGCAGGTGACGAGGGGCCTGTACGCCGCGCTGCTGATCGCCGCGGTGCTGGGCGGGCTGTGCGGGGTCTACTTCTCGCGGCGGCGCAAGTAGCGGGTCTTGTCGCTGGTGCGCAGCCAGACCCGCAGCGGGCCGATCGCGGTGAAGCCGTGCCGCAGGGCGGCGTCCAGGTCGTCGCCGGACTCGTAGCCGACCACGTCGAGCTCCGGCCAGCGGGCGGCGGCCGCGGTGAGGGCGCCGGTCCAGGCGGCGTCGGTGTCGGCCTCGTCGTGGGCGAACAGGTTGGACACGCCGACGACGCCCCCGGCCCGGTTGAGGACCGCTCCGGCGACGATCCGGCCGTCCCGGCGGGCCGCCAGGAAGACGATGTCCATGCCCTCGCCGAGCAGTTCCGGACGGAAGAGTCCGGTGCTCTCCTCGCCGTCCCAAGCGGCCTCCCAAACCTCCAGCTCGCCGTCGTCGGCGACCGCGCTCCACTCCAGCCCGGAGGCTCCGTCGGCCGGGGCCCCGGCCGGGCGGTGGATCCACTGCGCGTCGAAGAGGACCTCGAAGCCGTCCCCCTCCAGGTCGAGATTGGCGAAGCTGTCCTTCACCGAGCAGCCCGGGCTGTCCGTGTCCATCCACTGCAGCAGGCTCGGGGCTTCGGTCTCCGGGCTCAGGGTCACTGCGTCGGGGTACAGCGGAGGGGTCCGGCTGGTGCTGAGCCAGTAGTACTCGCCGTCGAAGTCGGCGGGCAGGCCGTGCGCCCTGCAGACCGCATCGCAGAATCCGGCGTTGTTCAGGGCCGCCGAGCGGAGCGTCGTATCGAGATCATCCGTGGTCACGCCGGTGATGGTGCCATACAAGTAGCCTGGGCCCGTGATCTTTTCCCCCTACCTCCGCGAAGGCGCCCACGTGGGCCTTCGGCCCTTCCGGCTCGCCGACGGGCCCGAGTTCACCGCGCGGGCGCACGAGAGCCGGGAGCTCCACCACCCGTGGCTGTTCCCGCCCGCCACCATCGAGGAGTACGAGCCCTACGCGGCCCGGCTGATCGAGGGCGAGGGCCGCGCCGGGTTCCTCGTGTGCGAGCGGGAGACCGGGGCCGTAGCG
This sequence comes from Streptomyces sp. NBC_01351, assembly GCF_036237315.1. Classification (GTDB taxonomy): domain Bacteria; phylum Actinomycetota; class Actinomycetes; order Streptomycetales; family Streptomycetaceae; genus Streptomyces. Next base: position 1,490,352 of record NZ_CP108356.1, on the reverse strand, counting down.
GGCTTCGTCAACGTCAACAACATCGTCCGCGGGGCCTTCCGGTGCGGGGCCCTCGGCTACGGCGCCTTCGCCCACGCCGCCGGGCGCGGGCTCATGCGGGAGGCCCTCGGGCTGGTCCTCGCGCACGCCTTCGCCCCGGAGTCCGAGCAGGGGCTCGGGCTGCACCGGCTGGAGGCCAACGTCCAGCCGGGCAACACCGCCTCGATCGCCCTCGTCCGCGGCGCGGGCTTCCGACTGGAGGGACTCTCCCCGGACTTCCTGTACGTGAACGGCGCCTGGCGCGACCACGAGCGCTGGGCCGTCACGGCCGAAATGCGGAGCCCCGAGGGGGCGCATCGCACAGGATGAGGGCATGCGAACCCTCGTGCTCCTCGATGCCCCGTCCAACCTCGGCCTGCGCCCGCCCGCGCCCGGTACCGTGCCCGGCGTCTACAAGCTCGCCGGAGCCCTGCGCGAACAGGGCCTCCTCGCCCGGCTCGGCGCGCGCGAGGGCGGGGTGGTGGTCCCGCCGCGCTACGACCGCGGCGACTGGGCGGAGGGCGACGGCGTGTTCCACGCCGAGGCCCTGGCCGCGTACACCCTCACCCTCGCCGACCGCATCGAACGGCACCTGAGCGAGGGGGAGTTCCCCGTCGTACTCGGCGGAGACTGCTCGATCCAGCTGGGCGCCGCCCTCGCGATGCGCAGGCTCGGGCGGTACGGACTGGCGGCGATCGACGGCTCCGCCGACTTCCGCCACCCGGGCAACGAGGCCGTGAACGGGCCCGTGGGCGCGGCCGCCGGCGAGGAGCTCGCCCTCTCCACCGGGCGCGGCCAGGCCGATCTCGCCGACCTGGAAGGGCGGTCCCCGTACCTGCGGGACGAGGACGTACGGCTCTTCGGGCTGCGGGACGGGGACCCGGACCTCACCGAGCTGCGGGCGGCCGGGATTCACGCGGTCACCGTCGGGGCGATCCGCGAGCGGGGCGCCGGGCCGGTGGCGCGGATGGCCCTGGAGGGACTGCACCCGCCGGTCACCGACGGCTTCTGGGTGCATCTGGACGCCGACGTACTGGACCCGGGCGTCATGCCGGCCGTGGACAGCCCCGATCCCGGCGGCCTGATTCCGGACGAACTCTCCGAGCTGCTCGGGGTGTTGGTGCGCTCGCCGCGCTGCGTGGGGATGAACGTCACCGTCTACGACCCGGATCTGGATCCGGACGGGCGTGCGGGCGCGCTGCTGGCCGATCTGGTGGCGGGCGCCTTCGCGTAGGCCACCTGCGGGGAGCCTTTGCGTAATCCTGACCGGTGGTGATGCGCGGAACCACTGTGCATCGGCCTCCGTGGCGTGTTCCATTTCCCTCATGGCCACCACCGTCCGACGCGCCGTACTGACCCTTCCCGCAGCCCCGTTGGGACCCGACAACCCGCTGCCCGCCCTGCGCACCGCCGACGAGGTGCACGTTTTCGAGAAGGCGGGTCTCGACGGGCGCTCGCGGGAGGGGATGCCGCGCGACATGGCGCGGCAGCTCGGGTACGAGCCGCTGCGCTCGCTGCTGCCCGTCCGGATCCGGGACGGGTACCAACGGGAGCGGCAGGAGGCGGAGTTCGAGTCGGTCGTCATCGAGAACGAACACCTGCGGGTCACCGTGCTCCCGGGGCTCGGCGGGCGGATCCACTCGCTCGTGCACCTGCCGACCGGCCGGGAACTCCTGTACCACAACCCGGTGTTCCAGCCCGCGAACTTCGCCCTGAACGGAGCCTGGTTCTCCGGTGGCATCGAGTGGAACATCGGCGCCACCGGCCACACCACCCTCTCCTGCGAGCCGCTGCACGCCGCGCTCGTACCCGCCCCCGACGGGGGAGTGATGGTCAGGCTGTGGGAGTGGGAACGGCTGCGCGACCTGCCGTTCCAGGTGGACCTGTGGCTGCCCGAGAACTCGGAGTACCTGTACGTGGGCGTCCGCGTGCGCAATCCGCACGAGCGGCCGGCGCCCGTCTACTGGTGGTCCAACATCGCCGTCCCCGAGGACCCTGGCACCCGGGTCCTCGCCCCCGCCGACGAGGCCTGGCACTTCGGATACGAGCGCTCGCTGCGGCGGATCCCCGTACCGGAGTGGGAGGGCGCGGACCGCACGTACCCGCTGCGCAGCGAGTACCCGGCCGACTTCTTCTACGAGGTCGAGGACGGGGCCCGGCCCTGGATCGCCTCACTGGACGCCGAGGGGTACGGGCTGGCGCAGACCTCCACCGGGCGGCTGCGCGGCCGCAAGCTCTTCGTGTGGGGCGCGGGCCGGGGCGGGCGGCGCTGGCAGGAGTGGCTGACCGAGCCCGGCACGGGCGGGTACGCGGAGATCCAGGCGGGGCTGGCCCGGACCCAGCTGGAGCACGTACGGCTGGAGGGCGGGGCGGAGTTCAGCTGGCTGGAGGCGTACGGGCCGCTGGCGGCGGAGCCGGGGGCCGTGCACGGGGCGGACTGGGCGACGGCGCGGGGCGCGGCCGAGCGGGCGCTGGCCCGGGCGCTGCCGGTCGAGCGCGTGGACGCGGCGTACAAGGCGTGGCGCGAGTGCGCGGACTCGGAACCGGGGGAGCGGCTGGCGGCCGGCTCCGGCTGGGGCGCGCTGGAAGTGATGTGCGGGGGCTTCCGACTGCCCGGCACCCCCTTCGAGGAAGCCGGGCTGGGCGAGGCGCAGGCTCCGTGGGCGGAGCTGTGGCGCACAGGGGTGTTCCCCGCGCCGCGGCGGGTGGCGCCGCCGGGGCCGAGCCTGGTCGGCACGCACTGGCGGGACATGCTGGAGACCGCGCCGGCGGATCCGCTGACGGAGTACCACCTGGGCGTGGCGCAGTGGCACGCGGGGGACGTGGCGCAGGCGGTACGCAGTTGGGAGCGCGGGCTGGCGCTGGCGCCGTCGAGGTGGCCGCTGCTGCGCTGCCTCGCGGCGTCGGACGCGCTGGCCGGCGCGGCGGAACGGGCCGCCGACGGGTACGCGGCGGCCTTCGAGGATCTGCTCGCGGAGAGCCGGGGCGGCGAGGCGTGGACGGCCGCGGAGTCCGCGCTGGGGCGCGAGGCGATGGCGGCGCTGCTCGCGGTGGGCCGCCTGGCGGGGGCCCGTGCCGTCTGGGACCGGCTGCGGCCGGCCCTGCGGGAACAGGGGCGCTTCCGGCTGCTCGCGGCGCGGCTGCTTGCGGCGGAGGGGCATGTGGGCGCGGCCCGGCGCGTCTTCGACGAGGGCTTCACGGTGGCGGACCTGCGGGAGGGTGAGGAGACCCTGGCGGAGGTCTGGTCGATGCTCACGAACTGCCCGCTGCCGGCCGCGTACGACTTCCGCATGCGGCCGCCGCGGTAGGGGGCCGGGGGCTGGCCTGCGGCCCCGCTACTGGGGCTCCGCCCCAGACCCCGCGCCTCAAACGCCGGCGAGGCTGGATTTTGGCTGATGCCGGCTGCTCGACGCGGCTCAAGGCCGGAGGGGCTGTGTGGATTGCCCGCAGGGCAATTTCAGCCCCTCCGGCGTTTGAGGAGTGGGGGTCCCCCCGGACGAAGTCTGGGGGAGGGTCTGGGGCGGAGCCCCAGCAGTGGGGCCGCGGTGACTTTGAGGGGCGCAGCCCGCAGGGTCAGGCTCGACAGAGGATCTCGCCGTTCAGGACCGAGAACCACGCATCCGCGTCCGCACCCCAGCCGCGCCACGCGGCGGCGATGGACGACAGGGCCTCGGGCGTGGCGTGCCCGCCCTCGGTGGCGAGCGTCGCGTACGACGAGGCCGTCGTCCGGTCCGCCCACAGGGACGACCACCACGCCGTCTCCTCCGGCGTGGCGAAGACCCACGTGGTCGCACTGGACGTCACGTCCGTGAAGCCCGCCGCCCGCGCCCACGCCCGCAGCCGGCGCCCCGCGTCCGGTTCGCCGCCGTTGGCGCGGGCCACCCGCTGGTACAGGCTCTGCCAGGTGTCCAGGCCCGGCGCCGCCGGGTACCAGGTCATCGCCGCGTAGTCCGCGTCCCGCGCCGCCACGATCCCGCCCGGCCTGCACACCCGCCGCATCTCGCGCAGCGCCCGCACCGGGTCGCCCACGTGCTGCAGCACCTGGTGGGCGTGGACCACGTCGAAGGTGTCGTCCGGGAAGCCGAGCGCGTGGACGTCCGCCGTACCGAATTCCACCCCCGTCACCCCGCGTTCCGCCGCGTACGCGCGGGCCTGCTCGACGACGTCCTCGGCCGCGTCGACCGCCGTGACGCGGCCGCCCGGCGCGACCAGCTCCGCCAGGTCGGCGGTGATCGTGCCCGGCCCGCAGCCCACGTCCAGTACGGACATGCCCGGCCGCAGCTCGCCGATCAGGTACGCGGCCGAGTTCTCGGCTGTGCGCCAGCGGTGTGAGCGCAGGACCGACTCGTGGTGGCCGTGCGTGTAGACGGCCGTCTCGTGCGTGGCGTTCATCGCGGGAGTCCTCCTCGTCGAAGCGTTGCTCCCACCGTAAAGGATCATGCCGTTATGTGAGATGGGTGTTTTGACATGTGGACAGGAGCCTTGCCGTGCAAGGGGGTCGGCCGTGCCGGTGGCAGGGGAATGCGGGGGCGAGGACAGTGGGCCGCGTACGGGAAAGTGCGGGAGATCCCCATGGTGGAAGGCGGTGAGGGCCATGCCCGAGACGCTGCTCGAACTGCACGCCCAGGCGCTTCGGCTCTTCGGTGAGCGGCTGCGCGCCGTCAAGGACGACCAGTGGGGCGCGTCCACCCCCTGCACCGAGTGGGACGTGCGGGCGCTGGTCAACCACGTCACCGGGGAGCAGCTCTGGATCCCGCCCATGGTCACCGACGGCCGCACCGTCGAGGAGCTCGGCGACGCCTTCTCCGGGGACGTGCTCGGCGAGGACCCCCACGCGGCTTGGGACGCCGCCTCCGCCGCCGCGCACGCGGCCTTCGCCGCGCCCGGGGCGCTGGACCGGACCGTGCGGCTCTCGTACGGGCCCGCGCTCGGAACGGCGTACTGCTCCGAACTGACCGCCGACTGCGTCGTGCACACCTGGGACCTCTGCCGGGGCATCGGCGCCGACGACCGGCTCCCGGACAACCTCGTCGAGTTCTCCATCAAGGAGGTCATGCCGTACGCCGACTCGCTCGCCGCCAGCGGCATGTACGCAGAGCCGCTGGAGGTTCCGGCGGGGGCGAACGCGCAGACCCGGCTGCTGGCGCTGCTGGGGAGGAAGGGCTGACTCCCATAACGGGCGGCTTCGTCCGAATAATCGTATAAAGGGCAGCGTCGGGTGAGGCGGGCGGTGTCGGCGCGGAAGGCGGGAAACGGTGGAGGGGATGCAGCGCACGGCGCCGGAAGGCCGTGGTCCGGTCAGGTACGGCCCACCCGCGCCCCAGCCGGGCCTCCCCGTGCTGCCCGAGCTCCTCGCCGTACTCGCCGCGGCCGCCGGGCGCTCCGCCCCCGAACCCCCCGGCGGCGGGGAACCCGTACGCGAGGCCGCCTGCCGGCACTGGGGGCGGCGCGGGCTCGCCACCGCCCCTTCGAGCGTGGCCGCCGGCCCCGGCGCCCCGGCCCTGCTGCTCGCCCTGCTCGGAGCCTTCGGCGGCGACGTGATGCTGCCCCGGCCCTGTCCCGCCTGGTGGACCCCGCAGGTCCGGCTGCTGGGACGGCGGGCCTACCACGTACCGACCCCGGCCGAGTGCGGCGGCGTACCCGACCCGTACGCGCTGCTGGAGACCGTACGGCGGGTGCGCGCGGAGGGCGGTGACCCGCGGGTGCTGCTGCTGTCGGTCGCCGACGACCCGACCGCCACCGTCCCGCCGCCCGAGATGCTGCGCGAGGCCTGCGAGGCCGCAGAGGAGGCCGGGCTGTTCGTCGTCAGCGACGAGAGCTGGCGCGACACCGTGCACCGGCCGCACGAGACCCTGGTGCTCAGCCCCGCCGAGATGCTCCCCGACCAGGCGGCCGTCCTCGTCGACCTGTCCGGAGCGCTGCTGCCCGCCGGCTGGCCGGCGGCCGTACTCCGCTTCCCCGACACCCCGCGCGGCACCTGGCTGCGCGCCCGCACCCTCGACGTGCTCACCGCCACCGGCGCCCTCGTCGCGGGCCCCGTCGCGGGGGCCGCCGCGCACGCCCTCGACGAACCCGACGCGGTCGCCGCACGCTCCTACGCGGCGGCCACCCTGCACGGAGCCGTCGCCGCCGCCGCGCACCGCGTGCTGCTGGAGGCCGGGGCGCTGGTCCGGCCCCCGGAGGCAGGCCGCCACCTCTACGCGGACCTCTCCCCGCTGCGGGCCGGCCTCGCCCGGCGCGGGGTCGGCGACGCCATGGAGCTGGAGGACTGGCTCGGCGCCCGGCTCGGCGCGCCCACGCCGGGCGGGCAGCGGTTCGCGGACGAACTGGGCGCGCTGCGCGTGCGGTTGTCGACGGGCCCGCTGCTCGGCGCCACCCCCGAGGAGCGGCTGGCCGCGCTCACCGCCCGCGATCCGCTCGCGCTGCCGCACGTACGGCGCTCCCTGGACCTCCTCGGATCGGCCCTGGCGGGACTGGCCTGACACCCCTTCGGCCCGGCCCGACCGCCCTGACCGACCGGCCCGACCGCCCTGACCGCCCCGCCCGACGCGACCCGGTGAACGGAGACTTCCCGATGAGGGACCGGACGGACGCCCCCGCCCCCGCCGCACCTTCCGCCCCGGCGCCGGCACACCCCACCACGGCCCAACGCCCCGCGCCGCCCACGCCCCTGACAGGGGCCCCGACCGGCCCTCCGGCCGTCCCGCAGGCAGGGGCCCCGGCAGGACCCCAGGCGGGAAGCCCGGCGGGAGTCTTGGCAGCCAACCCTCCGACCGCGCCTCGGGCGGGAGCCCCGTCCGGCCCTCCGACCGCGCCTCGGGCGGGAGCCCCGTCCGGGCCTCCGGCGGCGCCTCGGGCGGGAGCCCCGTCCGGGCCTCCGGCGGCGCCTCGGGCGGGAGCCCCGTCCGGCCGTCCGGCCGCCCTGCAGGCAGGGGCCCCGGCAGGAGTCGTGGCAGACCCCCTGGCGGGCGCCCCGGCAGGCGCGCCGAAGGCCCCCGACGGACCGCCCGCCCGCCCCCGGCCACTCGGGGAGCACCGGCGCTGGCCCGGTTCCTTCGCGGACCGGCTCACCACCCCGCTCCCCGGCATGCGCGCCTTCGCCCGGCTCGCCCGCGAGGGTGCCTTCCGGCCCGGCCCCGACGGGCTGCGCGGCATCCCCGACCTGCCCTACGCACCCGCCCCGCTGCCCGCGGCGGCACCCGGCACGGTCTCCGTCACCTGGGCCGGGCACGCCAGCTGGGTGCTGCGGACCGGCGGGCTGACCGTGCTGACCGACCCCGTCTGGTCGCGCCGCATCCTCGGCACCCCGTCCCGGATGACACCCGTCGGCGTGCGCTGGGAGGAGCTGCCGCCGGTCGACGCCGTGGTGATCAGCCACAACCACTACGACCACCTCGACGCCCCCACCATCAAGCGGCTGCCCCGGCGCACGGCCTGCTTCGTCCCGGCGGGCCTCGCCCGCTGGTTCCGCCGCCGGGGCTTCACCCGCGTCACCGAGCTCGACTGGTGGGAGTCGGCCGAACTGGGGGGCGTACGCTTCGAGTTCGTCCCCGCCCACCACTGGTCGAAGCGGTCCCTGATCGACACCTGCCGCTCCCTGTGGGGCGGCTGGATCCTCACCGACACCCAGAGCCGCGCCCCGCGGAAGCTCTACTTCGCGGGAGACACCGGCTACGGGCACTGGTTCGGCGAGATCGGCCGCCGCCATCCCGGCATCGACCTCGCCCTGCTGCCGATCGGGGCCTACGCCCCGCGCTGGTGGCTCAGCGACGTCCACGCCGACCCGGAGGAGGCCGTACGGGCCTGCCTCGACCTCGGAGCCCGCCGGATGGCCCCCATGCACTGGGCCACCTTCGTCCTCTCCGCCGAACCGGTCATGGAGCCCCTGCACCGCGCCCGGACCGCCTGGGCCCGTGCGGGCCTGCCCCGCGAGCACCTCTGGGACCTCCCCATCGGCGGGTCCCGCACCCTCGGCGAGGAGCTACCCGGACCCTGAAACCCCCACCGCGCCCGCGAAGAGCAGGTCGGCCAGGTTCGCGTACGCCTCCGCCGTCCGGGGCCGCAGCCGGGCCAGGTTCCGCTCGGCGATGCCCGACAGGTGCAGGTCGTACGGTACGAAGACCATCGGCCCGGCCGTGGGCAGGTGGGCGCGGACGCCCTGGGCGGACAGCACTGCGCCCGATCCGCCGAGCGCGGTGGCCACGACCACCGCACGGTCGGCGAGGGACTCCCATCCCGCCCGGCGCAGCTCGGCCAGCTGCCGCTCGACCGCCTCCGTGGCGTGGAGCGCGTTCGTGCAGCACAGGACGAGCCGGTCGGTCAGCGCCAGCACAGCCTCCCCGCGCGCACTGATCCGGCCCTCCGCCCAGTCCGTCAGCACCACCGGGTAGTGGCGCGCGGCCATCGAGAGGACCCGCCGGTACTCGTCGAAGTGGCTGGGACTCGGAGCCTTGTACGCGGCCGAGTGGGCCACCACCTCCAGCCCGCCCGGGGTGCGGGTGGTGAGCCGCCGGATCTCCTCGTACGAGGCGTCCTGCGCCAGTGCCGCCAGCTCGCCCAGCGTCGCCGGGTTGCGGAGTGTCAGGTGGGCGTTCAGGTCCCCGGCCGTCGGCGCCCCGTCCAGGGCCAGCACCGGCTCGCCGCGCACCACGGACAGCAGGGTCCCCAGCGTCATGGCGGTCGTGGCCCGGCCCGAACCGGGCGACACGCCGGCCACGGTGACCCGCAGGCTCTGCCCGAGCGGCCGCCGCAGCCCCGCCAGCAGCCGGTGGAACTCGGCCCGCTCGGTCATGCGGGTGGCCGACCACACCGGGCGGCGCCCGATCCGCAGCTCGTTCAGCGCCGGCGGCACCCCGCGCAACCGGGGCTCCAGCGGCGGCCGTTCGGCGGCCGGGCCGGAGCCTCCCGAGGGGCGCACCCCGTGCTGCGGGCCGCCCCGGGCCAGCGCCACGTACCTGGCCAGCAGTTCGGCCACCTCGGGCGCGGACGGGCGCTCCGCCGGGTCCGGCGACAGGCACCGCGTGACCATCGTGCGCAGCGGCTGCCAGGACTCGCCCTGCCACAGCTCCATCCGCTCGGACAGGGTGCGGGCGCCGCTGAACGACCTGCTGCTGATCTGCCGCAGCAGCTCGCCGAGGGCCTGGACGGAGTCCGCCTGTTCCGGCACCGGCCCGGTCCCGGCGTACTCCCCGTCGAGCGCGCAGTCCGCCAGCCCCGTCAGCACCACCGAACGCTGCAGGACCACCACGGAATCCCCGGTCAGCGCGGCCGGCACCAGCCCGTTGGTGTGGCAGATGCTCAGCGCGGACGCCAGGTGCCAGCCGAGGGTGAGGCTGGTGAGGAGGTCGAAGGGGAGCCGGCCCGAACCGGCGGTCGCCTCCAGCAGATCACCGAGTGCGGGAAGCGCGAGGTCCGCCGCGCCGGGCGTGGTGACCATCTGCATCGCGATCCACGGCGGGTCGTCCCGCAGCCGCGTCGCCAACAGCGTCGGAGCGTACCGGCCGTTCATCCGCCGCAGCGCCTCGGCCTCGACGCCGAGCAACTGGGAGACGTACGAGGGCATTTCCGGGCGGATCATCCGGATCGCCACCTCGGTGCCCCGGGTGTCGTGCCCCCGGTAGACGATGCTGCGCTCGCCCAGCCGGCGGCCGCTCAGCCGGTACGGACCCAGCTGCTGCGGGTCCTGGGGCGTCAGCGGATCCCAGCGCTGCGCCGCCCGCGGCCGTGACTCCAGCAGCCGGGCCGGCGCCGGCAGGGAGTCCATGCTGACACCGAACCGAGCCAGCAGCCGCCGCTCCACCGCGGTGAAGGAGCGGAAGGCGGACGGCACGGTGTCCGCGCCGTCCGGGTGCGCCAGCCAGGCGGGGAAGTCGGGGGAGCGGCCCGCCAGTTGCTCGATGCGCCGGCCGATCCGGCGGCCGGTCGCGAGCAGCTCGGAGCTGGGCACCGCGTCGAGCAGGGCCCGTTCGGCCTCGGGGGTGAACCGGAACACCCGGTGCCGGGGCGGCAGCGGCCAGCCGGTGGCGACCGGGGCGGGCACCGGCCGGATCAGCCCGCCGAGGAAGACCTCGGCCAGATGGGCGGTCCGCGCCTGCCAGGGCACGGCGTTCTGCACGAGCCGCATCACCGGGACCGACACCGGGCTGACCGCCGCCAGATGGGCCGCGAGCCGGTACGCCTCGGGGGAGGCCGCGTCCCGGAAGTGCTGGATGCCCCGCGCCTCCCGGGGCGGCGCGATCAGGGCCCGCCGCCTCGGCGGCGACAGCAGCGGCAGCCCGATGGTGGCGCCGGGGGAGGTCAGCAGCCGGGCCCAGTCCCGCAGCGACTCCGCCGTGGGCTCCAGTACGGGAACGGGCACCCCGGAGAAGCCGGCGAGTTCGGCGGGCAGCACCGGATCGGAGACCAGCCAGTGGGTGTTGGGGGCCCCCGGGCGCCGGGTGGTGACCTGCCAGTGGTCCGCCTGGATGCCGGAGCCGTCCCACAGGGAGGTCGGCAGAGTGTGCAGGACGGCCACCGGCCCGCACTTGGCCCACTTGCGCAGGACCTCGTGCATCCGGCCCTGCCGCCACGCCGCGCCCATGCCGTCGCTCAGCACCAGCACCAGCGTCTGCCCGGAGGGGTCCGCCAGCAAGGACGGCGGCAGCGGGCCCCCGCCCGCGCCGAAGGGCCGGCCGCGCAGGACCGGCCCGGACGCGGCGCCGGTGTCCAGGCCGTGCACCCGCAGCGACCGGAAGGCCCCGAGCCGCTGCAAGGTGGCCTGCAGCTCGATGGCGAGGCGCTGCCACAGCAGCATGGAGACCCCGTCGTCCACGACCAGGGCGAGGTTCAGCCAGCGCTCGCGCACCGGCTGCATGACCACGTCCGGCAGCCAGGTCTCGGCGAGGGCGGCGGCCGTGGCCCCCTCGTCCAGCTCGAAGCGCCACCGGCTGGGCCGCTTCCGCTTGAGGGGCCGCAGCGAGCGCCCCACCAGCAGCTCCTGTACGAGGGCCTTCTCCTCCGGGACCCGGACCGGCATCCCGGGCTCCGGCTCCTCCGCGCGGCCGGCCCCGGGGCGCTCGGCCGGTTCCTGCGAGGACGGCGCGGGCGGCACCGGAGCCGCGTGCAGTTCGGGCAGGGCCAGGTCGGGCAGGTCCTCGTCGGGCAGGGGGAGTTCGGTCCCCTCGGCGGCCTCCGGCGGCTCCGCGGGGGCCTCGCCCTCCTGCGCGGGCGCGGCCCGGGGCGGGCGGCGGGCCGCTTCCAGGGGCAGCCCCACGGGATCGAGGGAGAGGCAGCGGGCCAGCCAGAGGACGTCCAGCACGGTCTGCGCGTTGAGGTCCTGCCCGGCCGCCCCCAGGACGCGGAGCACCGCGTCCAGCCGGTCCTCCCCGGGCCGCTCCTCTCCAGGCCGTGCCCGCTCCTCTCCGGGCTGCTCCCGGTCCGCGCCCGTCATGCTCAGCCGGCCCCGGTGAGCTGGTGCAACACCGCGTCCAGCAGCCCGTCGGCGTCCAGGTCCACCCCGCCGGCCCGCAGGAACACGGCGTTCAGCAGCTGGTCGGTGGCCAGCTCCCCGGGGGCCCGGCGGCGCAGGAACGCCGACAGCAGGTCGTCGATCTCCAGCAGGGCGTCGTCCCCCAGGTGGGCGTTGACGATCGCACGCAGCCGGTTCTCGTCCGGCACGGGCAGGTCGAGGCGGATGCAGCGCCGCAGGAAGGCCGGCGGGAAGTCCCGTTCGCCGTTGCTGGTGATGACCACGACGGGGAACTCCGTGCAGTGGACCAGGCCGCGTTCCACGGTCGCCGTGCCCCGGTGGTCGGCGGTGAGCACCTCGACCCGGTCCATCCCGTCGGGCAGCCGGCTCAGTTCCGGGATCTCGAAGATCCCCTCCTCGAACACGGTGAGCAGGTCGTTGGGCAGGTCCACGTCGCCCTTGTCCATCTCGTCCACCAGCAGGGTCCGCGGCCGCTCACCCGGTACCAGCGACGTGCCCAGCGGGCCGAGCCGGACGAAACTGCCGACGGACGGCTCGGTCTCCCCCCGGTCCCGGCGCAGCGTCGTCTCCCGCAGCCGGCCGATCGCGTCGTACTGGTAGAGCGCGTCCTGCACGCTGGAGCGGCTGTTCACCGGCCAGCGCAGCAGTCTGCCCAGGCTCAGCTCGTGCGTGACCGCCCGGGCCAGCGAGGACTTGCCCGTTCCGGCCGGTCCGGTGACCAGCAGCGGCCTGCGCAGGTGGAGCGCGGCGTTGACCACGTCGGCGTGCTCGGGCGCGATCAGGTACGGCAGCGGACGCGCGGGTGCCTCGGTGGTCTTGAAGCGCCGCCACGGCGGGGCCGGCGGCATGACGGCCTCGTGCGGGACGCCGTCGCCGCGGAAGATCCGCCAACTGGCCGGTGCGTGCGGCTCCGTGGTCATGCGCCCTCCTGCGGCTCGGCGAGGTACAGCTGGGGTACGGTCCGGTCGGCGTCCGCCCAGGCGAGGACCGGACGGCCGGGATAGTCCCGGGGCCGGTGCACCGTCTTGGCGCGGTACGAGCGCACGCCCTCGGGCAGCTCCCGGGTGGTGACGGCGCTCATCTGCGTGACGGCGCCCGACTCGCTCTCCTCTGCCCGGTCCCACACCACCACCGGCACCCCGACCGCGAGACACACCTGCACGATCTCGTCCCGCAGCCCCGCCGGGACGTCCACGGCGACCCGGACCGCGTCCGAGCGGTCCATCAGCGTGCCGTAGATCTCCCGGGGGCTCATCCCGGTGTCCGTGATGAGCAAGGACGTGCCCGTGTCGAGCTGGCGCCAGCGGCGGCGCCAGTCGGGGAGGAAACGCTCGTTGCGGCGCAGGAGTTCCGGACAGTTGACGACCAGCTGGTATTCCGCGCCGAGCACCGCCGGCACCAGCCCGTCCGGCCCGGCCGTCTCCCACTCGTCGATCGGCAGGTTCAGCCCGGCCCGGTCCACCAGGGCCTCCACCAGCGGCCGGTGCTCACCCGGATCGGCCCTGCACAGCGCCTCCAGGGTCCGTAGCAGCTCCCGCGCCGCTGCCGCGCCGCTGTAGACGGCGTTCCCGTCCGTGGACACCTGACGGGGCCCCGAGCCCTCGTCGCACCACAGCCGCAGCCGGTACCGGTCCGGCCCGGCGAGGGTGCTGACCTGCACCAGCACCCGCAGCGGAGTGGTCCTCTCCTCCTGGACGCGGGCCCAGTCCTCGGCGTCGGAGCGGCGCTCGGCGAGCGCCGAGTGGGGGATGCCGAGCCGGTCGGACACCCCGTCCGACCACAGCCGCAGATTGGCCCGGGTGGCCCGCGGACACAGCACCGCTGCGTACTCCGTCACCCGCAACAGGGCGGGCACGCGCGTCCCGGCATCGTCCGTCCGGCTGTCGCCCGACAGCCGTTCGAGGTGGAACAGCAGCTCGCCGACCGTGCTCCACTCGGGGAACGCGGCCGCCAGCGGCAGCGCCTCCCGCACCGCCTGCGGCAGCCGCGCCAGGATCCGCTCGGGCAGCCCGTCCAGCAGCGCCCGCAGCCGCCGGTACTCCCGGGGCGACAGCAGCACCGGGACGGGGGAGAGCCGGCCGGCCGCGAGCAGCCGCAGCGTCATCCGCGGCTCCTTGTGGCGCAGCACCTCGCTCAGCGCGGCCAGCGCGCGGGGCTCGGCGACGAGCAGCGCGGCGTACTCCTCGTAGCCGGGCGCCGACCCGTCACGGGGATAGGCGTAGCCGCACCGCTCCGCGACCGTGATCGCGGTGTCGGCCAGAGCGCTCTGGCCGCCGGGCAGCGCGGCCTCCAGCAGCTCGGTCAGCAGGGGCAGGGCCGGGTCCTCCGGATCGGCGGCCGGGCGCTCGAACAGCTCGTGCGCGCCCGCCGCCAGCAGCTCCTCCTGCACGCGCTGCCACGGAATGCACCAGCTGCGCCGGTTGATGTGCTGGCTGCTGAAGGCCCGGGGTGCCCCGGTGGCGGAGTCGGAGGGCGGCATGATGTGGGCGGCGACGATGCCCACCACCGCGCTCTCGTCGGCCGACCACAGGGGACCGCCGCTGTACGCGGGGCCGACGGCCATGCCGGTCGGGTCGCCGTCCACGTAGCCGATGACCCCGTCGAAGGAGGTCACCCGCACGTCGGCGAACGAACTGCTCAGCCCCGAGCCGTGCCAGGCCCGCAGCTTGCGGCCGGCGGTCATCGGTGCCCACGGCGGGGGCGGGGCGGTCAGGTCCACCAGGCGTTCGACGATGAGCACCGCGAGATCGCCCAGCCACTCGTGGTCCTGCCGCTCCCGGACCTGCGGGTTGCCGTCGCGGCGCCGGGGCGGCACCCAGTACGCCACGCGGGCCGCGTACCGGTAGCTCCCGTTCGGCGTGTGCAGGGTCACCGGTACCTGCGCCTCGCCGGGCGTACGGCTGTCGAACAGGGGCCTGCCCAAAGCGTCGTTGACCACGTGGGCACAGGTGAGCAGGTGGGCCGAGGTGAGCGGCACCCCCGCCCCGGCGGTGGTGGATCCGTCCGTCCGCAGCACGGACACCACCGTGTAGCGGGGGTCCGCCGGCGCGGATCCGCCCTCACGGCGGAACCATCCCATCGGGTCAGCTCGTGCGGGGCGTCGGCTGCACCGGCTGAGTCTGCTGCGTGGGTTGCCAGGTCGCGGAGACGGTCAGATGGGCCTGGCCGTTGCCGCCGACGATGCCCAGCTTGAGGTCGTGACCCACCTGCACCCCGAAGGTCACGTTCACCTCGTGCGGCGGGCTCGGGGAGGCCGTGACCGCGTCGTGGACCTCCTGGAGGAGGATCCCCATCGGCTGCAGGGCGGTACGGAGCGTCTCGACGGCGAAGGTGGCGACGGCCTGACCGCCGCCGCCCCGTGCGACGGGCACGCTGTGCCCCATGCCGTCGGGCAGGTCCCCGGCGGCCTCCGGGGCCGGCGGCGGCTCCGCGGGGCCGGCGGGCGAGGTGACCTCGAAGCGGACGGGAGTGCCGTCCCCGAGCTGTAACTCGGTGAAGGTTGCCATGGCTTCATTGTGCAGAAGATCGGTCACCGTGTGGGCAGTTCACGAAGAAGAGGCGACCGGTAGCGGTCAGCCGCGCACCCGCCGCCAGAGCGCCGGGCCCACGCTGATCACGAGGGTCAGGCCCACCGCCAGGGCCACGCCCTTCCACGGCTCGGCGAACAGGGAGCCGCCCAGGATGCCGATCAGCCCGTACGTGGCCGCCCAGGCGAGGCAGGCCGGGCCGTCGCCGCGGGCGAAGAGGCGCAGCGGGAGCTCCGACAGCAGGCAGGCCAGCATCACCGGGATGCGCCCCGCGGGGACCAGCCGGGAGACCACCAGGACCTGCGCCCCGTGCTCGCGCAGCTTCGTCCGCGCCTGCTCCAGCCGCTCCGGCGTGGCCCGCACCCGCAGCCGCTCCAACCAGCGCGAGCCGCCCCGCGAACGCACCCCGCGCTGCCCCAGCCAGTACAGGGCGACGTCCCCGGCGAAGGCCGCCAGCGCCGCCACCGCGAACACCAGCAACAGTCCCAGTAGCGGCGCCCGGTGATGGAACGCCACCACCGCCGCCGTACTCACCAGCGCCCCGGTCGGGATCACCGGAACCAGCGCACCCAGCGCGACCAGCACGAACAACGCCGGGTACCCCACCGCCTGCTGGGTGGTCTCCGGCGGGACCTGCCCGGCCGCCGCGGCGATCTCGCGCCAGGTCACGGCAGCCGAACCCGTTCCCCGTGGTCGGGCACCCGCACCGCCACCTTCGGCGCGAGCCGCCCCGCACGGCGCGCGAACTCCTCGCCCGGAGCATGGAATTCGTGCGGCCGCACCGCATCCATCCCGATGGGCCAGTACGTGCCGTAGTGCACCGGCACCGCCGCCGCGGGAGCCAGCTCCGCCAGCGCCCGCGCCGCCCGCCCCGCGTCCAGGTGCCCCGGACCGAGGTACGGGCCCCAGCCGCCCACCGGCAACAGGGCCACGTCCACCGGCCCGACCTCCTCGGCCATCGTGTCGAACAGCCCGGTGTCCCCGGCGAAGTAGGTCCGGGCCGCGCCCTGGACCACGTACCCGAGCGCCGGTGCGAGGTGCGGCCCGAACGGCAGCCGCCGCCCGTCGTGCCGCGCGCTGACCGCCCGCACCCGCACACCGTCCCGTACGTCGACCTCCTCGCCCGGGACCACCTCCGTCACCCGCAGCCCGCGCAGCCCCGCCACCCGGGCCAGCCCCGGCACCGCCCGGCGCGAACCGCGGGGCACCAGCAGCCGGGTCCCGGGCGCGAGCCGCGCCAGCGACGGCAGGTGCAGGTGGTCGGAGTGCAGGTGCGAGAGCAGCACCACGTCGGCCACCGCAGCCTCGGGCGGGGGCACCGCCCCGCGCCGCCGCCGCAGGTGGGCGAGCCGCCGCGCGAACAGCGGATCCGTCAGCAGCCGTACCCCGGAGTCCTCGACCGTGCACGTGGCATGCCCCCACCAGGTGATCTCCACCGCCACCCGGCCTCCCTCCCTCGCCCGTTTCCCGAGCGTAAAGCCTGCCCCGAAGATCCGCCCGGAACCGGAAGCCCCCCGCCCCCTCCTCCCCGGCGGCGGATCGGAGTAGGGTCGGGCGGCATGGATGAGCTGCGCGTGGCCGCTATCGCCAGCCTGGCCCCGCTCGAAGACCTGGACGCCGACCCCTTCGCCGTGGACACCCGCAGCCAGCAGGCCGTGTGCGCCCGCTGGGCCGCGGACCAGGGCTACGTCGTGACGAAACAACTGCTCCTCTACGGGCTGCGTGCCGACCACTGCGGTCTCTGGTCCGACGTCGACGCCGGGCAGGTCGACCTGTTCGTCGCCGCCAACGACCGGGTACTGGCCCGCGCACTGCGCTCCGTCGAGGAGTTCACCGCGGAGTGCGCGCGCCGCGGCGTACGCCTGGAGACCGCCGGGCACGACGAGCCGCAGTACACCTCCGCGATGAAGGCCGAGGTGCACCGCCGGCTGTCCATGCCGACCGCGGGCTACGACGGCACCTGAGCGCCCATAGGGCGTGTCTTTCGGGTCAGGCCGGGCCCGCGACGCCCGGCACCGCGCCTCGCCGCGTTGTCGTCAGTCGCCGACGTCCCCCAGCTACCGCTGGGAGGTGCCCCCACCGCGTCGACTCTCCCCCAGCCTTCGGCCGGGGGGACCCCCATCCTCCGCCTTGCGATGCACGGCACCGGACACCGCGGGCTGATCCGGCCTGACCCGAAAGACACGCCCTCGCGCCGCGGCCCCGTGTCGCCCGGCCGGGTGAGCCCGGTTGTGCGAGCCTGGAAGGCGGGACGGGGCTCGCGGGAGGTTGCGCGTGGTGCGAGGACGATGGCGGATCGCGGGCAGCGCCCTGGTGCGGATGGTCCTCGTATGGGCGGTGTCCACCCTGACCATGCTCGCCCTGGCCGGGATCCTGCCGGACTTCCGCCTCCAGTCCGGCGACGGCGACAGCATCACGCAGATCGGCCTGACCGCCGCCTGGGGAGCGGGGGCCTTCGGCCTGCTGAGCGCCCTGGTCTGGCCCGTGCTCGTACGGGCCCTGCTACTGGTGCCCGCCCTCGTGCTCGGGCTGCTCGTCTTCTTCCTCAACGGCTCGCTGCTCCTCATAGCGCTGAGCCTGATTCCCGCCGGGCGGGGCCAAGTGGCGCCCGAGACCGCCGTCGTCGTGGCCGCCGTGATGTCCGCCGTCGCCTCGGCCACCTCCACGGCGCTCGCCGTGCGCGACGACGAGGCGTACCGCAGGCGGCTCTACCGGCTCGCCGACCGGCGGCGCCGCAGGCAGCGCCGGGAGGGCGCGGAGGGAGCGGGTGAGTCCGCGCCCGGACTGGTCTTCCTCCAGCTCGACGGCGTCGGGTACGAGGCACTGCGCGGTGCCGCGGCCGGCGGGCTGATGCCCACGGTCGCCGGGTGGCTGGAGAGCAGCCACCGCCTCGCGTCCTGGCGTACGGACTGGTCGAGCCAGACCGGCGCCAGCCAGCTCGGCATCCTGCACGGCTCCACCTACGACGTGCCCGCCTTCCGCTGGTACGAGAAGGACACCGGCGAGGTGGTGGTGTGCAATCGGCCCGCCAGCGCCGCCGAGCTCCAGCGGCGCGCGACGGCGCGCACCGGCGACGGCGGACTCCTCACCCGGGACGGGGCGAGCCGGGGCAACCTGTTCAGCGGCGGCGCCGACCAGCTGGCGCTCGTCCTGTCAGTGGCGGCCCGGCGCGGCCGGGCGAACCGCTCCCGCGCGGGCTACTTCGCGTACTTCTCCGACCCGGCCAACGCCGTGCGCACCGCGGTGTCCTTCGTCGCCGAGGTGGGCCGGGAGATCGGCCAGTCGGTACGGTCCGGGATGCGCGGGGAGACCCCGAGGGTGTCGCGCGGCGGGCTGTACCCGCTGATCCGGGCCTTCGCGACCGTGGTCGAACGGGACGTGGTCGTGGCCGCGGTGATCGGCGACGTGCTGGCCGGCCGCGCCGCGGTCTACGCCGACCTGGTCGCCTACGACGAGGTCGCCCACCACTCCGGCCCGCACGGCCACGACACCGACCGGGTCCTGGAGCGCCTGGACCGGAGCATCGCGCTGATCGCCCGGGTCGCCGAGCACGCGCCGCGGGAGTACCGGATCGTGCTCCTCTCCGACCACGGACAGAGCCCGGGGGAGACCTTCCTGGGCCGCTACGGGCTGACCCTGAAGGACCTGGTCCGGGCCGGCTGCGGGCTGCCGGTCTCCCGCCGGGCCGGCCGCACCCGCAGCGGGGCCGAGGCCCGCGCCGCCGTACTGACCGCGCTGCACCGGCCGGTGGAGGCGGGCGAGGAGGCCCACCCGAAGCCGGGCACCGACCCGGTGGTGCTCGCCTCCGGCAACCTCGGGCTGATCTCCTTCCCCGACGTCCCGGGCCGCGCCTCGCGGCAGCGCATCGAGCGGGCCCACCCCGCCCTGCTGGCCACCCTCGCGAACCACCCCGGGGTGGGCTTCCTCCTGGTCGACGGAGAGGTGCTCGGCCCCGACGGGGCGGTGGCCCGGCTGGACGTCCCCGGCGAGGCGGAGGCCCTGCTGGCCCCCCTCGGCCCGGGCGCGGCCGAGGCCGTCCGGCGGACCGACGCCTTCCCGCACGTGGCCGACATCATGGTCAACTCGGCGTACGACCCGGCCACGGGCGCGGTCCACGCCTTCGAGGAGCAGATCGGCTCGCACGGCGGCCTGGGCGGCGAGCAGGGGCACCCCTTCCTGATGTGGCCGACGGACCTGACGCAGCCGCCGACGGACCTGGTGGGCGCGGAAGCGGTCCACAGCGTCCTGCGCCACTGGCTCCGCGAAGCGGAACACGACGGCCCCCAGATCCCCCTGATCCCCTACGCGGCTCCGGAACCGACCTCATGACCGGGCGTCCCCACCGGACCGGACAGGGGCGGGGCATGCGCCGGGATGACCCCGCAGGCCCGGACGGGGCCGGGTGTGCGGTGGGGCGTCCCCGCAGGGCGTCGAACTGGGCCCCCTCGGCCCACCGACCCCCCGACACGTTCGACGCCCGAGGAGACGCCCCGGCGCGCGCCCGGCCACGGCCGGGCCGGCACCCCACACCGCCCCCGCCGCAGCGCACCGAGCGGTCGTCTGACCTGCGCGGTAGCGTGGAAGGAGAGCGCCGCCAGGGGGGCCTGAAGGGATCGCCATGTCCGCGATCAGCAACACCATCGAGATCTCCCGCACGCCGGAAGACGTCTTCGCCTACGTCACCAACCCCACGCACCTGCCGGAGTGGCAGGACAGTGCCGTATCCGCCGTGCCCATGGGCGACCTCCCCGTCCACGTCGGTTCGAAGGTCGTCGTCACCCGCCAGTTCGGCAAGCGGAGGATCCCCACGACCATGGAGTTCACGGAACTCGACCCGCCGAGGAGCTGGCACATCCACGGCCTCGACGGGCCGGTGCGCCCGGAGGTCCAGGGAACCATCGAACCCCTCGACGGCGGGACCCGCTCCCGCGTCACCCTGTCCGTCGACTTCGAGGGCCACGGCATGGGCAGGGCCCTCGTCCCCCTCGCGGTGAAGCCCATGCTCCGCAAGGAGATGCCCCGGAGCGAGGAGAAGCTGAAGAACTTGCTGGAGCACACCGCAGCCTGAACCGAAGGATCCGAAGGATCCGGCGGATCCGAAAACCGGATGCCCCGGGGCACGTGCCGCACCCACACTGGGCCCCACCACGTACCCCACCCTGAGGAATCAGCTTCGTGCAGGCCGCCGTTGCCGTCACCCCCGCCCAGATCCCCGAACTGCTCCTCGGCCTCGCCACCGTGCGGCCCGTCTTCCTCTGGGGCGCGCCCGGAATCGGCAAGTCCTCGCTCGTACGGAAGTTCGCCGACTCCATCGGCCTGGAATGCGTGAGCCTCCTCGGTACGCAGCTCGCCCCCGAGGACCTCATCGGCGTACCGCAGATCCGTGACGGCCGGTCCGTCTTCTGCCCGCCCGAGGCCATCGCGCGCGACGAGCCGTACTGCCTGTTCCTCGACGAGCTCAACGCCGCGAGCCCCGATGTGCAGAAGGCCTTCTACTCGCTGATCCTGGACCGCCGCATCGGCTCCTACGAGCTTCCCGAAGGCTCCGTGGTCATCGGCGCCGGAAACCGGGCGACCGACAACGCGCTGGCCCGGCCCATCGCCTCGGCCCTCGTCAACCGCCTCACCCACGTGCACCTGACGGCCTCCGCGCAGGACTGGCTGGTCTGGGCCGGGGAGAACGGCATCCACCCCTGGATCACCGACTACCTCACCGACCGCCCGGACCACCTCTGGTCCCAGCCGCCCAAGACCGAGGAGCCGTTCTCCACCCCGCGCTCCTGGCACATGCTCTCCGACGCCCTGCACTCCTTCGGCGCCGGCCTCGACGAGCTGACCCTGAAGGTGATCGCCCACGGCACCCTCACCCCGGCGCACGCCGTCTCCTTCTGCGGCTACGCGAAGATCGTCCGCCACACCTTCGGCATCGAGGCGATCATGAAGGGCGACGCTGGCTGGCCGCGCGGCCTGGCGGACCGGGACCTGCTGTACTACCTGGCCGAGGCCTTCCGGGGACGGCTGCTCAAGGAGCTCCCGGCGCAGAAGGAACACGTCTCGCCCGCCATGCGGCAGTCCGCGTACCGCTTCAAGTCGCTGCTCGTGCAGCTCGCGGAGATCTCCGTCGAGGTCGCCCAGACCGTCATCGCCGACGACGCCGACGGCCTGCCCGTGCTGCCCGGCTGGTTCCTCGTCGAGGCGGCCCGGGACATGCCCCGCCTGGTCGAGGCGCGTCGATGAGCGGTGGCCGCTCCCGGGGCTCCCACGGCAAGGACAACCGGCCGGACCCGGCCACCGAGGCGTACACGGCGGGACGCCTCATGGTGGCGCGGAACCCGGCCTTCGCCGCCCTCCCGGTCGAATTCTGCCGCCGCAAGAACTGCCGGCTGTGCCCGGCCACGGGCCTGACCGCCGTCGACTCCAACGGCTGTGTCCACGCCCACCCCACCCGCCGGGCCGAGCCCGCCGAGTGGGCCTGGGCGCTGGCCCACAGCCTCCTGCACCTGGGCTTCGGCCACGTCCCGTCCGCCGAGGACGAGGAACGCGCCCAGCCGGAGCCCCACGACCTGGCCGCGCGCTGCGTCGTGGTGAACCGCTTCCTGCTGACCTTCCCGGTCGGCCGGGCCCCCGACCACCTCCCCGCCGAGTACCCCGGCGGGGACGAGGAGCAGCTGGCCGCCCGCTGGCGCCGCGACGGCATCCCGTCCGCCTTCGACGACTGCGGTACGGCGGGCCACGAGCCGGACCAGCTGTTGCTGAGGTGGAACAGGTCGCCCGCCGTCCAGCGGGCCCCCGACTGGCAGACCGCCTTCGCGCACGCCCTGACCCGCAGCGTCTCCGCCGCCATGGACGTGGCGGGCGGCCGCCGCGACCGGATCACCGGGGTGCGCGTCGTGCAACGCCCGTGGGACCGAGCGCTGAACTGGTTCGTGTCCTCGTACCCGCTGCTGGGCGGCCTGGCGGCCGGGCTGACGGTGGTCGCCGACGCCGAGCTGGCCCGCGCCCAGGAGATCTCGATCGCCGCCGTCAGCGCCACCGCCGGGGAGATCTACATCAACCCGCTGCGCACCTTCGACGACGAGGAGTGGCGGTTCATCCTGGCGCACGAGATGCTGCACGCCGCCCTGCGCCACGGCGAGCGGTGCGGCGCCCGCGATCCGTACCTGCACAACGTC
The DNA here is from genome assembly GCF_036237315.1 of Streptomyces sp. NBC_01351. Classification (GTDB taxonomy): domain Bacteria; phylum Actinomycetota; class Actinomycetes; order Streptomycetales; family Streptomycetaceae; genus Streptomyces. The sequence goes on along the minus strand of NZ_CP108356.1, from coordinate 1,468,168 downwards.
GCCGCGGACTACGTGGTCAACGGCTGGCTGGTGGAGATGCGGGTCGGCAGCATGCCCGAGGGTCTGCTGTACGACCCCGAGCTCCAGGGTCTCTCGGTCGAGGAGGTCTACGACCGGATCGCCCAGGACCTGCGCCGCCGGCGTCGCCAGGCCACCCTGCGCGGCAGGGGCGCCGGGGACATCCTCGGCGATCCGCTCCCGCACGGCGCGCAGTGCCCGTACGCGGACCTCGACGAGTTCTACCGGCGAGGCCTGGTCCAGGGCTTCGACCTGCACGTGCTCAGGGAGCGCGGCCTGCTGCCCGCCGGGCTGATCCAGGAGATCCGGGCGCTGGCGCACCCCCCGCTGCCGTGGGACGCCCAGCTCGCCCGCTGGTTCGACGAGTACGTGCCACGGCCCGAGCCCGTACGGTCGTACGCGCGCCCGGCCCGCCGACAGGCCTCGACCCCGGACATCCCGCGCGCCGGCCGGTACTTCCCGCCCGAGGAGGTGGCCCGCTGCACCTTCGGCGTGGTCCTCGACACCTCGGGCTCGATGGACACCGCCTTGCTCGGCAAGGCGCTGGGCGCCATCGCCTCGTACGCGGAAGCCCGCGACGTACCGGCCGCCCGCGTCGTCTTCTGCGACGCGGCGCCGTACGACGCGGGCTATCTGCCTCCCACGGAGATCGCGGGCCGGGTGCGGGTCCGGGGCCGCGGCGGCACCGAACTGCAACCGGGCATCGACCTGCTGCACCGGGCGAAGGACTTCCCGCCCGGAGCCCCGGTCCTCGTGATCACGGACGGCTGGTGCGACACCCTGCGGATCCGGCGCGAACACGCCTTCCTGATCCCACAGGGGGCCTCCCTGCCGTTCACACCACGAGGACCGGTCTTCCGACTGGCCTGAGGGCTTAGTCGAGGTAGTCGCGCAGCACCTGCGAGCGCGACGGGTGGCGGAGCTTCGACATGGTCTTGGACTCGATCTGGCGGATGCGCTCACGGGTGACCCCGTACACGCGGCCGATCTCGTCCAGGGTCTTCGGCTGGCCGTCGTTGAGGCCGTAGCGCATGGAGACCACGCCCGCCTCGCGCTCCGAGAGCGTGCCCAGGATGGACTGGAGCTGCTCCTGGAGGAAGGTGAAGGAGACCGCGTCGGCCGGTACGACCGCCTCGGAGTCCTCGATGAGGTCACCGAACTCGCTGTCGCCCTCCTCACCCAGGGGGGTGTGCAGGGAGATCGGCTCGCGGCCGTACTTCTGGACCTCGATGACCTTCTCGGGGGTCATGTCGAGTTCCTTGCCCAGCTCCTCCGGAGTGGGCTCCCGGCCGAGGTCCTGGAGCATCTGGCGCTGGACACGGGCCAGCTTGTTGATGATCTCGACCATGTGGACGGGGATGCGGATGGTGCGCGACTGGTCGGCCATGGCACGCGTGATCGCCTGCCGGATCCACCAGGTCGCGTACGTGGAGAACTTGAAGCCCTTGGTGTAGTCGAACTTCTCCACCGCGCGGATCAGACCGACGTTGCCCTCCTGGATCAGGTCCAGGAAGAGCATGCCGCGGCCGGTGTAGCGCTTCGCGAGGGAGACCACGAGGCGGAGGTTGGCCTCCAGCAGGTGGTTCTTCGCGCGGCGGCCGTCCTCGACGAGGATCTCCAGCTCGCGCTTGAACGCGGGCTTGTGGTCCTCCTCCTCTTCGAGCTTGTACTCGGAGAACAGGCCCGCCTCGATGCGCTTGGCGAGCTCGACCTCCTGCTCGGCGTTGAGGAGCGGCACCTTGCCGATGAGCTTGAGGTAGTCCTTGACGGGGTCGGCGGTGGCACCGGCGACCATGACGGTCTGCGCCGGGGCGTCGTCCTCGTCGTCGTCGGACAGGACGAAGCCCTGCGTGCCGCCGGCCTTCGGGGTCTCCTCCTCGGCCTCGTCGGCGAGGTCCTCGGCTGCCCAGTCCTCGCCCTCGGCGGCCGGGGTCTCGCCCTCGTCGGCGTCCTTGGCGCCGGTCTTCTTCGCGGCGGCCGTCTTCTTGACGGCGGTCTTCTTCGCGGCGGTCTTCTTGACCGTGCGCTTCTTCGGCTCGGCGGCGACCGTGTCGGACGTCACCTCGTCGTCGGCGGCGGCAGCGGCCGGCGAAGCGGATATCGCCGTGGCCGTGGCCGGGGCGGCCGTCTTGCGCGCGCCGATGGGGCGCGGCGGGGTGGCCGCCTTCTTGGCGACGGTGCGGGCCGGGGCGGCGGCTGCCTTGCGGGGCTTCTTGGCGGCAGCCTTCGTGGCGGGCGCGGCGCTGACGTGGAGGGCGACACCCTCCTCGTCCAGGACCTGGTTCAGGCTGCGCAGGACCCGCTTCCACTGGTCCACCGGGATGCGACCGGCCTCGAAGGCCTGGCGCACGTCGTCACCGTTGATGTGACCCTGCTCGCGGCCGCGCTCGACGAGCGCGACGAGGGCCTCCGATTCGGCGATCTCCGGAGGGAACGTACGGGACGGGCTGAGCGACACAAGAAGCCTCTCGTTGCGAACAGATAAGGGGTCGGCGGGACATCATCGCGCGAACTCGGGAAACAGACCCGAGGGGGTTTGTATTCCGGGGCCGCGCGAGGACACCTGTCGGTTCATCGCACGCTCGAGTCGATTCGTTACGCGCTGAATTGAGTGACCTGCGCCACGCTGTGGGCGGGCAACCCATCCGGCGTGGTTCCGTCCGCCCCTCCGTCACCCCGTTTTGCGGGCCTCGATGAGGAAGCGGGCGGTGTGCGCGACGAAGGGACCTTCGTGTGCGATCCGTTCGTGGAGCTCGCGCAGCCGGTCCCGGTACTGCCCGACCGTGAAGCCGGGCACCATCCAGATCACCTTCCGGAGAAAGTAGATCACGGCTCCGATGTCGTGGAACTCCGTGCGGAGCCGTTCGGAGCGGAGGTCGACGACTTCGAGGCCGGCCTTTGTGGCGTCGGCCACGGCGTCGTCGGGGTGCCGGCCGCGCCGGACCTCCTCGGGCAGGCGGCCCAGGAAGTACTCGACCAGCTCGAAGACGCTCGCCGGACCGACCTGCTGGGACAGGTAGGTGCCGCCCGGAGTCAGCACCCGTGCGATCTCGTCCCACCAGATGGTCACCGGGTGCCGGCTGGCCACCAGCTCGAAGGCCTCGTCGCCGAAGGGCAGCGGAGGCTCGTCGGTGTCCGCGACGACGACCGCGCCGAGCGGATGCAGCAGCCGGGTCGCCTTGTCGATGTTGGGCGGCCACGACTCGGTGGCCGCCGTCAGCGGGGGCAGCGGGGCGGCCCCGGCGAGGACCTCACCGCCGCCCGTCTGGATGTCCAGGGCGGACCGGACGCGGGCCAGACGCTCGCGCAGCAGCCCCTGGTAGCCCCAGGAGGGGCGCTGCTCGGTGGCCCGGCCGTCGAGCCAGGAGAAGTCCCAGCCGTCCACGGAGACCGACTCGGCCTCCGCGACAAGATGGTCGAAAGTACGCGTCATACATTGATCGTGGCAGGTCGGGCACCGGTGAACCACCGGATATGTCGACTACAGTGGATCCGGGCCGTGACGGGCGTTCGGGTGGATCACCACCGGGGAGCGGCCCGGCGTACCTCCGGACCTCCGGTACGTCGACTGCCGCGCGCCTGGGCGAACCGCGATCCGCAGCGACGTTCAGGAGACCCCGTGACGACTGCCCAGACTGCCACTGCCACTGCCTCTGCCCAGCTGATGGACGGCACCGCCCTCGCCCGCCGCATCTCGGAGCAGACCGCCGCCTACGCGGCGAAGATCACCGAGCGCACCGGCACCGCGCCCTGCCTCGCGACCGTGCTGGTCGGCGAGGACCCCGCCTCCGTGACCTACGTCCGCATGAAGCAGAACCGTTGCGTCAAGGCCGGGATCACCTCCCGCCACGTGGAGCTGCCGGCCGAGACCACCACCGAGGAACTGGTGGCCACCCTCACCGCGCTCTCCGAGGACCCGGAGATCAGCGGCATCCTGCTCCAGCACCCCGTCCCGCACCACATCGACGAGCGCGCCGCCTTTGAGGCCATCGCCCCCGGCAAGGACGTCGACGGGGTCACCATGCACTCCTTCGCCGCCATGGGCTTCGGGCTGCCGGGCTTCGTCTCCTGCACCCCCGGCGGCATCATGCGGCTGCTCGCCGCCTACGACGTGGACCTGACCGGCAAGCACGCCGTGGTCGTCGGCCGCAGCGCGATCCTGGGCAAGCCGGCCGGGATGCTGCTGCTGGAGCAGAACGCCACCGTGACCTACTGCCACTCCCGCACCGTGGACCTCCCGTCGATCGTGCGCCAGGCGGACGTGCTGGTCGCCGCCGTCGGCAAGGCCGAGTTCATCCGGGGCGAGGACATCAAGCCGGGCGCCGTGGTCCTGGACGCCGGGTACAACGAGGGCAACGTCGGCGACGTCCACTTCGAGTCGGCCGCCGCCCGCGCCTCGCTGATCACCCCCGTCCCGGGCGGTGTCGGCCCGATGACCATCGCCGTGCTGCTGGAGCAGACCGTGCAGGCGGCCGCGGCGCAGGCCGGGCTGGACCTCGCGGACCTCTGACCCCTGCCGCGCCTTCCCGCGTACGACGGACGCCCCGGGCCCTTCGGTCCGGGGCGTCCCGCTTTCCCCGGCAGGGGCCGAAAGCCCGATCCGTGGAGGGCACGCCCGCACGTTTCGGTGCGCATCGGCACCGGCCTGCTCAAGCCCAACATCTCGGCCCTCGTCGGCCGGCTCTACGCCGCCGACGACGACCAGCGCCGCGACGCCGGCTACTCGATCTTCTATATGGGCATCAACCTCGGCGCGGTCATCGCCCCGCTCGTCGTCGGCTACCTCGGCGAGGAGGTCAACTGGCACCTGGGCTTCGGCGCCGCCGCCGTCGGCATGGCCCTCGGCCTCGGCCAGTACGTCCTCGGCGGCCGCAGGCTCTCCCGGCAGCTGCGCGAGGAGCCCGTGGTCCGACTCACCCCCGCCGAACGGTCCAGGCTGCGCCGCACGTCCTCGTACGGCCTGGTCTTCACGGCCGTGCCGATCGCGCTGATGGCGGCCGGGCACGGCTGGACATGTTCGCCGCGCAGAAGACCGACCTGAACCTGCTGGGGTGGCACGTCCCGGCCGGCTGGAACCAGTCCCTGCCCGCCCTGTTCGTGATCGTCCTCGCGCCGCTGTTCGCGTCCTTCTGGGTACGGCGCGGGCGGCGGATGAGCAGAGCCTCAACTTCCTGTGGCAGGGCGCCATGGTGATCGCGGCGGGCGCGGCCATGGCCTCCTTCACCCGCCCGCTGAAGCTCCTCACCGGCGAAGCTCGGGCACAGACGGCCTGAGTCCGGCACCAGTGACGGGGCGCCGGCATGACCTCTGAGGTAATCGACCCGCCGCGGGCGCGGCGGCAAGGTGGGGGCATCGGGTTCCGGGGCCGCGCACTCGGAACCGGGACCCGATACCCCCACCCTGCCGTTCGACCTCGATGGAGGCTGATTCCCCATGTCCGCGACCCTGCTCGGCACCCTCGCTCGCACCACCGAGCCGCAGACCGCACTGCGCCGCTTCCTCGCCCTCGATTCCGTGGTGACCACCGGCAACGGGCTGGCGTACGTGGCCTTCTCCGCCCCGCTCGGGCGGCTGCTCGGGGTCGGGCAGGGCCTGGTGCTGGAGCTCGGGATCCTGCTGGTCCTGTACGGCGCCGCGGTCGGCTGGCTGGCCTCGCGCCGTCAGCCGCCCGCCTTCGGTGTGAAGCTCGTCATCGAGACGAACTACGCCTGGGCCGCGCTCAGCCTGCTCTCCCTGCTGATCTGGTTCACGCCCACCACCGCCGGCCTGGTGTGGATCCCGGCGCAGGCCCTCACCGTGGCCTCGTTCGCGGTGTGTCAGCAGCTCGCCCTGCGCTCAGTCGGAGAGTGAGCGCAGGTACTTGACCGTCGCCGGGTCGGCCGGGAGCAGGGTCTCGATGGCCAGCTCGGCGACGGTCACGTCCATGGGCGTGTTGAAGGTCGCGATGGACGAGACGAAGGAGAGCAGGTGGCCGTCGTGCTCGATGAGCAGCGGGAGCGCGATGTACGGGACGGCCTCGTCCGGAGCGGCGTCGCCCGGCCGCTCCGCCACCGGGTAGGCGGACACCTCTTCGTACAGGGCGCGCAGCGGCTCGGAGCGGGCCAGGGCGATCTGGCGCTCCATCTGGGCCAGCAGGTGGCCGCGCCACTCCTTCAGGTTGCGGATCTTCGGGGCCAGCCCCTCGGGGTGCAGGGTCAGCCGCATGGCGTTCAGCGGCGGGGCCAGCAGGTGCTCAGGCAGCCCGTCCATCAGCATCAGGATGCCCATGTTGGCGGCGACCACGTTGTACGTGGCGTCCACGACCAGCGCCGGGTACGGCTCGTAGCCCGTCAGCAGGCGCTGCAAGCCCTCGCGGAGCGTATCCATCGACGGGTCGTCCAGGGCGGTCTGGGCGTAGCGCGGAGCGTAACCCGCCGTCAGTAGAAGGGAGTTGCGCTCCCGCACCGGAACGTCGAGCCGGTCGGCGAGCCGCAGCACCATCTCCTCGCTCGGCCGGGACCGGCCGGTCTCGATGAAGCTGATGTGACGGGACGAGGAGTCGGCGCGGTTCGCCAGCTCCAGCTGGCTGAGCCCGCGCCGCTCCCGCCAGGCCCGGAGGAGGGCGCCGACCGTGGGTGTCGTGGTGGTCATGCTCACGACGGTAGTCGAGCGCGTACGACGGGGTCAGCCCAGATCGAAGACGTTCCGCAGCCCGAGCCGGTAGCGCCACAGGTCGTGCCGCTTGGCGGACTCGACCTGCGGAGCCCGGTACAGCGGCCGGACCGTGCACCGCGCGCTCGGGGAACCGTCCCGGTCCAGGAGGGAGTTGACGGCCGCCCGGGCCGAGGCGTTCGCGCCCTCCATCGTCGCCAGGTCGATGTCCACCGCCACGTAGTCCCCGCTGAGGAAGAAGTTCGGGACGCGCGTGCCGGCGGTCGGCCGGTTGTGGAAGGTGCCGACCGGGTGGATCAGCAACTCGTCCTGGTTGGTGGGGTTCGGGGTGCCGAGCCCGTCCACGCCCGGGTCCAGGAACCATGAGTGCAGCTTGGAGTCGCTCAGCAGGGTCTTCCCGGTGTCGTTGAGGGAGGCCTTGAGCTGCGCCCACACCTCGCGCGCCACCTCCTCGCGCGTGCACTGCTTGGCCGTCTTCCCGTACAGGATCCCGGGCTTGTCCCACTCGGAGATGTCCACCGACAGACAGTCGACCGCCACCCCGTCGCCGTAGTCGGCGGGGAAGTCCCGCGCGGGCCAGTGCTCCGCCTGCTGGATCGCCGTCAACGACCAGGGCGAATCGATGCAGTTGAGGTGGCCGTGGACCAGCGGGGCGCGTTCGGTCAGGTAGAACTGGATGCCCGTCATCCAGTCGGTCTCCAGCTTGTCGCAGCGCCCCAGCATCGGGTCGGCGGCCCGCAGTTCCGCGCTCCAGGTGCGCCGGGCGTGCTCGACGGGCATCGCGCTGACGTAGTGGTCGGCGGTGACGGTCTGCCGGGCGCCGTCCGGGTCCTCGACCGCGACCCCGCTCACCCGGCCGTTCCCGTAGCGCACTTCGCGCACCGTCCAGCCGATCCTGAACTCCACACCGAGGGAGCGCAGATGGGCCTCCCAGGGGTCGATCCAGGCCTCGTTGGTCGGCAGGTTGAGGATCCGGTCCGGCGGGCCGTCCGCCCCGCGCCCCAGCAGGTTGAAGACGAACGCCTCGCCCAGGGTGCCGACCGTACGGGTGGAGGCCTCCTCGGCCTTGGTCGCCACGATGTTGCGGGTCACGCCGATGGCGAGGATGCGCTGGTACTCGCTCGACATCCGGGCGGCCCGCGTGAAGTCCCACCACGGCGTGCGCTCCCAGACCTCGTTGCGCCGCTCGTCGCAGCTGGTGAGGAAGACCAGCGCGCGGTCCACGAAGTACGCCGTCTCGTGCAGCGGGAGCCGGACCAGGGACTGCAGGATGCCGGTGAGGGCCCGCCGCAGCTCGTCGGGGGTCAGCGCGGCGGGGGAGTGCTCGGGCCACGGGATGGGCGCGCGCAGGTCCTCGCGGCCGGCCGCCCGGGCGAACATCATCTCGCGCGGGGCGACCAGGTTGTCCCACACGCCGTTCGCGTTCCCGGGGAACGGGATCCGCCGCATGGTGTCGGGCAGGTTGTGGTAGATGCCGGGGATGAAGCGGAAGCCGTGCTCGGCGGGCAGCGGCCTGCGGCCGCCGCGGGCGCTGCCCGGTACGTCCATGCTGCGGGCCTTGCCGCCGAGCGCCCGGCGCTCGTACACGGTGACGGCGTAGCCGCGCTCGGCCAGTTCGTGCGCCGCGGTCAGCCCGGCCACCCCGCCGCCGAGCACGGCGACGCGGCGGCCGTTGGGCGGGGCCTGGGCGGCGGCCGCGGTCGCGGCCGCCGCGGGGGCCGCCGTGATGGCGGTGGACAGGGTGCCCGCGGTGGCCGCCGCGCCCGCGCCCGCGATGAACGTACGCCTGGAACTGCCTGTGCCGGTCATGTCGATCCCGCCCCTTCGGTCCTTGTGCGCTCCGTGACTGTTACCGCTGGTAACAGTCACGTCCGGCGCAGGAGCATATGGGGGGCGGGACGGGCGCGGAAGGCGCAGGAGCACCCGAGCGCACTATGGCGCGAAAGGGTTGTTCCGGGGTGTGCTGTGGGAACCTTGACTACACGTCACGGGGAAAAGGAGCCGGTGCATGCCGAGTGAGCCGCTGTCGCAGAAGGAGATCGAGGACCGGTTGCGGGAACTCCCCGGCTGGTCGTTCGAAGAGGACCGGATCTTCCGCACGTACCGGCTGGACACGCACTTCGCGGCGAGCGCCCTCGTCGCCCACATCGCCTCGGTGCAGCAGGAGTTGAACCACCACTCCGATCTGACCCTCGGCTACAACACCGTCCGGCTCTCCGTGAACAGCCACGACGCGGGCGGGCGGGTGACGGAGTCCGACTTCGCGCTCGCCGAGCGCGTCGAAGCCCTCGCCCCGGCCCACGGCGCGAGCTGACGACGCCGATGACCACGCACATACCGGATGTGAAGCCGCTGCTCGACTACGACGCCGAGGCAGAGACCTACGACGCCACCCGCGGCGGCGCCCCGCGCGCCGAGGCCGCCGCCGCGGCCGTCCTCACCCTGCTCCCGGCCCACGTCCGCACCCTCCTCGACCTGGGCTGCGGCACCGGCATCGTCACCGCCCGGCTGAGCCGCCCCGGACTGCGGGTCCTGGGCGCGGACGCCTCCCACGGCATGGCCTCGACGGCCCTGCGGCGCGGGGTGCCCGTGACCCTCGCCGACGCGGCCCGGCTGCCGGTGCGCTCGGGCTCGCTCGACGCGGTCAGCGCCGTGTGGCTGCTGCACCTGCTGCGCGCGCCCGGCCTGGTGCCGGCCGTGATCGCCGAGGCCGGGCGGGTCCTGCGGCCCGGCGGGGTCCTCGTCACCACCGTGGACAAGGACTCCGCGCACGACGTGGGCAGCGACATCGACGCCGTCTTCGCCGCGCACCTGACCCCGACCCCGGCGGACTCGTCCGGGGAGGTCGAGGGCCACGCCGCGCGGGCGGGCCTGCGCCCGGCCGGCGAGGCCCGCTTCCGGGGCCACGGCCAGGGCCGTACCCCGCGCGACTCCGCGAAAGCGCTGCTCGCGGGGCAGTACGCCTCGCGCGTGATCCCGCGCGGCATCAGCGCGGCGCAGCTGGCGGCCCGGCTGGAACTGCTGCCCGACCAGGACGTCCCGCGCGCGGAGCCGACGTACCGGCTGCGCGGCTTCGTACGCGTCTGACCCGGTGCTACCCGGCCGGCTCCAGCCGCCACCACTGGGAGGGGGAGTCGGTGTCCTCGGCCTGCCGGACCCGGCCCTCCTCGTCGGTCTCCAGCAGCAGGTCACTGATGCACGCGACCAGCGAGACCACGCCCGGCTCGTCGAGGTGCTCCTCGACGAGCCACTCCTGCGCGCCGAAGGCGTTGGCCCGCCACACCTGCACGCGGGCGCCGCTGTCCGTCGAGGCGTTCGCCACGTCGAGCCGCCGCTCGTTGTCCTCGCTCACCACGTGGAAGATCCCGCCGCCACTGTGCACCGGCGCGATCCGCCAGCGGCGCGCCGCCACGGGCGCGGGGGGCCCGTCCGGGCCGACCCGCACCCGGGAGGCGCCCTCCAGCTGGAGGACCAGCCCGCTCTCCACGTTGCGGATCCGGTAGAGCCCCTCGGAAAGGTTCACCTGCCCCCGCCTCAGACGTCGAAGACGGCCGGGTCCGGCCCGATCCGCCGGCCCGCCGCGCCCGCGCCCAGGGCCTCCAGCGCTGCGACGTCCGCCGCGTCCAGCTCGAAGCCGAAGACGTCGGCGTTCTCCCTGATCCGGGCGGGGGTCACGGACTTCGGGATCACGACGTTCCCGAGCTGCAGGTGCCAGCGCAGCACCACCTGCGCGGCGCTGCGGCCGTACTTGGCGGCGATCTCGGTGACGGCCGGGAGGGTGAGGAGTTCCTTGCCCTGGCCCAGCGGGGACCAGGCCTCGGTCGCGATCCCGCGCTCGGCGTGCACGGCGCGCAGCTCGGCCTGCGGGAACAGCGGGTGCAGCTCGATCTGGTTCACCGCGGGGACCAGCGGGCTCTCCGCGGCGATCCGCTCCAGGTCCGCCGGACGGAAGTTCGACACGCCGACGGCCTTGGCGCGACCGCTCGCGGCGATCTCCTCGAAGGTCTTCCAGATGGAGACGAAGTCGTCGCGCATCGGGCGCGGCCAGTGGATCAGGTACAGGTCGACGTGGTCGAGTCCCAGCTTGGCCAGCGAGTCGTCGAAGGCGCGCAGCACCGCGCTCCGCTTCCACTTCCGCGAAGGCCCGTTCCACAGCTTGGTGGTGACGAACAGCTCCTCGCGCGCGATCCCGGAAGCGGCGATGCCCTTGCCGGTGCCCGCCTCGTTGCCGTAGACGGACGCGGTGTCGATGCTGCGGTAGCCCGCCTCCAGGGCCGTCCCGACGGCCCGCTCCGCCTCCGCGTCCGGGACCTGCCAGACGCCGAAGCCGAGCTGCGGCATGAGCGTGCCGTTGTTGAGCTTGATGGTGGGGACCTGGTTCACGTGTCGTTGCTTCCTCGTGTCGGCGGTACGGCGTCGTACGAGGGGCGACAACCGGCCCCCCGTACGACGTATTCCCGCGAGGCGTTCCCGGGCGGCGGCGCCTGCCGCCGCCCGGATCAGCGCGTCCCCAAGTAGGCCTCCCGTACCGACGGATCGGCCCGCACCTCCGCCGCCGTGCCCTCCGCGAGCACCGAGCCGAGGTCCAGTACGACGACACGCGCGCAGAGATCCATCACGAAGGCCACGTTGTGCTCGACCAGCAGCACCGCGCAGCCCTCCTCCTCGGCCAGCCGTCGCACCACCTTCGCGAGCTGCTCGCGCTCGGGCGCCGACATGCCGGACGCCGGCTCGTCCAGCAGCAGCACCCGCGGCGGATCGGCCACCGCGCGCGCCAGCTCCACCATGCGGGCCTGCCCGACGGGCAGCCCGCCCGCGTACGTCGTCCCCAGCGCGCCGATCCCGCAGTCCGCCAGCACCCGCTCGCCGCGGGCCCGGCGTTCCCGCTCCCTGCGGCGCCGGGTCGGCGAGGCGAGCAGATCGGCGGGCAGCCCGCCCCCGCCGCCCCGCCACTCCTGCGCGACCAGCACGTTGTCGGCCACGCTGAGCTGCCCGAACAGCTGCTGCCGCTGGAAGGTCCGGCGCATGCCGTGCCGGGCCCGCCAGACGGGGGAGCGGCGGGTGATGTCGGCGCCGTCCAGCAGCAACCGGCCCTGGTCGGGGCGCCGGATGCCGGACAGGACGTCGAACAGGGTGGTCTTCCCGGCCCCGTTCGGCCCGATCAGCCCGCACACCTCGCCCGCCCTGATCCCGAGGTCCACCCCGGCCAGCGCCTTGACCCCGCCGAAGCGCACGCCGACCCCGGTGGCCTCCAGCACGTAACCACCCTTGCCTCCGCTCACGTCCCCATCCCCAGGTAGGCCTCGGTCAGCCGGTCCTCCTCCACCTCGGCCCGCGGGCCGCACCAGGAGACCCGGCCCTGCGAGAGGTAGGCCACGGTGTCGGCGATGCCGAGGATCTCCGCGGCCTTCTCCTCCACCAGCAGCAGCGCGGTCCCGGCGTCGCGGAGTTCGGTGAGCAGCGCGTACACCCCGTCCACGATGCGCGGGGCCAGGCCGAGCGAGGGCTCGTCGGCGATGAGCACCCGCGGCGGCAGCTGCAGCAGGGGGGCCAGCGCCAGCATCTGCTGCTCCCCGCCGGACAGCGCCCCGGCGGGCACCCCGCGCCGCTCCCCGAGCCGCGGGAACCGGTCGTACACGGCGGCCCGGGCGTCGGCCTCCTTGAGGTACAGGGCCAGATTCTCCTCGATGGTGAGCGAGGGGAAGATCCCCCGCCCCTCGGGGGCGAGCACCACCCCGGCGCGCGAGCGCAGCACGGCGCCGTCGCGGGTGGCGTCCCGGCCTTGTACGTGGACGGTCCCGTTCTCGACGGGCAGCAGCCCGGCGGCCACCCGGCAGGCGGTGCTCTTGCCGGCGCCGTTGGGCCCGAGCACGGCGAGGATTTCCCCGGCCCTTACGACGAGGTCGACCCCATGGAGCACCAGCCCGCCGTCGTACCCGGCCGTTACGCCGCGCAGCTCGAGGGCGGGCGGGGCACCCCCTGCGGGGCTCCTGGGGCTCCGCCCCAGACCCTCCCCCAAGACTCCGTCATGGGGGGACCCCCACTCCTCAAACGCCGGAGGGGCTGGATCTTGGCCGGTGTCGTCCGCCTGGCGCGGCTGGTTTGCCCGCAGGGCAAATTCAGCCCCGCCGGCGTTTGAGGCGCTGGGGGTACCCCCAGCGGTAGCTGGGGGAGGGTCCGGGTCCGGAGCCCCCGACGGGTCCGGGCGGAGCCCGGTTTCGGGAAGGGGCGGGGTGGGGGAGGGCCCCGCAGGGACCAGCGCCGCCCGCCGCTTCGCGAGCCGCACCGGCACGGCCGCGCAGTACCCGTCGGGATCGTTGGCCAAGGCCAACCCGGCCAGGCCGAACAGAATCACCGGCAGATGCGCCGACTCCGTCACGTAATCCGCCAGCACCCGCGGAGCAAGCGCGAACACCAGCCCCGCCACCACCGCGTACTGCGGCCTCCGCACCCCTGCGGCGACCACCACCGCCAGCCACACCAGACCCGTCATCGCCGTGAAGTCCGTCGCCGTGATCCGGGTGTTGTACGAGGCGTACATCACGCCCCCGAAGCCCGCCAGCCCCGCCGACAGCGTGAACAGCAGCAGCTTCGTGCGCAGGACGGACACCCCCGAGGCAACCGCCGCCGCCGGCGCCGAGCGGACCGCCAGCATCGCCCGCCCCGAGGGGGAGTCCCGCAGCGCGCTCAGCCCGGCCGCGACCAGCGCGACCAGGATCACCAGGGCCACGCCCAGCGCCCGGTCGTCGGACAGGTCCACCGGCCCGAAGACCGGTCGCGGGATCGACCACCCCGAGTCGCCGTTGCGCAGCCACCGCAGCTGGAACAGCACCTGGTCCGCCAGGAACGCCAGCGCGAGGGTGGCCAGTGCCAGCGTCCTGCCCCCCAGCCGCAGCGCCGGCAGGGCGACCAGCGCCCCCAGCAGCGCGGCCACGCACGTGCCCACTGCCAGCGCCGCCACGAACGGCCAGCCGCGGCTCATCAGGAGGCCGGCCACCAGCGCGGCCCCCGTCACGAAGGTGCCCTGCGCGAGGGAGACCATCGCCCCGAGCCCCGTCACCACGGTGAAGGACATGAACACCAGCGCGATGGCGAGCCCCTGTGCCAGCAGTCCGCTCCAGAACGGGGTGGTCACGGTGTAGAAGGCGACGCACAACAGCCCGGCGCCCACGGCCCACACCCCCCACCGACGCCCCCACGAGGCCCCCGCCAGGTGGTCCACCGGCGGCGCGTCCACGGCCGCGACCCCTGCCGTGCGGGCCCGGCGGGTCAGCACCAGCAGTCCGCCGAACAGGATGAGGAAGGGCACGGCCGTCCGGAAGCCGGTGATGGACTCGGCGAAGGACGCGTACCCGGCGACCAGGTTCTGCAGGACCCCGAGCCCGAGCCCGCCCGCGAAGGCGAGCGGCACGGACGCGAAGCGCCCGATGACCGCCGCCGTAGCCGAGACGAACAGGAACAGCGTGAAATCGTGCGCCGACAGCCCCAGCAGCGGGGTCGCCAGCACGCCCGCCAGCCCGGCCAGCCCCGACGCGATCATCCACGCGACCGACGACAGCCGGTCGGCGCTGATCCCGCGCAGCTCGGTCAGCGAGCGGTTGTCGACGGCGGCCCGCAGCTGCAGCCCGAGCCTGGTGTGCCGCAGCAGCACCCACAGGGCCACCGCCACCACCGCGGTCACCACCCAGGTGATCAGCTGGTCGGAGTCGATGCCGACCCCGTCCGCGAGCTGCCAGGACTTCGCGGGGCTCGGCCCCACCCCCGGCAGCCCGAACTGGTTCTCGGCGGGTTTCACGGGCGCGCCCGCGTCCTCCAGCAGCTCCACCACCCACAGCCCGGCGGCGGGCAGGGCCACCAGCAGTCCGATGGTGGCCACGATCTGCGCCGTCTCGCCGACCCGCGCGAGCCGCCGGAACATCAGCCGGTCCAGCCCCCACCCGAGGGCCGGGGCCAGGACGAACACCACCAGCAGCGCCGCCGGCACCGCGGGCCAGCCCAGGCCCGAGTGCAGCTCGTAGAAGGTCAGGGCGCACAGGTAGGCGGTGGCCCCGTGCGCGAAGTTGAACAGCCCGGACGCCGAGTACGACAGCACCAGCCCGGTGGCGAGCAGTGCGTACAGGGCGCCGGAGACCAGGCCGCTCAGTACGAAGACGAGCAGATCACCCATAGCCTTGCCCCGCCCCTACTTGAAGGGGATGGGCTCGTAGCACTTGAACGGTACGGAGACCTCGTACGCGCCGTTCTTCAGCTGTACGAGCGCCCCGCAGCCGAAGCTGTCCTTCTGCCCCTTGGGCTCCGCCCGGTCGCCGACGAGGGTGCCGGTGTCGGAGAACTTCTGCGCGGCGGCCTGGAAGGACTCGACGGTCAGGTCCTTGCCCGCCTTCTGTGCCATGGACACGAACAGGTCGGCCGACATGTAGCCGGTCAGCATGTGCATGTTGAGCGGCACGTCCTGGCCGCCGGCCGCGGCCTTGATGTCGGCCTTGAACTGGGCCATCTGCGGGTCCGTCGACTCGAAGGGCTGGAACTGCAGCAGCACGTGCACCCCGTCGAGGGCCTGCTTGGTGGCGTCCTTGGCGAGCAGACCGGGATCGTAGTCGGTCGGGTCGGACAGCACGCCCTTGTACCCGGCGCGCTTGAGCGCGGTGAACAGCCCGATGTTGTTGGGGGTCTGCATGACGGAGACGACGGCGTCCGGCGCCTTGCCGCCCTCGCCTTCGAGGATCTCCTTGACGTACGCCGACCAGTCGCTGGGGACGGCCGTGGCGGGCACGGAGGCCTTGGCGTAGGACACCTTGAACCCGGCGCTGGCGAAGCCCTGCTGGAAGGTCCGGATGCCGAACTTCCCGGCGTCGCTGTCGTTGGCGATGATCGCGACCGACTTGCCCTGGGCGCCGCCGAGGACCTGGCCGAGGCCCTCGGGCCAGGTCTGGTTGAGGGTGCCGCCGGGGGTGGGGACCAGGCAGCCGTTGAACCCGTAGATGTACTTGGGGCCGCAGAAGGAGGGCAGGGCGCCCCAGCCGAAGGTGGGGACCTTCTCCTGCTCCAGGAAGTCGGCCCCGGAGAAGGTCACCGAGCTCATGGGCGCGATGGCGAAGACCTTGTCCTGCTGGACGAGCTTGCGGGCGGCGCTGAGGTTCTTCGCCGGGTCCTGGCCGTCGTCCTCGGCACCGAGGTACTCGATCTTGCGGCCGTTGACGCCGCCCTCGGCATTGGCTCTCATGTAGCGGGCCTTGGCGCCGAGATCGGTGTCCTTCTTGCTGTAGCCGCTGGCGCTGGTCATCGACACGATGCCGCCGACCTTGATCGACTCGGCGGTCACCCCGCGGCGGTCGCCGGGGGTGTCGCCCTGGGTTCCCTTGGAGTTGCCGTTGGTGGAGGCGGAATTACAGGCGGATACGAGTGCGAGCGCCGCTGCCGCGGCGGCCAGGGTGCGGATCGGACGCAACATGTCGGGGATCCCCTCCGGTCGGAATCCCCGCATTCTGTGCGCGACCTGACGGGCCGTCAATATCAATCACAAGCAAAGTGACGAGCCGTCAGATTTGATTGTCCTGCGTGTAGAGGGCCGAGACCTCCTTCGCGTACGCCTTCTCGATCGCCCGCCGCTTGAGCTTCAGGGAGGGGGTCAGCAGCCCCCGCTCCTCCGTGAACTGCTCGGCCAGCACCCGGAAGGTGCGGATCGCCTCCGCCTGCGAGACCAGGGTGTTGGCGGCCACCACCGCCCGCCGGACCTCCGCCGTCAGGTCCGGGTCGTTCACCAGCTCCCGCGCCGGCCGCTGCGGACGGCCGCGCATCGACAGCCAGTGCGCGATCCCCTCCATGTCCAGCGTCAGCAGGGCCGCGATGTGCGGCCGGTCGTTGCCCACGAGCACGCACTGCGAGACCAGCGGATGCGAACGGACCCGCTCCTCCAGCGCGGTCGGGGCGACGCTCTTGCCGTTGGAGGTCACCAGGATCTCCTTCTTGCGCCCGGTGATCGTGAGGTAGCCGTCCTCGTCCAGCCGCCCCAGGTCCCCGGTCGCCAGCCAACCGCCGCGCAGCACCTCCTCCGTCGCCTTGGGGTCGCCCAGGTACCCGGCGAAGACGTGCCCGCCGTGCAGCCAGACCTCCCCGTCGTCCGCGATGTGCACCGTGCTGCCCGGGATGGGACGGCCCACCGTGCCGTACTTCGTCGCCCCCGGCGGATTCGCGGTGGCCGCCGCGCACGACTCCGTCAGCCCGTACCCCTCGAAGACGGTGATCCCGGCCCCGTCGAAGAACAGCCCGAGGCGGCGCGACATCGCCGACCCGCCCGACATGGCGTGCCGCACCCGGCCGCCCAGCGCCTCGCGGACCTTGCCGTAGACGAGCTTCTCGAAGAGCTGGTGCTCCATCCGCAGCCCGGCCGAGGGTCCCGGCCCGGTGCCGAAGGCCTTGGCCTCGCGCGCCTCCGCGTACCGGACGGCCGTCTCCACCGCCCGGTCGAACGGTCCCTGACGGCCCTCCGCCTCGGCCTTGCGGCGAGCGGCCGCGAAGACCTTCTCGAACACGTGCGGGACCCCGAGCACGAACGTCGGCCGGAACGCGGCCAGGTCCGGCAGCAACTCGGCCGCCGCCAGCACGGGTTGGTGCCCGAGCTTGACCCGCGCCCGGACGGCGGCCACCTCCACCATCCGCCCGAACACGTGGGCCAGCGGAAGGAAGAGCAGGGTGGACGGCCGCTCACCCGGCCCGGCCTGGAAGACCGACTCCCAGCGGGTGACCATGGTGTCGGCCTCGTACATGAAGTTGGCGTGCGTGAGCACGCACCCCTTGGGCCGGCCGGTGGTCCCGGAGGTGTAGATGACGGTGGCGGTCGCGTCGGGGGTCACGGCCCCGCGATGGCGGTGCACCACGTCCTCGGCGACCCCGGCCCCGTCCGCGAGGAGCTCCTCGACGGCGCCCGCGTCCAGCTGCCAGAGCCGGCGCAGCAGGGGGAGCCCGTCGACGACGGAGCCCACCGTCATCGCCTGGTCCTCGTCCTCCACGACGCAGGCCGTGCACGCGGAGTCGTACAGGATCCACTGGACCTGCTCGGCGGACGAGCTCGGATAGACGGGGACGGGCTGGGCGCCGATCGCCCACAGCGCGAAGTCGAAGAGCGTCCACTCGTACCGCGTGCGGCACATGAGCGCGACCCGGTCCCCGAACCCCACCCCCTGAGCCAGCAGCCCCTTGGCGAGCGCGAGCACCTCGGCGGCCAGCTCCCCGGAGGTGACGTCGCGCCAGACCCCGTCGGTCTTGCGGCCCAGCACCACCCGGTCGGGCTCCTGCCGCGCGTACTGGAACACGACGTCGGCGAGCCCGCCGACGGGCGTACCCGTGACGACGGGTGGGACGGTGATCTCCCTCAAGCCCCGGCTCCTCTCCGCGCGCCGCGGTGAACTTACCGCACGGTAAACGGAGGTTGATCGGCACCGGTACACCTCCACAAGACCTCCTCAGCCGGGTGTCACGTCCGGCCCCGCCGGGCGGGCATCCAGCCCCGCCGGCGTTTGAGGCGCGGGGTCCGGGGCGGAGCCCCGGGGTGCCCGCACCGAGGTCAGCCCGCACGCGTCAGCCGGTCCGCCCCGGACAGCACGGCGGCGGCCAAGGCTTCCGCGGCAGCCGAAACGCGCGGCCCCTGCAGCAGCGCGAACTCCACCGGCCCCAACTCCGGCAGCCCGCCCACCCGCACCAGCCCCGGCGGGATCAGCCCCCGCGTATGGGCCATCACCCCCAGCCCGGCCCGCGCCGCAGCGATCAGCCCGCTCAGGCTGCCGCTCGTGCACGCGATCCGCCAGCCCCGCCCCTCCCGCTCCAGCACCTCCAGCGCCCGGGCCCGGGTGATCCCCGGCGGCGGGAACACGATCAGAGGGACCGGCCGGTCCGGCTCGACCCGCAGCCCCTCCGCCCCGATCCACACCATCCGGTCCCGCCACACCAGCCGCCCCCGCTCGTCCCCGGGTCCGCGCCGCTTGGCCAGGACGAGGTCCAGCCGCCCGGCGTCCAGCCGCTCGTGCAGGGTTCCCGAGAGCTCCACCGACAGCTCCAGATCCACCTCGGGGTGCTCGTGCCGGAAGCCCTCCAGGATCTCGGGCAGCCGGGTCAGCACGAAGTCCTCCGAGGCCCCGAAGCGCAGCCGCCCCCGCAGCCGCGTCCCGGTGAAGAAGGCCGCCGCCCGCTCGTGCGCCTCCAGGATCGTCCGCGCGAAGCCGAGCATGGCCTCACCGTCCTCCGTCAGCTCCACGCTGTGGGTGTCCCGGACGAACAGCGGCCGGCCGGTCGCCTCCTCCAGCCGCCGTACGTGCTGGCTGACCGTGGACTGCCGTACGCCGAGCCGAGCGGCGGCCTGCGTGAAGCTCAGCGTCTGGGCCACCGTGAGGAAGGTGCGCAGCTGGACAGGGTCGTACATACCGCCCATTCTACGGCGCTCATCACAGATCGAGATGACAGTGAGTGCGGTGTGCAGGTTTCCCGATCACCACCCCGCCCCCGACGATGGAGGGGAGAAGCCCCGCCCCGACAGCAAGTGAGCACCCGCACATGCGCCGCCCGCACCTCCCCGCCTGGCTGCCCCTGGACCCGTACATACTGGCCCTGCTCGGCACCGTCGGCCTCGCCGCCCTGCTCCCCGCCCGCGGCCCGGCCGCCACCGTCGCCGACGGGGCCTCCACCGCGGCCGTGGCCCTGCTCTTCTTCCTCTACGGGGCCAGGCTCTCCACCCGCGAGGCCCTCGACGGCCTGCGCCACTGGCGGCTCCACCTCACCGTGCTGGCCTGCACCTTCCTCCTCTTCCCCCTCCTCGGCCTGGCGGCCCGCGGCCTGGTGCCCACCCTGCTCACGCCCCCGCTCTACGCAGGTCTGCTCTTCCTCTGCCTGGTCCCCTCGACCATCCAGTCCTCGATCTCCTTCACCTCGATCGCCCGGGGCAACGTCCCGGCCGCGATCTGCGCCGGCTCCTTCTCCAGCCTCGCCGGGATCCTGCTCACCCCGCTCCTCGCGGCCGGCCTGCTCGGCGGGGGCGCGGGCGGCTTCTCCCTGGACTCCCTCCTCAAGATCGTCCTCCAGCTCCTGCTGCCCTTCCTCCTGGGCCAGACCCTGCGCCGCTGGGTCGGCGGGTTCCTCGTCCGCCACAAGAAGGTGCTGGGCTACGTCGACCGCGGCTCGATCCTGCTCGTCGTGTACGCGGCCTTCAGCGCGGGCATGGCCGCCGGCATCTGGCACCAGGTCAGCCTCCCGCGCCTCGGCGCCCTGCTGCTGGTGGAGGTCGTACTCCTCGCGGTCATGCTCCTCGTCACCTGGTACGGCGCGGCCCGCCTCGGCTTCGGCCGGGCGGACCGCATCGCCATCCAGTTCGCCGGGTCGAAGAAGAGCCTCGCCGCCGGACTGCCCATGGCCAGCGTCCTGTTCGGCGCCCAGGCGAGCCTCGCGGTGCTCCCGCTGATGCTCTTCCACCAGATGCAGCTGATGGTCTGCGCGGTCCTCGCCCGCCGCCGCGCCCAGGACCCGGCGGATCCCGCGGACCCCAAAGCCTCCACCGAGCCCACAGCCCCCACCGAACCCGAACTCACCGCCGACCATGTGGCGGACGTCTCGCTCCCGCCCCAACAGCCCACCGGCCAGGCCCGATAACGTGCGGTGGTGACCTGGATACGCCCGCTCGCCGCCCACGCCGAACGCCCCTGCACCCTGGTGGTCTGCCGCGGCTGCTGCTGCGGCGACCCCAGTAAGAACCCTGGCAGCGACCACGCCGGACAGCTCGCCCGGCTGCGCGCGGCCGCCGCCGAGTCCGGGGGCCGGCTGGCCGTCCGTACGAGCGACTGCCTCGGCCCCTGCGCCCAGGCCAACGTGATCGTGGTCCAGCCCACCAGCGAGGCCCGCCGTCGCGGAGCGCGCGCGGCCTGGTTCGGCTGGGCCCTGGACGACACCGCGACCGACGAGATCATCGCCTGGGCAACATCCGGCGGCCCCGGCTCCACGCCGGTCCCGCCCACCCTGGACCTCCACCGCATCGAACCCCCGGAACCGAAACCGTCCCCGAACGCCACCCGCCGCGGCCGCCGGGGGCGGTGACGTCCGGCGCACCGCTACCGAGTGATCCGTTCCTCGCCCGCGTAGATGTTCATGTCCGGCCCCCGCAGGAAGCCGACCAGGGTCATGCCCGACTCCAGGGCCAGGTCCACGGCGAGCGAGGACGGCGCGGAGACCGCCGCCAGCACCGGGACGCCGGCCATCACGGCCTTCTGGACCAGCTCGAAGGAGGCCCGGCCCGAGACCAGGAGGATCGCGCCCGCCAGGGGGAGCAGGCCGGACTGCAGGGCCCGGCCGACGATCTTGTCCACCGCGTTGTGTCGACCCACGTCCTCGCGCAGGTCCAGCAGCTCCCCCTGCGCCGTGAACAGCCCGGCCGCGTGCAGCCCGCCCGTGCGGTCGAAGACCTTCTGGGAGGCGCGCAGCCGGTCCGGCAGCTCGCCGAGGACGTCCGCCGGGATCCGCACCGGATCGTCCGCGATCCCCGGGAAACGGCTCGCCGTACGGACCGCGTCCAGGCTCGCCTTCCCGCACAGGCCGCAGGAGGAGGTGGTGTAGACGTTCCGCTCCAGCGTGATGTCCGGCACCGGAACCCCGGCGGCCAGCTGCACGTTGACCACGTTGTAGGTGTTCGAACCGTCCTCCGTGGCGCCCTCGCAGTAGGTGACGGCCTGCACCTCGGAGGCGGAGCCCAATACGCCCTCGCTCACCAGGAAGCCCGCCGCCAGCGCGAAGTCGTCACCAGGCGTGCGCATCGTGATGGCGAGGGGCTTGCCGTTCAGCCGTATCTCCAGCGGCTCCTCGGCCACGAGGGTGTCCGGGCGGATCCCCTCCACGCCGTTCCGGATCCGGACGACGCGGCGGCGCTCGGTGACCCGTCCCATGGTGATCAGTCCATCCTTCTTCTCGCCCTCATCCGACGAGGCCATTGTCCCGGTTCCATTTCGGGCGCCGTCCCGACAGGTGGATCCTCGGGACTCTCCAAATTCCGGCCCCCGAATCCTGTCGGGTCACGCGCCCCCGTACCGGCCAGTAGCAGGCGAAGCTGGGTGATCCTGACTTCCGTACGAGGGGGGACCCCGCCCATGACCGGTTCACGAGTGGTGGCGCTAGGGCACTACCAGCCCGCGAAAGTGCTCACCAACGAGGACCTCGCGGCCATGGTCGACACCACCGACGAGTGGATCCGCTCTCGCGTCGGCATCCGCACCCGCCACATGGCGGGCCCGGACGAACCCGTCGACGAGCTGGCCTTCCAGGCCGCGGGCAAGGCGCTGGCCGGCGCCGGCCTGACCCCGGACGACATCGACCTCGTCCTGGTCGCCACCTCCACCGCGATCGACCGCTCGCCCAACATGGCCGCGCGCGTCGCCGCCAAGCTGGGCATGGGCAGCGGCCCCGCGGTGATGGACCTCAACGTGGTCTGCTCGGGCTTCACGCACGCCCTGGCCACCGCCGACCACGCCATCCGGGCCGGCTCCGCCACCCGCGCGCTGGTCATCGGCGCGGACAAGATGACCGAGATCACCGACTGGAGCGACCGCTCCACCTGTGTGCTCACCGGTGACGGCGCCGGCGCGGCCGTCGTCGAGGCCTGCGAGGAGCACGAGGAGCCGGGCATCGGCCCGGTGCTGTGGGGCTCGGTCCCGGAGATGGGCAACGCCGTCCGCATCGAGGGCTCGCCGCCGGTCTTCGCGCAGGAGGGCCAGTCCGTCTACCGCTGGACCACCAGCCAGCTCCCGCCGCTCGCCCGCAAGGTCTGCGAGAAGGCCGGGGTCCTCCCCGAGGACCTGGCCGCGGTCGTCCTGCACCAGGCCAACCTGCGGATCATCGAACCCCTCGCCGCCAAGATCGGCGCCGTCAACGCGGTCGTCGCCCGTGACGTCGTCGACTCCGGCAACACCTCGGCCGGCAGCATCCCGATGGCCCTGTCCAAGCTGGTCCAGCGCGGCGAGATCCCCTCGGGCGCCCCGGTCCTGCTCTTCGGCTTCGGCGGCAACCTCTCCTACGCGGGCCAGGTCATCCGCTGCCCGTAGCTCCCGGTGCCCGCACCGAGCCGATCCCCATGCAGGAGCCCCACGCAGGAGCCCCCGGCACCGAGTGCCGGGGGCTCCTGCGCGCATGCGTGCAGGTCAGCACGGCGTGGCGGAAGTTCGGGCGCCCGGAAAAGTGGTCTGGGCCCCGTCAAACCTTTGCTATTGTTGTCCATGTCGCCGCGGGAAACCGGGGCCGACCACCTAGTCCGGGTGGCGGAATGGCAGACGCGCTAGCTTGAGGTGCTAGTGCCCTTTATCGGGCGTGGGGGTTCAAGTCCCCCCTCGGACACAGAGAAAGAACCCCACTTCGGTGGGGTTCTTTTGCGTTTCCCGACCGGGTCGCGCCCTTCCACCCCCTCAGGTCCCCAGAACCACCAGCCCGCCCGGGGTCGTCAGGCTGCCCGGGGTGACCGGGGTGAAGGTGTGGGGGAGGGCCAGGCGCGGCTGGTCGGGGTCCAGGGGGGCGTCGAACAGGTACGCGGCCCCCGCCGCGGTGTCGCTGACCAGGTGCGGGCCGTCGGCCTGGGCCGCGGCGCCGGTGAGCGGGGTCCGGAACAGCCGGCGCAGGTGGCGCAGGGTCTCCGCGGTGACCGGTGCCTTCACCGGCCGGGGCGGCAGCGCGGCCGAATCCCCGGGCACCGCCGGCGCGTCCGGCGGGATCGCCCCCGACAGCAGCAGGGCCAGCAGGACCGGGACGGCCTTGCGGCGCAGGGCCTCGGTGGCCGAGCGCAGCCGGTGGGCGTGGGTGGCGGGCAGGGAGAGCGCGAGGCTGCCCGCGGCGTCTCCGGTGGCGATCGGGACCGCCGAGCAGACGACCCCGGGGGAGTACTCGCGCAGGTCGAAGACGGGCGCGCCCGGTGCCACCGCGTCGAGCGCGGTGAACAGGGCCCGGCTGTCCGTGATGGTCTGCGGGGTGAGCCGGGCCGGCCGGTGCCGGGCCACGTGGTCGGCGCGCCGGTCGTGGTCGAGCTGGGTCAGCAGGCACTTGCCGACCGCGCTGGCGTGCGCGGCGGCCCGGAAGTCCACCCACTCCCGCACCGGCGGGGCCCCCGGCCCGTCCGCCATCTGCGTGATCCGGACCTCCCCCTCGGCGTACCGGCTCAGGTACACCGCCGCGCCCGCGCTGTCCCGGGCCAGGGCCAGCGTGCGCTGGAGCTGGCCCGCCAGGCCGAGGCCGCCCGGGGCGGCGAGCCGGTCCAGGGCGGGGCCGCGCCCGTACACCCCCGCGCCCGGCCGGTACGCGTACTCCTCCTCGCAGAGCATGGCGAGCAGCGGGACGAGTTCCGCCTCGGCCAGCCCGGTCTCCCGCCGCAGCTGCGCGGTCCGCACGCCGAGCGGGTGCCGTTCGAGGACCCGTACGACGGCCAGCGCGCGCCGGGCCTCCGCCAGCGCCTCGCTCGTCCCCGCCT
Organism: Streptomyces sp. NBC_01351; assembly: GCF_036237315.1. Lineage (GTDB taxonomy): Bacteria > Actinomycetota > Actinomycetes > Streptomycetales > Streptomycetaceae > Streptomyces. The sequence continues at coordinate 1,444,020 of NZ_CP108356.1, read as the reverse complement.
GTACGACGGTCCCGCGGGCGGCGGCCGTCAGCGCCGGGTGGCGCAGCGGCCCGGTGGCCCGCGCGGGCACGGCCGGCGCCGCGGCGGGCACGGTCGTGGTCGTGGTCGCGGTCACCGTCACGACGGCGGGCGGCGGCGGCCGGAAGGCGGCCAGCACGCCGGACACCCCGGGCCTCGGCAGCGGTACCGGGCCCAGATCGGGATCGTCGAGCTGGTCCACGTACCGCAGGACGGCGGCCTGTGCGCACAGCCGCACCTCACGCAGGTCCCGTCGGCCGCCCGGCCGGAAGCCGCGCCGGCCCAGCTCGCGCGCCCAGTGCCGGGCGTCGTGGTGCTCGCCGCGCCGGGAGTGGTCGAGGAAGAGGCAGTACGCGGCGGCCGTCGTCCGCGCGCTGCCCCAGCCGGCGGCGAACTGCCACCAGAAGCGGGCGCCTTCGCGCAGCCCGGCCAGGTGGAGCAGGCAGCCGAAGACGGTGGCCCCGGCCAGGTCGGTGCGCCCGCCCGCGGCGAAGGAGTCCAGCTGGAGGGCGGCCTTGGGCGCGCACACGGTGGCCAGGCAGGCGGCCTTGAGGTCGCGCCGGGCCCGTTCGGAGTCGAGCGGACAGTCCCGCGTCGGGTCGCTCCACCCGTAGGCGGAGCGGCGCCGGGCGCGGTGGCCGGGGACGGGGGTGTGCGGGGTGGCGCGCAGCAGCCGGGCCTCGGCCGCGCCGAGGTCGTAGTGCGGGTAGCGGTCGCGGACGCCGGCCCGGGCCAGGAACTCGGCCAGGGAGCGGGGGGTCGCGTCGTCGTCCTGGGGGCCGTGCCGTTCGTATCGCTTCATGATCCGGCTGATTCCGCGGAGTCGGCGCCGTCCGTACGGTCGGCCGGATCCGCTGACGTGTCGAGCAGTCGGGCGAGCCGGCGGTGGGCCTGGCCGAGGTAGGAGCGGACGGTGGCCTCGTCCACGCCCATCACGGCGGCGGCCTCGCCGGGGGAGCAGCGCAGTCCGTACCGTAGGAGCACGGCGTCGCGCTGCCGTTCGGCGAGCCGGGAGACCGCGGAGTAGAAGCGGATGGTGTCGGTCAGCACCTCGTACTGATCGGCGTGCGCCTCCTTCAGCGCGGCCTCGAAGGCACTGATGTCCATCGGCTCCGGTCGGCGCCGCCAGGGGTCGAGGCGGTGCTGCCGGTCGACTATGCACTGCTTGAGGACGGTCCAGGCATAGGCGTCGAGTCGGTCCATGTGGAGCATCCGGAGCCACTCGGCCATGATCGAGTCGAAGGTGGCGTCCACCGCCTCCTCCGCCGCCGCGTCCGAGCCCAGCTGCAGGTACGCGAAACGCATGTACGCGGGCCGCCGATTGGCGTGGAAGGCCCAGTACGACACCCGCGCCGCCGGATCCCACTGGCTCATGGGTGTCGGCCGTCGCCGTCGGCTCGGCAGTCCCACGGCCCCACCGGACTCCTCCGGTCCGCCATCGCTCACCGTTCCACCTCATCCCCTGTGCGGAGACAGGAAATCAGCGCGGGCGCACTCGGAGGGCGCAGAGGAGAAACCTGGAAATATTACGTTCGGTGATGATCGAGTCGTGATCGGTGTCGATCACGCGGGGGCCTTGCCGGACGCATACGCATATGCCGGTCCCGTATGCCGTCCCGCGGGCCTCCCCGCCGGTCGGGCGCGGGGCCGTCCGCCTGTAGCATGGGCGCGATCGCGAGGGCCGTGACGGAGAGGTCACAGCCCTCGCTTTTGCGTTAGTCCGCCCATGAACAAATCCGGCGCGGGGCGTTTCGGCGGTTCGATACGATGAACCCCGTACATAGACCGTCACGTCACGTGGTACCGCACATATGAAATGGAGCATCCGAGGATGGCTCGACACCTGATCACCAGCGCGCTTCCGTACATCAACGGGATCAAGCACCTGGGCAACATGGTCGGGTCGATGCTTCCGGCGGATGTGTACTCCCGGTACCTCCGCCAGCGCGGCCACGACGTCCTCTACATCTGCGCCACCGACGAGCACGGCACCCCCGCCGAACTCGCCGCGAAGGAGGCCGGCCTCTCGGTCGCCGAGTTCTGCGCGCAGGCCCACGACGCCCAGAAGGCGGTCTACGACGGCTTCGCGCTGTCCTTCGACTACTTCGGCCGCAGCTCCTCCGTGCAGAACCGCGAGATCACCCAGCACTTCGCGCGCAAGCTGCAGGAGAACGGCTTCATCGAGGAGCGCGCGATCCGGCAGGTCTACTCGCCGGTCGACGGCCGCTTCCTGCCGGACCGCTACGTCGAGGGCACCTGCCCGCACTGCGGCTACGACAAGGCCCGCGGCGACCAGTGCGAGAACTGCACCCGCGTCCTGGACCCCACGGACCTGATCGAGCCCCGCTCGGCCATCTCCGGCTCCACCGAGCTGGAGGTCCGCGAGACCAAGCACCTCTTCCTGCTGCAGTCCAAGCTCCAGCACGAGGTCGAGGCCTGGGTCTCCGAGCACGAGGCCGAGTGGCCGCAGCTGGCCTCCTCCATCGCCCGCAAGTGGCTGACCGAGGGCCTGCACGACCGCGCCATCACCCGCGACCTCGACTGGGGCGTCCCCGTCCCGGCCGACACGTGGCCGGAACTGGCCGCCGACGGCAAGGTCTTCTACGTCTGGTTCGACGCGCCGATCGAGTACATCGGCGCGACGAAGGAATGGTCCGACCTGAACCCGGCCGACCGCGACTACAAGTCGTGGTGGTACGAGGCCGAGGACGTCCGCTACACCCAGTTCATGGCCAAGGACAACGTCCCGTTCCACACGGTGATGTTCCCCGCCACCGAGCTGGCCACCCGCGAGCCGTGGAAGAAGGTCGACTACGTCAAGGCCTTCAACTGGCTGACGTACTACGGCGGCAAGTTCTCCACCTCGCAGAAGCGCGGCGTCTTCACCGACCAGGCCCTCGAAATCCTGCCGGCCGACTACTGGCGCTACTTCCTCATCGCCAACGCGCCCGAGTCCGACGACTCGTCCTTCACGTGGGAGCACTTCACCACCACGGTCAACGGGGACCTCGCCAACACCCTCGGCAACTTCGTCAACCGCGTGCTCTCCTTCTCCCGCAAGCGCTTCGGCGACGCCGTCCCGGCCGGCAACGCCGCCGGTGAGGTCGAGGCCAAGCTCGGCGAGCAGATCGCCGAGCTGCTCGCCGAGTACGAGGGCCACATGGAGGCCCTCCAGTACCGCAAGGCCGCGGCCGCGCTGCGCGCCCTGTGGTCGGCCGGCAACTCCTACCTGGAGGAGAAGGCCCCCTGGCTGGAGATCAAGACCGACGAGGACGGCGCGGCGCTCACCCTGCGCACCGCGATGAACCTCATCCACCTCTACTCGGTGGTCTCCGAGCCCTTCATCCCGGCCTCGGCGCACGCCATGCGCACCGCCTTCGCGCTCGCCGACGACACGGCGGCGTGGATCACCCCGGAGCAGGCCAAGTCGCTGGACGCGGTCCCGGCGGGGACGCCGTTCACCGTGCCGCCGGTGCTCTTCGCGAAGATCACCGACGAGGACCTGGAGTCCTACCGCGAGCGCTTCGGCGGCTCCCCGGAGGCCTGAGCCTTCGAGTTGACGACTCCGTGAGGGGCGCGACCCGGTCGAGGGTCGCGCCCCTCACGCGTGTCCGGGGTGGCGGTGGCAGGGGCAACCCACGGATTCCAGGGGGTCCAGGGGTTCCATGCTCCGAGCATGGGGCGGGGTGGAGGCGGGTGCCGTGGCGTACCGAGTCGAACGAGTGAGCGAAAGGATAATGGACGGGGGGAGGTATGGGAGGTCCACCATGGATGTCGTCGTACTGATCGGCCGCCTGCTGTTCGTTGCCCTGTTCGCCGTTTCGGCCTTGGGCCACCTGACCAAGACCTCGCAGATGGCGGCCTACGCCGCCTCGCGCGGAGTGCCCCTGGCCGTCCCCGCCACGATCGTCAGCGGACTGGTCCTGCTCGTGGGCACCGTCAGCATCGGCGTGGGCCTCTGGGCCGACATCGGGGCCCTCGCGCTGGCCGCGTTCTGCTTCGCGACGGCCCCGATGATGCACGCCTTCTGGAAGGAGAGCGACCCGCAGGCCCGGATGGCGGAGCAGGTGCACTTCTTCAAGGACACGGCGCTGGGCGGCGCGTCACTGGTGATGTTCGCGTTCTTCGCCTACGCCTGTCACGACCTCGGGCTGACGGTCACCGGCCCCGCGCTGACGATCGGCTGAGCCGGGCCGGTCAGCAGGCAGTCCTCGAAGAAGCCGAGGCAGCGCAGGTGATAGGAGCGGGCCGCGTATCCCAGGCTGATGTTGTGGCCCGCCCCGGGCTGGCGGTCCACGCACAGCCGTGGCGCGGCGGTCAGCCGGGACCGGAGCTCGGTGAGGGCCTCCGCGTCGTGCCGCCACCAGGTCTCGTGCTCGGCGAAGGTGAAGCGTACGGGTACGCGGACGCGGGCCGCGACACCCCGGAACAGCTTCGGCCAGCGGAGGATGTCCGCCTGCTCCCGGGACGGGACGGGGGCGACGATCGAGCCGCCGGTGGTGAAGGTGCTCGGCGGGTAGAGGCCCAGCGGCCCCCAGCTCCGTCTGCCGCCCCGGGCGGCACCTTCACGCGAGAGGGCGTCCGGCGCGTACCGGTGGCCGCAGCCGGAGACCTCGACGCCGAGCAGGTCGGGTGCGGCGTGGTCGGCGGCGGTGAGCAGCGCGACCTTCCCGCCGAACGAGTGGGCCAGCAGGAAGAGCCCGGCCCCCGTGGGGAACCGGGCGCGGTAGTCGCGCAGGGCGGCGGCGAGCGTGGCCGCCTGCTCGGCGAGCGCCTGCCCCTCGGGGAGCGGGCCAGCGGACTGCCCGTAGCCGGGCCGGTCCACGGACAGGACGGTGAACCCGAGCCGGGCTCCCAGGGTGAGCAGGGACAGGTCGGGCAGGGCCTGGCCGTCGAAGTAGCCGGCGTTCATGCCGGCCCCGTGCACCGCGACGACGGTTGCCCGCGGAGCGCCGCCCCGGGGCACGCAGAGCAGCGCGGACAGCGGGATCCCGGAGGCGTTCAGGCTGATCCGGCGCACCCCCCGGGAGGTGCCCGCGGGTGAGGTGGTCATGCCGCCGGCGCAGTGTCGAGGGAGGCGGGCGCGCCCGGCCCGGGACCGGCCTTCCGGATCGGGACGGGCCGGGCTGATCCGGCCCGATCCGAAAGGCAGGCCCTGCCGGTCGGCCCAGCGCCGACGATGATGACGTCCGTGTCCACGGACATCATCCTGTGCTCGGATTTTCGTATTCACCGTGTGACGCGCCGGACCGGGAACCCAGGCTGAGCCGTACGGACCGCCCCGCGGCCCGAAGCGGGCCCGACACGCCCCGAAGTCACCCCCCGGAACGGGATCTTGGCCTGTCTGCCGCGTATCGAACCCCCGCCGTGATCGTTTCTTCAGACGTAACCCCTACATCTGCTGCGGAATTCGGGAGGACGCGCGGTGACCGCTTGGCAGTACTTCGCCGGGGCCGGTCTGGTGGCGGTGCTCTGCCCCCTGCACGGCCACGTGGCGGTCGCGGGCGACGGCGACGGGCGCGGAGCCCGGGTCGACGTGTGCGTGCCGGGGGGCGGGCCCGGGCGGCCCGCGGCCCGGCCTTCCGGGTCGCCCTCGGTGCGGGCGGCCGTGCCCGGCGCCGACCGGCCGACCGTCCACCACCCGGGCACGGGCCCCGCCCCGGCCGGTTCGCCGCGCCCGCGGGACCCCGAGCGGCCGGAGCCGGCCGCGCCCGCGGCGAAGGCGGGGGCCGGTGACGCGAAGCCGCCGCCACCCGCACCGGCGCCGGCCGGACCGGAGGCCGACGCCGCCCCGGCGGACGCCACCGCCGCGCCCCGGCCCAGGGCCGCGGCCGCGCCCGTGAGTGCCTTCCACGTGCGCCCGTACCGGTCCGCGGCCCTGCAGCGGCGCGACCCTGGCGGACTGTCCACCGTGATGCTCATGGCGGTCGTCACGACCCCGGCCGTACTCGCCGCGGCCGCCCTGCGTCCGCGCTCCAAGAGCCGCGGCTGACCGCCGCCGCGGCCCGCGCGCACCACCATCCACCCCACCCACACCGGGAGAACCCACGTGTCCGAATGGCTGGTCCTGGCCATCGCCATGGCGCTCGTCTGCGCCCTCGTCCTCACCATCACCGCGATCCGGCACCGCCGGGCCGCGGACGACGAGGACACCAGCGAAACCCCCGACGTCATCGAGTACATGACGATGATGGTGGGCGTGGTCTACGCGATCGTGCTGGGCCTGGCCATCGCCGGAGTCTGGGAGGCGCGCGGCGCCGCCGAGGACAGCGTCCGCCGCGAGGCGCAGGCCCTGTACGAGGTCACCCAGCGTGCCGATGTCTACCCGGCCGCCGTCCGCGACCGGATCCGGGGCGAGGTGGACGCGTACGTCTCCCACACGGTCTCCGTGGACTGGCCGCGGCTGACCTCCGGCGACGCGGCCTCCGCGGAGGGGGGCCGGCTGCTGGGCAAGCTGCGCAGCGACGTCACCCACCAGAGCCCGACCACCGAACTCCAGGCGCAGGCCTACCAGCCGCTGCTGGACCACATCGCGGCCGCCGACGACGCCCGGCACTCCCGGACCCAGAGCTCGGAGTCCACGCTGCCGGCGGTGGTGTGGTTGGGGCTGCTGGTGGGCGGAGTGGTCACCGTCGGGCTGATCTTCACCCTGCAGATCAGGCGCTCGGGGCGGGAGCTGCTGCTGGCCGGGCTGTTCAGTGCGCTGATCGTGTTCCTGCTGTTCATGGTGTGGAGCTTCGACGCGCCGTTCGGGCGGGCCGGGATCGACTCGGCCGCGCCGTTCCAGGACCTGTTCCCGGACACGGTGACGGCGGCGGCCGCCCGCTGAGGGGACCCGGCTTCAGGACAGTCCGCTCCCGGAGAGGGCCGCGCGCTGCCGGACCGCCTGCACCACCGGTGAATGCCGCAGGGCGTGGGAGATCCGCAGCAGGTCGCGCGGCCCCTCGACGGTGTCGCCGTGGTCGTCCCCGGCGTCGATGACCCGGCCCTCGGGGTCCGCGGTACGGGCCTGTACGGCGGCCGCGACCATGGCGGCGTCGGCCACCGCGCGGGCGGTCTCCTCGCCGGCCCCCTCGACGAGGGCCCGCTCGTAGGCGTCGTCCCGCAAGTGGCGGTCGAAGTACGGGCCCAGGTGCAGGAACCCGTCGTGGATGTCCGACTCGCGCTGGATCACGCGCAGTTCGGCGGCGGACCACCAGGCCATGTGCACGGTGGGGGTACCGCTGGGCGCGGAGATCTGCACCTCCTGCCAGAGCCAGCCGAGCCTGCGGTACCTCCTCCAGATGTCCCAGGTGTCCGACAGCTTCTGGCAGACCAGGGGGAGGACGAAGCCGATCGCGCTGACCAGGGCACCCATGGAGGCCAGGGGCGGGGCGACGAGCGTACTGAGGAAGTCGAGGTCGTGGCCGGTCCAGCGGGCGACGACGGCCGTCATCTTGGTGGCGTCGTAGCTGAGGTTGAACATGTAGCCCGCGACGATGATCATCAGTCCGGCCCGGAGCCAGCCGCGCACCTGGAGCGACCAGCGCCAGCACATGGCCACCATCACCAGCGCGGCCACGTTGTGCGCCACCAGGTAGAGCGCGATCATCTCGCGGATGTACGGGGTGTTCGCGTAGTGGGTGTCCAGGTCGCGCAGCCGCTCTTCCGGAGCCTCGCCCAGGGCGAAGAGCACGATCAGGACCACGATCACGAGGCCGTAGCCGAGGATCCAGCGCTGCGAGACGCGGCGGGTCTGCTCGGGAGGGCCGCCCCGCCAGTTGACGACGAGCACCAGGCAGGAGGCGCTGAACGCGGTGAGCAGGCAGTACACCAACGGTGCCGAGATGTTGGGAACCCCGGTCCAGCGGTTGACCGCACCGATGGTGGGCGGGGCGGCGAAGGCGAACACCGCAGCCGCCAGGGTCAGCAGGGCCACTACCGAACGCAGCAGCGGATCGCGCCAGTTGTGGCGCAGGGCCGGCAGCTTGACGGCGAGCGCGATCGCCATCGCGACCGCCGGTATGTAGTAGTCCTTGCCGTTCAACGGTCGTTCCTGTGCCCCCGGTAGCCGAGCGAGGCCTCGATCCGGCCCGCCAGGTGGTCGCGCTGCGCCGGAGCGCGGTGGCTCGCCGATCCGGCCAGCCAGGTCCGGCAGCGGCTGCCCAGCAGCAGGCCGAAGGTCTCGGCCTCGGTCTCCTCCTGCACGTCGGCGCGGGTGCGCGCGGCGACACGGCGGACCGTCTCGCCGATGTCGGCCTCGTCGGACAGCAGTCGGGCGGCCACGGCGGCGCCGTCGACGTGGTGGCTGCAGTGACCGGCCTTCATGTGCCACAGCTCGTGCCCGAGGATCACCAACTGGTGGTCGGGCGCGGTGCGTTCCTCGACGACCACGAGGTCGCGGTCCGCCATGTCGAGCCACAGGCCGCTGGCCGTCCCCGGCGGGAACGAGGCCATCCGGAACTCCACCGGTCGGCCGCGGTGTCTGCTCATGCCCTCGCACAGGGCGGCGTAGAGGTCCACGGGTTCCACGGGTGCGGTCAGCCGGATGCCGGCCACCAGCTCCCCGCACAACCGCCGCTGCTCTCTGCCTATGCTCACCGTTCTCCCCGTCGGCGTGGATCCGGATCAGGATTCAAGGATCAGACCCAGACTTTCGACTGGGTCAGGATTCATTCGGTTTGACGCTCTCAAGGAGCATGTCCAGCCATTCGGTGACCTTGTCCCGGTGCTTGTCGCTCGGCAGTTGGGCGGCGCGCCAGGCGATGCCCCGTACGCCGTGGTTCTGGAGGAGTCTTGCCAGCGGATCGCCCGTCGATGCGGCCGCGGCCGGTACGGTTTCCCGCGCGCGGCCGGCGAAGTCCTGGAGCAGCTGCTGCTCGGTCCGCTGGAGGGCGTCGGTGAGGGCGTCCGCGTCGTGGGCGGTGAGGAACCCGGCGTGCACCCCGAAGAAGCGCTGGATGGCGTCGCAGTGCTCCATGGTGGGGCGGCGGTCGCCGTTGATCAGCGCGCCCGCCTGCTGCCGGGACATGCCGGCGCCGTCGGCGATCTCCTGCTGGGTGTAGCGCCGGCCGTTGGGCTTGACCCGGGTGCGCCGCAGCAGATCGAGACGCTGGAGGAAACGGGCCTGCAGATCGGGTTCGCCGGCCGGCCTGCCGTCGAGCAGGGTCCTGACCACGTCGGTGGGCACGCCGGAGGCCTCGGAGAGGCGCCGCAGGTCGAAGACCTGGTTCCGATCGTGCCCCATCTTGGCCGCGAGTTCGGCGACGCGCACCACTGTGGCTGCCAGGGGTACGTGGGCCACCGCGACGGGAGCCGGGAAGCCGTCTGTCACCAGTGGTTCTCCTAGATCGCGCGAAGTCGGTACGGGCACGTGGCCAGCTTCTGGAATCTAGCCGTTCCGGCCCGGAAGGGCTAGAACGTGCCACAGCTGTGGCGGGAATGAGCTGTCAAGAGGCTGGAATTGCCACAATAGTTGACACTCGAATGAAGTCGGTAGCAGGATCGCCACACGGAAATGAAGATCCATACCGTGAGGGAGGGGGAGCTCTCGGTGCCACATCTCGCAGCGGTGGGCCCGTCCGATGGCCTCGCCCGAGCCGGTGAAGAGCGCCTGGCGGCCGATGAGTCCGCACGCGGCGCCGTACGGTCGGAGCGACGCAAGGAGATTTTGCGCCAGCGCCGTGAGGAACTGGGCCTGAGCCAGGAAGACCTCGCCGCCCGGCTGCGCATCAGTGTGCGTGCGTACGGGAACTGGGAGCGCGGCCTGGTCAAGGAGTGGACGGACCGCAAACTGATCGCCCTGGCCGAGGCCCTGGAGATGAGCGAGCGGCAGTGCTTCTGGCTGTTCCGCGTCATGGTCGACCGCGACCCGCCGCCCACGTGGCGGGCGGCGGAGGAGAACCGACTGCCGGAGGACCCCGCTCAGCGCGACTACCTGTGCGACTACGCGGCCCTCATGGAGTCCATGCCCTACCCGACCTTCCTGGTCGACCACCGCTGGGACGTCGCGCTCACCAATTCGGCCTTCGACCAGCTCTTCCAGTCCGTACGGCCACATCCGACGGCCCTGCCGGACGACAACTTCCTGCGCTTCGTGCTGTTCCACCCGGACGCGGCGGGCGTGCTGGAGGACCACGAGCCGGCCTGGTGCGTACCGCTGCTCGCGCAGTTCGCGACCGCGCTGGCCGAGGCGCCGGAGGACGAAGGGCTGCGCAGCATCCGCCAGGAGGTGGCCCGCGACCCGTTCATGGAGGCGGCCTACCGGTACGGGGTGCCGCACTGGCTGAGCAAGCGCGGGGCCGAAGCCGCCGAGCAAGACGGGGCGGTGCGCACCGTGCGCCACCCCGACCCGCGGTGGGGGGTCGTACGCTGCCGGATGGTGGCCGAATCCAGCCGAATGCTGGACGAGATGGGACTGACCCGGGTCACCCTGGTCCTCTCGGCGCCGCAGGGCGCACCGCTGGGCCCCGTCCGGGGCAGCGGGATCGCGTACCCGCAGGGCGCCAGACTGCGCGCCGTGCCGCCGCTGGGGGAGTGACCGGGCGCAGGTGACCGGACGGGGGAGACTGGTGCCGGAAGGTCGCGTGCCACGGATCCCATCCCGTGTCACCGATCGTGGCACGGGGTGCGGTGACGGCGAAGGGCGGTAAGGGCGTGCGGCTGACGATCCTCGGTGGGGGCGGCTTCCGCGTGCCGCTCGTCTACGGAGCACTGCTCGGCGACCATGCCGAGGGCCGGGTGTCCCATGTGACGCTGTACGACGAGGACCCGGCGCGGCTCACCGCCATGGCCCGGGTGCTCGCGGACCAGGCCGCGGCCGCCGGGGTGCCGGACGCACCCGCCGTCACGGCCACCGGGGACCTCGACGAGGCCCTGCGCGGGGCCGACTTCGTCTTCTCCGCCATCAGGGTGGGAGGCCTGGAGGGCCGTGCCGCCGACGAGCGGATCGCCCTGGCCGAGGGAGTGCTGGGCCAGGAGACGGTGGGCGCGGGCGGGATCGCGTACGGCCTGCGGACCGTGCCGGTGGCCCGGGAGATCGCGCGCAGGATCGCCCGTACCGCCCCCGAGGCGTGGGTCATCAACTTCACCAATCCGGCCGGGCTGGTCACCGAGGCGATGGCCGAGGAGCTCGGCGCGCGGGTGATCGGCATCTGCGATTCCCCCGTGGGCCTCGGCCGGCGCATCGCCCGGCTGCTCGGGGCCCGGCCCGGGGAGGCGTGGATCGACTACGTCGGCCTCAACCACCTGGGGTGGGTGCGCGGGCTGCGCATCGGCGGCCGCGACGAACTGCCCCGGCTGCTGGCCGACACCGCGGCCCTGGAGTCCTTCGAGGAGGGGCGGCTCTTCGGTGCCGAGTGGCTGCGCTCGCTCGGCGCGATCCCGAACGAGTACCTCCACTACTACTACTTCAACCGTGACACCGTACGGACGTACCAGGAGGCCAAGCAGACGCGCGGGGCCTTCCTGCGCGACCAGCAGCGGGGCTTCTACGCCGAGGCCGGCCGGGCCGGGCAGCCCGCCGGCGCGGCCCTCGCCGCCTGGGACCGGACCCGGGCCGAGCGCGAGGCCACGTACATGGCCGAAAACCGCGAGGCGGCCGGCGTGGGCGAGCGCGACGAGAGCGACCTGGAGTCCGGCGGCTACGAAAAGGTCGCGCTCGCGCTGATGCGGGCCATCGCGCGCGACGAGCGGGCCACGCTGATCCTGAACGTCCCCAACCGCTCCACGCTGGCCGTCCTCGACGCCGAGGCGGTGATCGAGGTCCCCTGCCTGGTCGACGCCAACGGAGCCCATCCGGTGGGCGTCGAGCAGCTGCCGCTGCACGCGGTGGGGCTGGTGACGGCCGTCAAGGCGGTCGAGCGGGAGGTCCTGGCGGCCGCGGCGAGCGGTTCCCGGTCGGCCGCGGTGAAGGCCTTCGCGCTGCATCCGCTGGTGGACTCGGTGGGGGTGGCCCGGCGGCTGCTGGACGGGTACGCGGCGACCCACCCGGGCCTGGCCTACCTGCGCTGATTCCGGCCGGGTGCCACCCGTTCGGTCCTGCGCCGGGTGCGGGGCGGCAGGGGCGCTGTGAGAGTGCGAGATGTGACCACAGCCCCCGCCGTAGCCGCAGCGCCCCCCGTGCTCGACCGGCGGCGGCGCAACGTCATCTTCGGCACGATCATGCTGGGTGTGCTGCTGGCCGCACTCGACCAGACGATCGTGGGCACGGCTCTGCCCACGATCGTGGCGGATCTGGGCGGCGGGGACCACATGTCGTGGGTGGTGACCTCGTACCTGCTCGCCGAGACCGTGGCGACCGTGCTGGTGGGCAAGTTCGGTGACATGTTCGGCCGGAAACTGATCTTCCAGATCTCGGCGATCATCTTCATCACCGGATCGTTCCTGTGCGGCCTCGCGAGCAACATGACCCTCCTCATCGTGTGGCGGGGCGTGCAGGGCATCGGGGCCGGCGGCCTGATGGTCACGTCCATGGCGCTGATCGCCGACGTGGTGCCGCTGCGCGAACGGGGCAAGTACCAGGGCGCGATCGGCGCCGTCTTCGGGGTGGCGACCGTCATCGGACCGCTGCTGGGCGGGCTGTTCACCGACAACCTCACCTGGCGCTGGTGCTTCTACGTCAACGTCCCCATCGCCATCCTGGTGGTGGTCGCGGCCGCGCGGACGATCCCCGTGGTCCGTGCGGCGGGCGGGGCGGTAATCGACTACCTGGGCATCGCCTTCGTCACGGCCGGAGCCAGTGCGCTGATCCTGGCCACGAGCCTGGGCGGGAACGAGCTCGCGTGGAGCTCGGCGACGATCATCGGCCTCTTCGTCGGCGGCGTCGTGGCCCTGGTGCTGTTCTGCCTGGTGGAGGCCCGGGCGGCGGAGCCGATGCTGCCGATGCGGCTGTTCCGCAACCCCGTCTTCTCGGTCTGCTCGGTGCTCAGCTTCGTGGTGGGCTTCGCGATGTTGGGCGCGATGACGTTCCTGCCGACGTACCTTCAGTACGTGGACGGGGATTCGGCCACGGTCTCGGGCGTACGCACGCTGCCGCTGGTCATCGGCCTGCTGATCGCCTCCGTCTTCAGCGGCAACGTCACCAGCAAGACGGGGCGGTACCGGATCTTCCCGATCGTGGGCTGCGCGGTGATGGGGGTCGGGCTGTACCTGCTGTCCACGATGGGACCGGGGACCAACGCCTGGCTGGAATCGCTGTACATGTTCGTGCTCGGTGTCGGCATCGGCCTGTGCATGCAGGTCCTCACGATCGCCGTGCAGAACACCGTCGACTACGCCGACCTCGGCACGGCCACGTCCGGCGTCACCTTCTTCCGTACGCTGGGCAGCGCCTTCGGCACCGCCGTCTTCGGCACGATCTACGCCAACAGCCTGGCGCCCGAACTCGAGGCGGGCGTGGCGGAGGCGGCGCGGGCCACCGGTCAGGACCCGGCGCAACTGGGCGCGGCGGCGCAGAGCCCGCAGGGAGTGCACGGGCTCGATCCGGCGGCCGCCGGCCCGGTCATCGACGCGTACGCGGAGGCCCTGCACACCGTGTTCCTGTGGACGGTGCCGGTGGCGGTGGTCGGCTTCGTGGTGGCCCTCTTCCTCAAGCAGGTCCGGCTGCGGGACACCGCCCGGGCCGGCTCCACGGACATGGGCGACGGCTTCGGCTCGCCGGTCACGGCCTCCGGGGACTCGGCCAAGCTGCTGGAGCTGGCGGTCGGCAAGCTCGTGCGGAACATGGGGCCGGAGGAGGCGCGGGCGATCGTCGACTCCTCCGACACCCGGCTGGACATTGCGGGTGCGTGGGCGGTGATGCAGGTGGACCTGATGACCCGGACCGTCGGCTACGCCAGCCTGGGCCTGATGGCCGGGCGGCGCTCCCTGCCGCCGGAGGTGCTGCTGCCGGTCTTCGAGCGGATGGTCGACGAGGGCTACCTGACGCGGCAGAACGGATTCTTCTCGCACACCCCGGCGGGGGAACGGGAAGCCGGGGTCATCTCGGCCGCGTGGGCGGAGTGGCTGAAGGACCAGTTGGAGCAGGACCGGGGACGGCCGCGGAGCGAGGAACTGAGGGTGGCGGCGGACGCGATCGCGAAGCGGCTGCTGGCGGAGGACCTGAACGAGGGGCACTTCGCGCCGAGGGTGGGCGCGCGGGTCTAGTGGCGCCGGGGACTCGGCCGGCGGGTCTCGGCTAGCGGGCCACAGCACTAGTGGGTCTCGTGGGTTTCTTGCACAGCGACGGTCGGATAGTCGTACGAGGGCACGTGCGGGAGGGCCGTGAGGTCCGGGCGCCACGTGCGCAGCACGGCTGCCGACGGTGCGTAGAGGGTGGCGGGGATCGCCTCCGGGGCGAACCACTCCCATCGGGCGATCTTGTGCGGCTCGGTGACGGCGGGAACGCCCCGCGCCGTGGTGGTGACGGCGGCCGCCGTCAGCCGCGTCACACCGGACTTCGCGCTGATCTGGACGGCGAGCACGCGGATCCCCTCGGGGGCCGCCCGCAGGTCCGTCTCCTCGGCCAGCTCCCGGGCGGCCGCCTGCTCGAAGCCCTCCCCGGGATCGACCTTCCCGCCGGGCAGCTCCCAGCGGCCGTCGTGCGCCTGGCCGAGCAGCACCCGGCCGTCCGGGGCCACGACGACGAGCCCGACGCCGACGACGGCGTTGGGCTGGGGCACGGCACGCTCGGGGCGCTCGGTGCTGTCGGTGCTGTCGGTGCTGTCGGTGGTGTTCATCGGCGTCCTTCCGGTGAGGTGGTGGTGGGCCGGGCCCGGACGTGGATCCGCTCGCCCTGCGGGCCGAAGAGGTTGAGGAACTCGGCGGGGCGCGGTCCGGCGTTCAAGATGGCGTGCGGGGTGCGGGTGTCGAACTCGGCGGCCTCGCCCGGACCGAGGACCAGGTCGTGCTCGCCCAGCAGCAGCCGCACCTTCCCGGACAGCACGTACAGCCACTCGTAGCCCTCGTGGACCTTCAGCTCGGGCACGGTCGCCGAGTCTTCGGCAGGCGGCAGGACCGTCTTGTACGCGTGCAACCCGCCGAAATCCCGCGTCAGAGGCACGTACGTCCTGCCGTGCCGGACGAAGGGGCGCGGCCGGATCCGCGGATCTCCGGTTTCCGGGGCGCCGACCAGCTCGTCGAGCGCCACCCGGTGCGCCCGGGCGAGCGGAAGCAGCAGCTCCAGCGTCGGCCGGCGCTGCCCCGACTCCAGGCGGGAGAGGGTGGAGAGGGAGATTCCGGTGGTCTCGCTGAGCTCGGCGAGGGTGGTGCCGCGCTGTCGGCGCAGGGCGCGCAGCCGTGGGCCCACGGCGGTCAGCACGCCCGCGAGTTCCTCGTCACGCGCTTCGCTGTCACGGTCCTCGGTGGCCATGGCTCCATTTGCCACTTCGGCAAGGACATTTGTCAAATGTGGATATCCGGGCGGACGCTCACCGGCATGGACGACGCAAAGGAAACGATGGACAGCTTGTTCGACGTGGTGGTCGTGGGCGGCGGGGCCGCAGGGCTCGCCGGGGCGCTGACCCTGGTCCGGGCCCGCCGGTCGGTCCTGGTCATCGACTCCGGCAGCCCGCGCAACGCCCCCGCCGCGCACATGCACGGCTATCTCGGCCACGACGGGCGCGACCCGGCCGAGCTGCTGTCCGCGGGCCGGGCGGAGGTGACCGGATACGGCGGGCGGATCCGGCAGGGCACGGCCGTCGCCGCGGACCGGCTCCCCGACGGGAGGTTCCTGGTGCGCTGCGGGGACGGCTCGACGGTCCGCGCGCGGCGGCTGCTGGTCGCCACCGGGCTGGTGGACGAGCTGCCCGCCGTACCCGGCCTCGCGGCGCGCTGGGGGCGGGACGTGCTGCACTGCCCGTACTGCCACGGCTGGGAGGTGCGGGACACGCCGGTCGCGGTGCTGGCGGGCGGCCCGGTCTCCGTGCACCAGGCGAAGCTGTGGCGGCACTGGTGCGAGTGGACCACGCTGCTCGCGCACACCTGGAAGCTCACGGCGGAGGACCGCGAGCTGCTCGCCGCCCTCGGGATCGCGGTGGCCGAGGGGGAGGTGACGGGCCTCGTGGTCGACGGTGACGACCGGCTGAGCGGGGTGACCCTGGCGGGCGGAGGAGCGCTGGAATGCCGGGCGCTGGTGGTGGCCCCCCGGTTCGCTGCCCGCTCCGGAGTGCTGACCAGCCTCGGCCTGCCGACGGCGGGGCTGGAGCGGGACGGCCACGTGATCGGCACCTGCGTCGCGTCCGACGCGGCGACCGGGGCCACCGCGCTGCCCGGGGTCTGGGTCGCGGGGAACGTGACGGCCCCGATGGCGCAGGTCGCGGGCGCCGCGGCGCAGGGGGTCCAGGCGGCCGTCGCCATCAACGCGGACCTGATCGAGGAGCAGATCCGGCGGGCGGTGGAGGCGTACCGCGCGGGCTCCTGATCTTCGGACGGCCGTGCGGGTTTCGGCCAGGTTCCGCGCGCGCAGGCTCTGGGCGGTCTGATCGTCGTACCGTTCATCGGCTCAGGGGGGCGCAATGGCACACGTGCTGGTCATCGGCGGAGGCATCGGAGGCCTGGCCACCGCCCTGCTCGCGGCACGGCACGGGCACACCGCCGAACTGTTCGAGCGCGACACCCGCGCCCCGGGCACCGCCCTCGACCGCGACTTCTTCGGCTGGCGCCGTCCGTCCGTACCGCAGGCGGGCCAGCCGCACGCACTGCTCGGCGCCGCGCGCGCTGTCCTGCGGCACGAACTGCCCGATGTCTACGAGGAGATGCTCCGGCTCGGCGCCCGCGAACGGCACGAGCTGGACTGGTTCGACGTACGTCCTCCCGCGCGCCCCGGCGACGAGGACCTCGTCATGATCCAGGCCCGGCGCATCCTGCTGGAGAGCGCGCTGGCCACGGCCCTGCGCGCCGAACCGGGGGTCGTCTCGCGGTACGGGGAACCGGTCACCGGGCTGACCGCGGCCCCCATGCCCACCGCGGCCCCCGGGACGCCCGGTACCCCAGGGATCAGGGTGACGGGGGTGACGACCGACGAGGGGAGTTACGAGGGGGACCTCGTGGTGGACGCGGGCGGGCGCCGGGGCGGCGCCGAGCGCTGGCTGACCGCGGCGGGCTGCCGGCCGGCCGTCGTGGAACGGCACCGCACCGGACTCGCCTACTTCTGCCGCTGGTACCGATTGCCCGAGGGCATGGACGAAGGGCCGCGCCGCCCGTGGGCGGTGACCGGCGGGGCCTTCGCCGGGTGCGCGGTCTTCCCCGCCGACAACCGGGTGTTCGCCGTGACGCTGTTCGTGCACACCACCGACACCACGCGCTCGGCGCTGCGCGACCCCGCGATCTTCGAGGGGGCCGCCCGGGCCTTCCCGCCCGGCGAGGCCTGGCTGGCACTGGGCGCGCGACCGCTGTCGGACGTACTCGCCACCGCGAGCCTGGACAACCGGTGGAGCCCGCAGGCCGACGAGCGGGGCCCCGTGGTGAGCGGGCTGGTCCCGATCGGGGACGCGATCACGCACACCAACCCGACCCTCGGGCAGGGCACTTCGCTCGCGCTGTGGGCGGCGCTCAGGGTGGCCCGTACGGCGCACCAGGACCCCGGATCGGAGCGGTTCGCCGCCGAGTACCACGACTGGGCGGTGCGCACGCTGAAGCCCTGGTTCGACTTCCAGGTGGTCGCCGACTCGGCGATCGGGGAGCGGTTCGCGACCCGGGCCGTGCGCTCGGGGACGCCGCGCGAGGTGGCGGCGCTGTTCGACTGCGCGCTGGAGGACCCGGAGGTGATGCGGGCGAGGGCGCGGGTCCGACACCTGGCCGAGCCGCCGGAGCGCGCGTACGCCGGCCCGGAGATCCGGGCCCGGGTCGCGCGCTGGCTGGAAGCGCGTCCGGACTACGCGCCGAGGCTCGCGGGCCCGGACCGGGGGGAGTGGGAGAAGCTGACGACGGGCTGAGGCGGGCCTCAGGGTGCCCCCGCGGCGTCCGGCCGCGGGCCGAGCACCTCCGCCAGGTCGTAGCCGACGACCTCCTCCAACTGGGCGTACGTACAGCTCTCCGGCACCCGGTCGGGCCGCCACCGGCGGAACTGGGCGGTGTGCCGGAAGCGGTCGCCCTCCATGTGGTCGTAGGCGACCTCGACGACCCGCTCCGGGCGCAGCGGCACCCAGGACAGGTCCTTCTTGCCGGTCCAGCGGCTCTGCGCGCCGGGCAGCCGGGCGCTCTCGTGCGCGGACTCCTCGGCCCAGGCCGCCCAGGGATGCCCGGTGGGGTCTTCCATCCGCAGCGGGTCGAGCTCCTCCACCAGCTCGGCGCGCCGCTTCATGGGGAAGGCGGCGCACACGCCCACGTGCTGGAGGACGCCGGTGTCGTCGTACAACCCCAGCAGGAGCGATCCGACAATCGGACCGCTCTTGTGGAAACGGAAACCCGCGACGACGACGTCGGCGGTACGTTCGTGCTTGATCTTGAACATGAGGCGGGCATCGGGCCGGTAGGGGAGATCGAGCGGCTTGGCGATCACCCCGTCGAGCCCGGCGCCTTCGAACCGCTCGAACCACTCCCGCGCGAGCGCGGGGTCGGTGGTCGCGGGCGCGAGGTGAACGGGGGGCCGAGCGGTGGAGAGGGACTGGGCAAGGGCGGTACGGCGCTCGGTGAGCGGGGTGTCGAGGAGCGCCTCGTCGCCGAGGGCGAGCAGGTCGAAGGCGACGAAACTGGCGGGGGTCGTCTCGGCGAGCAGTTTCACGCGGGAGGCGGCGGGATGGATCCGCTCGGTCAGCCGGTCGAAGTCGAGCCGCCCGCCATTGACGATGACGATCTCGCCGTCCATGACGCAGCGGTCGGGCAGATTGATCCGCAGCGCCGCCACCAGCTCCGGGAAATACCTGGTCAGGGACTTCCCCGTGCGGCTGCCGATCTCGATCTCGTCGCCGTCCCGATGCACGATCGCCCGGAAACCGTCCCACTTGGCCTCGTACTGCATGCCGGGCGGGATCTTGGCCACGGACTTGGCGAGCATCGGTTTCACGGGGGGCATCACCGGCAGATCCATGCTCATGATTCTGCGGTGGTACGTCCGGACCCGCCCGGTATGCGCGGCCGCCCGGGCCCGCCTAACGTGGCCCCCATGGGTGCTGCCGGTAATGCGATCGAGCTGGACGCGGGCGGGCGTGCGGTCCGCCTCTCCAGCCCGGACAAGGTGTACTTCCCCGAGCGCGGCCTCACCAAGAGGGACGTGGCCCAGTACTACCTGTCGGTCGCGGAGGGCATCACGCGCGCCCTGCGGAACCGGCCCACGACCCTGGAGCGCTATCCGGACGGGGTGGAGGGCGAGTCCTTCTTCCAGAAGCGCGCCCCGAAGAACCTCCCCGACTGGATCCCGACCGCCCACATCGCCTTCCCCAGCGGGCGCACGGCGGACGAGATCTGCCCCACCGAGCCGGCGGCCGTCCTGTGGGCCGCCAACCTGGGCTGCCTCACCTTCCACCCCTGGCCCGTACGGCGCGAGGACACGGACCGCCCCGACGAACTGCGCATCGACCTGGACCCGCAGCCGGGCACCGACTACCACCACGCGGTGGCGGCCGCCCATGAACTGCGCGCCCTGCTGGAGGAACTGGGCCTGCGCGGCTGGCCCAAGACCTCGGGCGGCCGCGGCCTGCACGTCTTCGTCCCGATCGCCCCGCGCTGGACCTTCACCGAGGTCCGCCGGTGCGCGATCGCCCTCGGCCGGGAGCTGGAGCGCCGCATGCCGGGCAAGGTCACGACGGCCTGGTGGAAGGAGGAGCGCGGCGAGCGGATCTTCGTCGACTACAACCAGACGGCCCGCGACCGCACGATCGCCTCCGCCTACTCCGTCCGCCCCCGCCCGCACGCCCCGGTCTCGGCCCCGCTGCGCTGGGACGAGGTGGACGACGCGGAACCGCGCGACTTCGACATCGTGACGATGCCGGCCCGCTTCGCCGAACTGGGCGACCTGCACGCGGACATGGACGACCACGCCTTCAGCCTGGAGGCCGTACTGGAACTCGCGGACCGCGACGAACACGAACACGGCCTGGGCGACATGCCGTACCCGCCGGACTACCCGAAAATGCCGGGCGAACCGAAGCGCGTCCAGCCGAGCCGCGCCAAACACGAGCCCTGAAGCCCCGGCGTCGGACACGTCACCGATGCTGCCCGCTGCGCAGGATGGTCGTAGTGCGTTCGTCCGTCTCGCGTCGGATGCCGGCCCCGCGGGCGCCGGTTCCTGCCACCCATGACCTCGGCCCCCGCCCGCAGGGCCGCTGACGGGTCTGTCAACCGAACGGCGCGAGATCCGGACGGCGGTCATGGGGTGGGCGTTGGGACGGGCCGGCCGAGGAGTACCGCTTCCTCGGCCGAGGTGAGGGCGGGTCCGCTGAGCGGCGCGAGCCGGGGGCCGCGGATCGCGGCGAGGAGGATCCGGGGGTGGGCGAGGACCACCCCGCTCGCCTGGAGGGTCATGACGTCGGTGAGGGCTTCGACAGCGGTGAAGTCCGAGCAGGCCGTCGTGATGAGGCGATTGACATACCTGGCGGCGAGGCGGTCGGCGAGCTTGGGCTTCTTCCCGGCCTCGTGAAGGAAGGCGGCGTCCTGGCCGACGGCGAGAAGCCAGGCGGCGGCCGCGGGGCGAGCGATCGCACGCTGTGCGCGCCGCGCGAATCCCTTCGACGTGATGTCGCTGTTCGCCGCCAGGTCGCGCAGGGCCCGGGCGCCCTGGGCTGCTGCGGACATGCCGTGCCCGTAGAGCGGGTTGAGAGCGGTGGCGGAGTCCCCGAGCGCGATGAAGCCGTCGACACGGGCCTTCTCATAGTGGCGACGCCGATTGGCCGTGTTCCGGGCGACCGTCACTGGGCCGAGGGGCTCGGCACGGGCCAGGTAATCGGCTATGAGAGGGCTTCGCATCTGGCGGGCGAACGCCGTGAACTGGGTTCCGTCGCTGGTGGGTTCGCCGCCGCGGGTGCCGGAGAGGCTGACCATCCACTCACCGCCCTCGATGGGGAGGATGGTGCCGGCCGTGCCGGCCACAGCCAGTCGGGCATCGGCTTGGACGTTGATGACGGGCCAGCCGGTGGTATCGACCGGCGCCTTGTAGCGGCGGCTCGCGTAGGTGACTCCCGCGTCGACCACGGTCTCGGCAACGGCCGGCATGCCCAGCTCGGTCAGCCAGCCCGGGGCATGCGAGGAGCGGCCCGTGGCATCGATGACCAGGTCGGCTTCGCGAGCTTCCACGGTGCCGTCCCGATGCCGGATGGCCGCACCGGTGACTCGGGTGCGGGTGCCGAGGAGGCGAACCGGCTCGGCCTCGGACAGCAGGCGAACCCCCGGAATCGCCAGGGCCTGGGTGCGGACGGCCCAGTCGACGAGGTCGCGGCTGGCGCTGATGAGGTACTGAGCCTCGGGCCAGCACCGCCGGTACCAGCCGCCGGGAGAGAGCGAGATCATGCCGTTGGGAATGGGCACCCGGTGCGCGCCGGCGCGTAGCCACATGTCCATGGTTCCCGGGAGCAGCGATTCGATCGCGTCGGCCCCGCCCGACCAGAGCATGTGGGCGTGGCGGGCCTGGGGAAGGCCGCGGCGGGGCTTTGCGGCATCCGGCAGGGGGTGTCGCTCGACGATGTCGATGCTGTCGCTGTGCGGAGCGAGGGCGGCTGCTGCCAGGGTGCCGCTCAGCCCGCCTCCGAGGATGAGAACCCGGGGACGAGGTTGGGAGGTGGTGGCCATGCAGGTCTGCTCTCTGCCCCGACGTCGGTCGGTACGGCGGAAGTCGATGTGGAGCGTGGATGTGGAGCTCGTGAGATCGGGCGGCATGTGCGGGCCCTGACGAGCACGGCGCCTGGCCGGCCTGAACCAGGCCGGCGCCCGCCGGCCCCGATCTGTCAGCCTCTGAACGGTGTGGTTGCCTCCGGGGCCGGGTTCTGGGCGAGCCACTGCCCGTACGCGCGGATCATTCCTCGGTTCCGCAGGGTGTCAAGGGTGAGGGCGAGGCGCGCGGAGGCCCGCGCACGAGGCGGGCGGCCGCGGGAAATGCGGCTCAGGTGGGCCCGGACGAGGGCCAGGACGCCTGCGCTGGCGATGTCCGTGTCTCGCCAGTTCAGGCGAGGCGCTGCAACCTCGATGTCCTCTCCCTGCTGCCAGCGTGTGGGCAGGTCGGGGCGGAGTGCGAGGGCGGTGGCCAGACCGACCATCGCGAACCCGCCCGCCAGGACACGCTCGGCGGACGCGCGCCGACCGATGCCTCCCGTCAGCATGAGCGGCATGGGCGCGGATGCGACGAGCCGCTCGGCGATGGCGAGGAAGTACGCTTCCCGGTCGAGCTTCCTGTCGTCGGCCGTGCGGCCCATGGTCGCGGCGCTCTCCATGCTTCCGCCGGAGAGTTCCACCAGGTCCACGTCGAGGTCTTTGAGGAAGGCGAGTACCTGCTCCACCTCGTCGATGTCGAAGCCGCCTCGCTGGAAATCAGCGGTGTTGATCTTGATGCTCACGGCGAAGGCCGGGGAAACCGCAGTGCGGACGGCGCGCACCACTTCCAGAAGCAGCCTGGCTCTGTTCTCAAGGCTGCCGCCCCATCGGTCGGTGCGGCGGTTCACCAGGGGCGAGAGGAACTGGCTGAGGAGGTAGCCGTGGGCCGCGTGGATCTGGACGCCGTGGAACCCGCTCTCCTCCGCGAGACGTGCCGTTGTGGCGAACCGGTCGATCGTGGCCTGAATGTCCCCTTCATTCATGGCCGTCGGGCGGGCGAATGCGCTGGTGTGCTTTCCGAGGCTGACGCCGATGTCGGACGGCGCCCATGCGACACCGGGAAGGTCCGACCGGACCTGCCGACCTGGGTGGTTGATCTGCATCCAGACCTGGCCGCCTTCCGAGCCGGCCGCCACAGCCCAGCGACGGAACGGGGCCAGGTCGGTTTCGGCGTCCAGCACGATCGTTCCCGGAGAAGTGAGGGCCCGCCGGTCCACCATCACGTTTCCCGTGATGATCAGTCCGCTCCCGCCGCGTGCCCAACTGCGGTAGAGCTCCTCGATCTCCGGCCCGGGCAACTGTCCGGGCTGCCGGGCAAGGCTTTCCTCCATGGCGGCCTTCGCGATCCGGTTCGCAATGCGGCTGCCGTTCCGCAGTACGAGAGGTGTGGACAGGTGCATGGAAGATTCCCCTCTGAATGTCGTCACGCGAAGTCCGGTCGTGGCTCCCGGGCGCGGGTGCCATTCTCGCTCCGTGCCCGGTTCCGGCCAGGTTTCCGGGTCAGCGGGCTCGCAGTCTCAGAACCCGACCTGCTGCCGCCCATGCGCGCGAAAGGCGTGTGGAGAGGCCCGGGGCGAACGGCTTGAGCCGGATGCCAGACCGTTGACGTCCCACAGGCTCCCGACGTGGAGGACCTCGCCGTGCTTCGGGTGAGTGGTGGTCATGGTCATCGCTCTGCGAGAAGCCTCTGAGCGGCGGACCGGAAGCGGGCTCTCAGCCTGCTCTCCGTGCTCATGCACTGTCCTCGGCGAGTACCGTGGACTGCCGTGTCACCTCCACTCGCGGGGAGCACAGCATGGCGGCGGACATGTTGACGAGGTCATCGGAGTCCTCAATGGAGCTGACCATCCATCGATGTTCCGGCGTGACTGCGGGTGAGGCGCAACTCTTCTGGATGACCGCGCGGGCTATCACGGAGGCATCGGCCTCGCCGCGGGCCCGGCGGCTGTCGGAGTGCTCTGCCAAGGCGAGCGCGTAGACCTTCGCGCCGATCGAGCGGTCGAACCAGGGCGTCAGCCGCAGTACCGCGTCGAAGATATCCCTTTCGCGCTGCATGAGGCGGTGCTCCACGGACTGCCACCAAGGCATTGGCGGCGGACTTGTCGGAGGTATCTCCGGGCGGATCTCCAGCCACAGAGGTTGGAGCCGGCGAAAGCGGCGAAGGGCCCGCCACCGGGAGCCGAAGCCTTGTGCGAGGGGTGGGAGGAGGAAACCGGCGGAGACCAGGAAGGCGCTGAAACCGGCCAGGGCGAAAGCGACGTGGGTGCTCAGCCAGTCCCAGTCGTGCCCGAGCCAGCGGGCAACGATCGCCGTGAACTTCAAGAGGTCGTAGGCGACGGAGCTTGCCGCCCCTGCGGCTATCAGCAGCAGCCCGAGCTTCAGGGTGCCGGGGACCTGCCTCGACCAACGCCGGCTGAGGACCACCATGGTGACGGCCGCTACGGTGTGCGCCGCCAGGTAGAGAAGGATCATCTCGCGGATCCAGGGCGTGCTGGAGTAGTAGGTGTCCAGGTCACGGATTCGCTCGACCGGTGTGTCGCCCAGCGCGAACAGGACGTAGACGGCCACCGCCACCGCGGCGTAGGTGATCAGGCACAGCCGGGTCTGACGCCGGGTGGCACGCGGATCATCGTTTCCCCGCCAGTGGATCAGCAGCACGATGCTGACGCCGTCAAACGCGGTCAAGATCGAGTACACGATGGGTGCCGCGATGTTCGGTACGCCGAGCATCGCGTTGATGGCTGCGAGATTCGGCGGGGCGGCGGTGACGAACAGGAGCGCGCCAACGAAAAGGGTCGCGGTCACCGCCCTCAGAAGCGGGTCCCGAGGGTTCTTCCGCAGCGCCCAGAGCTTGATGGCGGTGGCGACGAACAAGCCGGCGGCCGCGGACAGGAAAGCCGTTCCCGCGTTCACCGGCGGCTCGCGTGCGCCGCTTGGGGAGGAGTGCGCATGATCAGTTGCTCTCTGAGTGGGCGGCGCCGGCGGGGAAGCCGGAACGGTGGATCTTGGAGAACTGGATGCTCAGTCGGGCAAGACCGTTCGTTCCGGAGACGCGGGTGGGAAGCGTGGTGCTCGTTTCGACGGCGACGGCGACGGCTGTCTGTCCGGATGCCGGCGTCCCGGCGGCCTTCGCGGCGGCCAGGGCGGCGTGGATCGTGGCCGCTTCGGCGAAGATGAGGGCGGCTTCCGACTCGCATCCTTGCGCGGAGGCGTATCGCTCGGCTGCCTCGCGGTGGCTGCCGTCCAGGTGGGGCGCCAGATTGAGCAGACGATCGGAGATGTCGGTGGCCCTGGCCATCGCCCGGATCTCCGGCGACGAGGTAGGACGAATCCGCATGGGCTTGCCAGGACCCGAGAATGGTTCGAGCGCATGCCAGAGGGGCTCCATCGCCCGGTAGGCCCGCCAGGACACCCATATCGACCCCAGCTGCGGCCCGACGACGGGGAGCAGGAAACCGATCGTGGTCATGCCTGCGCCCAGTCCTGCAAGGGGGGGAGCGACGTCGGTGCTGAGCGAGTCCCAGGTGTCCGTCCCGGCCCAGCGGGCGCCGACAGCCAGGAACTTGGCCAGGGCGAACGACAAGGTGAGGCCGAACGCGGCCACGAGGATGAGCAGACCCCAGTGGGTCCACGCCGCCTGGAGATCTCGAAGTTCACGTGCCCACCGCCAGCACTTCGTCGCCACCACGAGACTGGTGGTGGTGTGCGCGGTCAGGTAGAGAACGATCATCTCGCGCGCGTAGGGGGTGGTCGCGTAGAAGGTGTCGAAGTCGCGCTGTTGCTCGATGGGCACGTTGCCGAGCGAGAAGAGGACACAAAACGTCGCGATCACCGCGGCGGTTGCCGCGATCCACATTCTGGTGTGCCGCCGGACGGTCTCCTCGGGCCCCCCACGCCAGTGCATGAGGAGCACCAGCGAGCCGCACGACAGGCATGACAGGATGCAGTAGACGATCAGCGCCGAGATGTTCGGGACGCCGGTGATGCGGTTGACCCGTTCGATCGTCGGCGGAGCACCGAACACGAAGCCCGCCGCCGAGGACGTGAGGATCACGAAAATCGACTTCGACATCGGCGAGTGCCAGGTACGCCAGAACGAGGGCGACTTCACCACCAAGGCGATGGCCAGGACGCCGGCGGGTATGTAGTAGTCCGATCCGGTCATGCTCAGTAGCCTCTGCCTATGCTGGACTGGATCCGGCCTGCCAAACCGGTGACCGGCACGGCACCGCCACCTTCGAGGTACTCCCGCAGGCGGGCTCCCAGCTGCAGCCCGAACTCCTCGGCGTCGTTTTCCTCTTTGGTGTTGACGTGGCTCCTCGCGGCCAGGGCGACGAGGTCGTCGCTTGCCAGTTCACCACCGAGCGACCGGGCGGCTGCTGCGGCAACGTCGCTGTGGGCCCCGTGAGCCAGGCACTCCCCCATCAGGGCATGCCACATCTCGTGTGCGAAGATCACGAACTGGTGAAGCGTGGTCGTCTGACTCTCGACGATGATCACGAGTCGGTCGTCGAATCTCGCGGTGAGGCCGCTGGCCGTCCCATCGGGAAATTCGCGGAAGTACAGGTGGACCGGGCGGTACGGGAGCGCCCCGCGGTCCTCGTTGAAGCGCCGCTCGACGTCGGCCCTCAACACCTCGAACAAGCTGTCCGGATCTGAGGGAATGGGCCTGTCGAGCCCCGCGAGAAGCTCGTCGCAGAACTTCGCGATCTTCCACTCGCCTGACCGCCGCGCCAGGTAGGTCCTCGGCGCGGCAAGCAGGCTCTTGGGAGGTGTCAGCCTGCCGATCGCCGCGAGTACCCACTCATGAAAGTCGGCCATCTGCCGCTGGTTCATCCGAGTGCCCCCACTCTGCGTTCGCTCCGATGGGTGGTGAAGCCGTGGCTCGCTTTGCAGCTTCCTGTGACTGAAAGTCAGGTCAGTCGTCTGCGTCCCCGCCCCGACCTTAGGGGCCGGAGCTTTCCTGTGAGATCGCGTCCACGAAGGCCATCAGCGCCGTCTCCAGATTCGGCGGCAGCTCCTTGTCGCCAAGACGGAGCTGGATCTGCATGGCGTGGCGATTCATCACAGCCTCGGAAGGGTTCTTCAGGAGCGCCGTGAGGTCTGGGATGACCTTGCTGTCCAGAACTCGCTTCAGGGCCTCGGGTGGCGTGTGGGTGAAGTATTCCATGGGGACGTTGAAGAACTTGGCCAGGCCCGCGCCGTGCCAGATGTTCGGCGTGCTTTGGTTCAGCAGCTTGCCGTGCCACTGCGGCGTCATCCCACTGCCGGCTGCAATCTCGACGATCGTGTACTGACGTCGGCTGCCTGTGTGCTCGTCCACGGTAAGACGGGTTTCCCTCAGGAATGCGATGCGGCGGGCGAGCTCGGCCGGGCCGCTTCTCGGCGATTCGACGGGCTCACCGTCGAGCAGTCGCCGGATGTCGGCCTCCGGAAGGGAGGTCTGGAACGAGAGGTCGTGCAGGTTGAAAACTGACGCTTTGTCGAGCCCCGATTCCGACTGGAGCTGCTCGACCTCTCTCACGGTCTCGGCGAGCTGCTCGTACCCGTCGCTCATGGATCCTCCGGGCAGGATGAAGGGGAACATGCGGTCCGGATGAGGCCCCGACCCGCGCCGCCACTAGATCATGGGAACGGTCGGATTCGCAATGAAACGATCGTTTCGTGAGACGGACAGCGGGGACCGGAGCGGGGCGCGACGCAAGTGTCGTTCGTTTGGTCCGGTCGTGCGCCTGATATCCGGTAACGCGCCCGGCCCGAAAGGGGTTTGTCGGCCGGGGGAGGATCAGCTCGCAGGCCGGGGCGAGGGGGCGGCGCCGTCACCCTGAGGTGATCCTCCGAACATGTCAGCGACCCAGCGCATGAGTTCGGCGTTCTGGGACTCGCCCTCGGTACCGCGGGCCACCATCGCCGTGAGGCCGATGCGGACGGTTCGCAGACTTGCGGCGACGGCCTCGACTTCCTCGTCGCCGGCTTCGAAGAATGGCGGGCCCGTCGAGCGCGGCCGCCAGGGCCTCGGGGCGGCGTGGGCCCCCGAGGCACAGGCTCGTCACGAGGGGCCCGCGGAAGATCCTCCGCCCCGCCCGGCAGGAACGACCCGGTCCGGCCCATGGGCCAGGACGGTTCGCCGTCCCTGGCCACGACCTCCGAGGCGGTTCGGGTGAACTCTCGTCGTTCGTCATGAGAAGGTTCCCGGCCCGTACGTGGCGGCGAGCCGTTTGTAGTCCTGTGGAAGCCGCATGCCCAGCGTGTTCTCCACCGTGTCCCAGTCGATGGCGGGGACGGAGCCGGACGGCGGCGGACAGAGCTGAACGAGCACGTTGACATCGGGCACTGGATTCCTAGGCGGCGGCGTCGTTGCTGGTCGGCGTGGTCTGGGTTCTCGAGGTCGGCGCGGAGACGGAAGGAGTCCTTCCCATCGGCTTCCATCGTGATCCACGACCTTGATGGCAGCAAGGGTGGTGAGGCGGCACGAGTACCCAGTTCTCCTGACTACGTACTACTTGTCACTTCGCGGCAGCTTCGGGGGCACAAGGCCCCTTCGCGCGTCTTGGCCCCTTCGCGCGCCCAGCGTGCTCCGTCCGGGCTGTCCGCCCGCCCGTACGGATCAGGCCGGGAAGCCGACGGCGGTTGCGCATGGTCGGCTGGGCTCGGCTGGTTGCGGTCCCCTGACGGCCGGCCGTACACCGCGAAGGAGGAGTCCCCGATGTCTCGTCGGTATGTTCCGGCCGTCCTCGGCCTTGTGGCGGGCGCGCTGGTGGCGGTCCCCGTCCCGGCCGCTCACGCCGCCACGGTGCAGGTTCGCTGCTCGGTCCCGGATCTCGTCGCGGCGATCAACGCCGCGAACAGCGCACCCGGACCGGACACGCTCCGGCTGGCGCGCAAGTGCACGTACAAGCTGACGTCGCCGGACCCCGTGACCCCCGGCAATGGGCTGCCGGTGATCACCAGTGAGATCACCATCGACGGACGTGGGGCCACGATCAGGCGGGACGAGCGCGGGCACAAGACGCCGAAGTTCCGGATCCTCCTCGTCGGCCCGACGGGAAACCTCACGCTCACTCACACGACGATCAGCGGCGGCTTCGCCACGGACTGCCCCGCCTTCCCTGCCCCCCCGGGCCTGGCCTGTGGCGGCGGTATCTCCAACACCGGAACGATGAAGGTGACCCGCAGCAGGTTCGTCGGCAACACGGCCCGGTCGGACGTGTTCGCCCAGGGCGGCGGCATCGACAGCCCCGGCACCGGAAGCGTGAGCGAGACCGAGGTGACCGGAAACCACGTCGTCTACAGCGGGAGCAACGTCGGCGGTGGCGCCGCAGGCGCTGCCATCGCGAACGACGGTCCGCTGACGGTCACCAGATCCCGGCTGACCGGGAACACCGCGACCGTCACGGAGGACACCCAGAGCACCGCCTTCGGGGCCGGCATCATCAGCTTCGCCGAGACGACCGTTGAGGACACGGTCATCAGCAAGAACCGTTCCTTCGCCCCGGGCGGGTTCGCGCGTGCCGCCGTCTCCAACGGCATCCCGGCGCCCGGCAGGCTCACCGTCACCGGCGGCGCCATCTCGGACAACGCCTCGGACGCTCCGCACGGTTTCGCCCAGGGCGGCGGCATCGCGAACAACGGCCTGATGACCGTGAGCAAGGTGGAGATCAGTGGCAACCGGGCCGTCGCCAAGGACGGCACGGCGCGCGGTGGTGGCGTCCGCGTGGGCCCCTTCGGCACGCTCGACCTGAACGACAGCCGCGTCACCGGCAACACCGTCGAGGCACCGGGCGGCACCGCTCAGGGCGGCGGCCTCGACAACCCCGACGGCGGCACCCTGACAGCCAGGCGCAACAGGGTCCTGCACAACGGGGTCACCGCGAAGGACGGCACAGCACAGGGCGGCGGCCTCTACCACGCCGGCGGCCCCACGGGGCTGGGCACCACCACGCTGGAAGAGAACACCATCACCCACAACCGGGCGGGTGACGGCGGCGGCATCTTCAAGGCGTCCGGCATCCTCACCCTGAACGGCGACATCATCCGCGACAACCGGCCGAACAACTGCAGCCCGGCCGGCGCGGTCCCCGGCTGCACCGGCTAACGGTCCCCCGGAAGTAGTCGAGCCTGATCCGGCACGAGCTCAAAGGCACGGATTCGCCCTTCAAGCGACGGGCGTCGTTCTGCGGGGAAATAAATGATCACAGACGGCCAGGACACGCAACGTGCTCACTGCCCCCCGAGATAGACCCGGGTGATCCCGCCTCCCAGGTCTTGGAGGGTGATGCCGATGGTCTGGAGCATGGACCTGCGCTTGTCCCCTACGCACGGCGGGCAGACGCTGCCCGTGCGGGCGTTCGGGACGGTGTCGGGACTGGGCAGACCCAGGTGTGCGAACGGCACCGCGGACGGGTGCTCCTTCGGGGGCAGTGGAGTGTAGGACTTCAACGGCTGGTCGAGGCGTAGATCGGCGGCGATCGCCTCTGCCTCGGCGTGCGGCACGGTGAAGGTCAGGAGGTAGCTGTCGGCGTCCCAGCCGTCCGCGCCCGCCCCCTTCACGTCCTGGGCGTCCGCCGGAATCTGTACGCGCAGGTACGCGGCCGCTTCCTTGCCCCCCACGCCTTCCAGCCACTGCGGGGCAACAGACCGGTTGTCCTTCGGTTCCGGCACCCAGCCGGCGGCGATGCCCAGCCCCACGGCCGTCAGGGCCACCACTGCGACCCCGACCGCGACCGTCCTGCGCTTCACCGGTTCTCCTCCTCGCCGCGGGACGGGTCACTGCGGTCCATGTTGATCTTCGGCTTTCCGTCCGCGCCCGGGACGACGGAGACCTCGCCGGAGACCACCCGCTGGTAGGCGCCGACGCCCAGATACCAGTCCCGGTTCTGGAAGTTCGGGCCGTCCTCCAGCGGGGGACCGGGTGCCCGGTATTCCACGGGAATCGAGACGGGCGCGCCACCGGACCGCTCGAAGGCGTCCAGGGCCTCCCGCTTCCACTCGTCCTGAATTCTTCTGGATGTCCCTCTGGACATCGACCCGCATCGCGGGTCCTCGCTCAACGCCCTGTCGATGCGAAGGGCCGACCATCGTCGCCGGGCGGGCTCTCGAAGCCGGTGAGCAGCAGTAGTCAGGCGCGCGCCGACGCTTGAACTTGCCGTCGTACCAACCGTGAGTTCGCGACCATGAAACAACACGAACGATCGTGCTAATGTCTCCCGCGTCATCCTGCCAGCGCCATTTGGCCATCCAGCGGAGATCCGGAGAACCGGGCATGCATCCCATGGCTTCACTCCTGAGCACCACCCTCAACGTCGCCGCCCGCCTCGCCCCGGGCCTGCTCGGGCCGCGTGCGTTCGCGCTGTTCGTACGACCCCTCGGCCGGCCGCGGCTGCGGCCCGAGGAAGCCGAGCTGATGGCTCGCGCGCGGACCGGGCGGCTGGTCGTGCGCGGGGTGGACGTCACCACGTACCACTGGGGCGACGGCGACCGGCCCGTGCTCGTGGTGCACGGGTGGTCCTCGCGCGCCTCGCGGTTCAGCGGGATCGTCGAGGCGCTCCTGGCCGAGGGGCGGAGCGTGGTCGCCTTCGACGCCCCCGGGCACGGGGAATCCGGCGGGCGCGCCAGTACGATCGTCGACTACCGCGAGATCATCCGCCGACTGCACACGGAGCACGGCGAGTTCTCCGCCGTCGTCGCGCACTCCTTCGGCGTGCTCGCCACCTTCTTCATGCTCCGCGAGGGCATACGCGCCGAACGCGTCGTCGCCATCGGGGCCGTGGCCGACTTCGACTACCTCCTTGACCGCTTCTGCGCTCAGTTGCGTCTGGGCGAGAGGGTCCGACAGGTGCTGGGCAGCCACGTCGAGGACCGGTTGTTCCCCGGCGAACCCGACATCTGGCGACGGCTCGACGCCGGCCGGCGCCAGGCGGACCTGGCCGCGCCGATCCTGCTCCTCCACGACGTGGACGACGACGTGGCCGCCCCCTCCCAGTCCCGCGCGATCGCCGCCGCCTACGGCTCACAGGCGAGGCTGATCGAGACCACCGGCCTGGGCCATCGCCGGATCCTCGCCGACCGGGCGGTCATCGCGGCCGCGGTCGAGTTCGCCACCGCGCCACAGCCCGCCGTCGCCGTCGAGGCCCCGGCCGCGGTGAACCGATGAGCCGGCCGGGTCCGCCGACCGCCTCCGCCGCCCACCGGCCGACGCCCGTCGCCGCCGACCCCCGCCGGACGCTCCTACTGGCCGCCGCCGTCACCTTCCTGGCCTTCCTCGACGCCACCGTCGTCAACGTAGCCTTCCCGGACCTGCGACGAGCCTTCCCCGAGGTGTCCCTGCCCCGGCTGACCTGGGTCGTCAGCTCGTACGCCGTGCTGTTCGCCGCCCTGCTGGCCGCCGCCGGGCGCCTCGCCGACACCCTCGGGCGGCGCACCCTGTTCCTCGGCTCCACCCTCGCCTTCACCCTCACCTCGCTCGCCGCCAGCGCGGCCCCCACCGCCGAACTCCTCATCGTCGCCCGGGCCCTTCAGGGCGCGGCGGCCGCCGGGATGATCCCGGCCGCACTGGGACTCGTACTCGCCCACACCGCGCCCGAGCGGCGGGCCGCGGCGCTCGGAGTCTGGGGCGCGGCCGGCGGACTCGCCGCGGCGGTCGGACCCACCGTCGGCGGCCTGCTCGTCGAGGCCTGGGACTGGCGGGCGATCTTCCTGATCAACGTGCCGCTCGGCCTGTTGGTCTGCTGGGCCGCCGCCCGCGCCGTGCCCCGGGAGCCGCGTACGGCGAGCCGACTCCCGGACCCGGTCGGTACGGCCGCCCTCGCGCTCGGCATCGGGGGCGTCGTGGCGGGCCTGTCCCAGGGCGAGGAGCGCGGCTGGGCCGACCCCGCGGTGGTGGTACTCGTGGCCGGCGGAGTCCTGGCGTCCGCGACTGCGCTCCACCGCTCGCGCCGTCACCCCGCCCCCGCCATCGACCTGGACCTGTGGCGCGCCCCGGTCTTCGCGCGTGCCAACGCGGGCTCGCTGCTGTTCGGGGCGGCCATGTACGCGTGGCTGCTGACGGGGCCCTCGTACCTCATCGCCCGGTGGGACTACTCGGTCCTGGAGGCCGGTTTCGGCGTCACCCCGGGAGCGCTGCTCGCCATGGCCGGAGCGCTGGTCGTCGGGCGCCGCGTACCGGCCCGCCTGCAGTGGGCGGCGGTCACCGTCGGCTCCCTGCTCTTCGCCGCCGGCGCCCTGCTGCTGTGGGGCTGGGCCGACGCCTCCACCTCGTACGCCCAGATCTTCCTCCCCGCGGGCCTGCTGGGCGGCCTCGGCGTCGGGGTGACCCTGACCGCGCTCTCCACGGCGGCCTCCGCCACCCTCCCGCCGCAGCGGTTCGCCGCCGGTACCGGACTGCTGATGACGGCCCGCCAACTCGGCGGCGCGCTCGGCATCGCCGCCACGGCGGCCGTGCTGACCGGGGCCGGGGACCACTGGCGCGGGGTGTTCCTGCTGGCGGCCGTCGCCGCGCTGGGCGCCGCTGCCGCGGGCTGGTCGATGCGCGCGGGCGGCGGGTCCGGCCGTGCCGGCAGGGCCGGCGGGGTCAGGCGGTCGCGCTGACGACCGGCGGTCGCTCCGGGAGTTCCTCCGGGGCGGCCGCCGCGGCCCGCAGCCGGTCGAGGATGCCTCGACCGGCGCGCTCGTACGCCACCGGGTCCTCGTGCAGGACGGAATGCGCGTTGGCCAGCTCCATCAGGGCGATCACCTCGAAGGCGAGCTGAGGCACGTCGGCAGGATCGAAGCCCTCCCGGAACGCGCCCGCCACGCGGGCCTCCTCCAGCAACCGCTCGACGTAACGGGTCCAGTCGGAACGCACCTTGGCGATCTCGTCGTGCACCGGGCCCGGGCGCGCGTCGAACTCCGCGGAGACGGAGTAGAAGAAGCACCCGCCGGGGAAGATCCGGCGCCCGGAGTAACCGAGCCACAGCTCGCACACCCGCCACACCTTGGCGAGCCCGGCGGGATCCTCGCGCACGGGCCGGACGACGTGCTCCACGAAGACGTCCACGGCGGCGCGGACGGTGGCGAGCTGGAGGTCCTCCTTGGAGCCGAACAGGGCGAAGACCCCGCTCTTGCTCAGCCCCAGATCCGTGGCGATCTTCCCCAGGGAGAGGCCTTCCAGCCCGTCGACGGAAGCGATGCTCATCGTCCGGTCGAGGACGGTGCGCCGCGTCTGATTGCCTCGTTCCACACGTCCGTCTGCCATGCCGCCATCTTACCGAACGCACGGTCGTTCACTCTGTGGGCCGGGCCGCTGTCAGTGGCGGGTGCCATGCTCGAAGAGGACACAACAGCGAGCACTGGCGGTACCGGCCGGAAGGAGCGCGGACCATGCTCACCACGGACTACAAGGACGGCTCCCCGAACTGGGTGGACCTCGGGACGCCCGACGTCGACGCGGCCGCCGGGTTCTACCAGGGACTCTTCGGCTGGGACTTCCGGCCGGGCGGCGAGGAGGTCGGGGGGTACGGGATGTTCCACCTCGACCACAAGACGGTCGCCGGCGGTATGACCGTCCCGGCGGAGCAGAACCCGTCGGCCTGGTCGGTGTACTTCCAGACCCCGGACGCGGACGCCACGGCGGCGGCCGTGACGAAGGCGGGCGGCGCGGTGACGTTCGAGCCGATGGACGTGCTGGACTTCGGCCGGATGGCCATCTTCACCGATCCGTCGGGGGTGGGGTTCGGGGTATGGCAGCCGCGGCAGAACAAGGGCCTGGGCGCGGTGACGCAGGTGGGTTCCCTGTGCTGGACGGAGCTCTACACGGGGGACGTGCCAGGAGCGGTCGAGTTCTACCGCGCGGTGCTGGGGTGGGAGATCAGCGAGATGCCGTTCGAGGGCGGCACGTACACGATGGCGAAGCCGGCCGGCACGACGGACGAAGAGGCCTTCGCCGGTCTGGTCCCGATCTCGGCGGACCCGGTGGAAGACGTCGAACAGCCTTACTGGACACCGTACTTCGAGGTCGTCGACTGCGACGCGACGGCGGCCAAGGCGGAGGAGTCGGGCGGCAAGGTCCGCCTGACGCCGGTGTTCATGGAGGGAGTCGGCCGCTTCGCCAAGCTGGCGGACCCCTTCGGAGCGCGGTTCGCGATCATAGCGAGCGCGCCGGAGGCGGGGGTGTGAGGGCGTGTTGATCAGTCGTTGATCGGACGTCCATCGGCGGCGGTCAGTATCACCGGCATGTCGATGAACCCCACCCCCTCCGCCACTGGTACCGCCGCCCCGGCCTGGTACGCCCTCGCCCTCTGCGCCCAGACGGGCCCGGGCTTCTTCTTCCCGGAGCCCGGCTCGTCGCTGCGCGACGCGAAGCGGCTGTGCGGGGCGTGCGAGGGGCGGGTGGCGTGCCTGGAGTACGCCCTGGCCAATGACGAGCGCTTCGGGGTCTGGGGCGGCCTCTCGGAGTCCGAACGCCTGGCCCTTCGGCCGCGCCGCTGATCAGGTACGGGTCCCTTTCCCGCTACGCCGCACCAGCCCGACCCGGAGGGCCAGCTCGAACCCCTCGCCTCCGCACTCCTCCCGGCGCGGCACGTGGGCCACGACGCGCACGGGGTAGTGACCCCCGACTGGTGACACGACGCCACCGAAGCGGGGGTCCCCGGCGAACCAGATGCGGTCCGGGTGGTCGTTGGCCTGGGCGGTGAGGTCGATGGGGAACGGGATGATCCGGAACAGCGCCGTGAACTCCTCCCGGAAGGGGATGGCGATGGTCGCGGGGCTACCGCTCACGTAGCGGGGGTGCTGACATGGCCATTCGCGCCAGGGGTATGACCGGAGGATGGCTTTGACACGGAGGCGTCGGATGAAGGCGATTGCCACCCACGGGAGACAGACCGGGAAGATGAACACGATCATGAAGAAGGCGGCCATGGCTAGGCTGCGATTGCCGAAAATGACGCACATCAGCGTGAGCAGGAAGAGGGCGGAGAAGCTGCACAGGCAGACGCCTCGACGTACGCTCAAACGTTTGTATCCAGTGACGGTTGGCAGGTGATCCCACGCCACCTTGCTCAGCAGAAGCGTCACAGGAGCACCTCCAGGATGCGCGAGGTCCTCGGCGCGGTTGAGGGAGTGGGGTTGGGGTCGGAGAAGGTGAGGGTGTAGGCGACGGCTTCGAGGATGTCGCTGTACGAGTCACCCTGGCAGGTTGCCGCGCTGGTCAAGTCCAGGACGAGGACGTGGACTCCGTCCGCGTGGGCTGTCGCCACTTTGGCTTGAAACATGTGCTGGTCCGTGCCTGGGATCGAGATGGTTCCCGCGACCAAGAAGCACGGAAGTGTCGAGGGCAGGTCGATCTGTCGGCGCTCCGGGTTGTTCCACAGGGGGGAGCCCGCCAGGGCGAGCGCCGTCCGTGCCACGTTCAGCCGGAGACTGCCGGGTTCGGCAGTATGGACGGCCAAGGAGAACAGTGAAGTCGAGACCCCCGCGGGCTCTTCGGGATGGATCCCGACCGCGGTGAAAGCAACATGATGTCCGGCGAGTTCGTCCAAGCCGTCCATGAGCGCTGAGAGTTCTTGCTGAGCCTCTGGGCTACCCAGAGCGCCGGCGATGTTGTCCAGTGCGCCCCGATCTTTCGGGGAGACATGGTGGAACCCGGGTGGCAGCCGGAACCACACGGGCGGGGCGCTCGTGTCGGTCATCACGGAGTGACCGCCGACCATACGTGCGCTGCCTTCTTGAATGCTGAGGGTGCGTCGTCGGCGACGATGCGAACGCCGTCCGTGGCGGTTCCGGCCTGCTCGACCGTGTCGTTCGAGGTCACGCAGTCCGCAACAGCGGTCGCGAGTCCCGCAGTGGGGGCAACCATGTTCACAGAGTTCCTCACTGTCGGGTTTGTGGAATGAACGGCCCATGTGATGAGCGGGTTCTCGACCGCCTGGACCGCGAGGCCGGTCGACCAGGTCGTGCTGCGGAACGTGGTGGCCCCCGTGCCCAGGGACGACAAAGCGCTCGCCTCAGGGGCAGCGGCGAAGGCGGCGCGGGCAGCTGCGGTGCCCGCCTTCGCGCCCGAGGCGACGGTGGCGAGGCCTGGGACCGAGCCCACGGCGTCGCCCAGCAACGTCACGCCGCTCTTCCAGAAATCCGCGTCGAACTCGCCCTTCGTGAAGCCGTCGGCCAGGGGTTTGCGGAACTTGGGGTCAGAGAGATGCGTCGTGAGGGCAGCCAGGGACAGGCCACCTGCGACCAGCATGATCGCCAGGCCCGCTGGTGGGCAGGCGAGGGCCACCAGGGCCCCGACGGCGCCCAGGATGGCGGACGCGTTCGACAGGGCGTCGCCAGGGTCGTCCACGATCTTTTGCCAGGTCGAAGCGAGCCAGCCCGGCTCCTGCGGGGCCAGCCGGTCCGCCGCCGCGTTCAGGGTGGATGCCACCCGGCGGGCCGCCGCGCTGTGCTCCGAGGCCAGTTCGCGGGCCAGGCGGCGGGCGTCGGTGCGGGCCTCCTCCGTCTTCGCGGCGGCCGCCTGGGACTCGTAGCGGGCCGCCAGCGCGCGGTGGGCGACCAGGGTGTCGTGCCATCCCGAGAGCCGGCGGGCGGCCTCCGCCAGGGAGGTGTGCGCCGAGCCGAGGTAGCGGGGGAGGTCCTGCGAGAGGGAGGCGCGGAAGGCGGTCGCGGCCTCGCCCTGCCAGGACGAGCTGTGGGAGACCAGGGCCTTCACGACCCGGGAGGCCTCTCCGAGGGAGTTCGCGGAGGCGGAGAGCTTCTTCGTGAGGGCCAGGACCGCCGCCGGGTTCCCCGGGGCCGGGTCGAAGCCCAGGGCCGCGTGGTCAGCCACGCGCGGCCGCCGCCCGGCGGAAGGCCTCGCGGATGGCCTCCTCAAGCTCCGCGTACTCCGCGGCGCTGCGGTCGACGCCCTCCCGGACGCGCTTGACCCGTTTCGTCAGCTCACGGGTGCCGTAGGCCCAGCGGTCCTGGAACGCGTCGCACGCCCGGTCGAGGTCCGCGGTGCCCAGCTGGTCGGCCCGTACGTGGTCCAGCGCGCGCCGGGCTTCCCGTAAGGAGACCAGGGACGAGTCCAGGGCGCGCGTCAGTCGGGTCAGCTGGTCGATGTCCACCTGGAGCGAGGTCATGACGCGAAACCCTGGCAGAGCGGTGCTCTGCCAGGGGAATCCGCGTCACTCCCCGGAGGGAGCTGAAACCGGTCAGGCCTGGGCTGAGGCCTGAGGTCAGGCCTTGCGGGCAGCGATGCGCGCCGCGCGGGCGGCCAGGCGCTCGTCGAACTTGCGGGCCTCGGAGTCCAGGCCGTCCATGAACAGGCCGAGCTCTTCCTGAGCCTTCTGGCCCTCGGGGCCCAGGCCGTCGATGTCCATGATCTTCAGGAAGCGGATCACGGGGCTCAGTACGTCGTCGTGGTGGATCCGCAGGTTGTAGACCCCGCCGATCGCCATCTGCGCGGCCATCCGCTCGAAGCCGGGCATGCCGTGTCCGGGCATCCGGAAGTTGACCACGACGTCCCGCACGGCCTGCATCGTCAGGTCCGGGGCGAGCTCGAAGGCCGCGCCCAGCAGGTTGCGGTAGAAGACCATGTGCAGGTTCTCGTCCTGCGCGATGCGCGCCAGCATGCGGTCGCAGACCGGGTCACCGGACTGGTGGCCGGTGTTGCGGTGCGAGATGCGGGTGGCGAGCTCCTGGAAGGCCACGTACGCCACCGAGTGCAGCATCGAGTGGCGGTTGTCGGACTCGAAGCCCTCCGACATGTGCTGCATCCGGAACGCTTCCAGCTTGTCCGGGTCCACGGCGCGCGAGGCCAGCAGGTAGTCGCGCATCACGATGCCGTGGCGGCCCTCCTCGGCCGTCCAGCGGTGCACCCAGGTGCCCCAGGCGCCGTTGCGCCCGAAGAGCGAGGCGATCTCGTGGTGGTAGCTGGGGAGGTTGTCCTCGGTCAGCAGGTTCACGACCAGCGCGATCTTGCCGATCTCGGTGACCTTGGACTGCTCCGGGTCCCAGGCCTCGCCGTCCTCGAAGAAGCCCGGGAAGTTCCGGCCGTCGCTCCACGGGACGTACTCGTGGGGCATCCAGTCCTTGGTGACCTTCAGGTGGCGGTTGAGCTCCTTTTCGACCACCTCTTCCAGCGCGAACAGCAGCTTGGCGTCGGTCCACGCCTCCGAGCTGCCGAGGTGGGGAGAGGTGATCGTCACGGGTACTCCTGGGTGCAAAGCGAATTACCTACGGTTCCGTAGCCTACGGAGTCGTAGGTTAAGCGTGACATCAAGACCAGCCAAGTCCCAGGCAGGTGTATGTCTGGTTACATCCGGTTATCTATGCAGTTTGAGGGCGGATTCAGAGCCTCCGGAAAGGGCAAAGTCACGCCAGAAGGTGGTCCGCGGCGCCCGCTTTGACCGCGGAGATGAGTGCACGGAGGGCGTCGATCGAGTCGGTGACGTACGTCGAGGACTCCGTCGTCCCGATGTACGCCTTGCCCTCGGCGTCCCGTCCGAAGCGGAAGCAGTTCGCTCCCTCGCTGCAGAAGGCCTCGTCCCAGGCGATCTTGCTCGCCACGGGCGACTCGGTGGTGGCGGTCGTGGGGCTGGCAGTGGTCGTGTTCATGGCGTCTTTCCTCGGAGGGTCGGTCAGAGGCTCTGTGCGACGGCGTGGATGAAATCGCGGGAGTCGGCGGCCGGCAGCGCCAGCGAGCGCAGCCGCTCCAGCAGCCCCCGGTAGCGCAGCAGCTTCATGTGCGAGTCGAGCAGCATCGAGCCGTGCGAGCTGTCGAGCTGCACGGTGTCGAGCTGGGATATCTCGGCTGCGGCGTACGTGAAGGACTGCCCGGCGCCGGGGAAGCCGCCGGCGGTGAAGGGGATGACCAGGACCGTCGTACGCGCCCGCTCCGACTGCTCCAGGATGTGCTCCAGCTGCGCCCGGGCGACCTTCGGTCCGCCGAACTGCATCCGCAGGGCCGCCTCGTGCACGACCGCCTCGTACAGCGGGGGCCGCTCCCGCGCGAACACCTGCTGCCGGCTCATCCGCAGCGCGAGCCGTGCCTGCAGGTCCGGCTCCGGCAGCGGCGGATCGGCGGTGTCGAAGACCGCTCGCGCGTGCGCCTCGGTCTGCAGCAGACCGGGTATGTGTGTGGTGACCGCGGTGTGCAACTCGACCGAGTGGTGCTCCAGTTCGCAGATGTCGAGCAGGCCGGGCGGCAGCATGCCGCGGTGCTGCTCCCACCACCCCTTGTCCCGCTCCTGCGCCATCGTCGAGAGCAGCTCGACGAGGCCGGTGTCGGGGCAGTCGTAGTTGAAGGCGAGGGTGCGGACACGCTCGGCGCTGATGCCGATCCGGCCGGATTCGATGTTCGGGATCCGCGTGCGGTCGACCCCCAGGAGAGCCGCGGCCTGCTGGACCGTCATGCCCGACTCCTCGCGGAGTTTGCGCAGCTCCGAGCCTAGGCGCTGCTGCCTCGCGGTCGGCGTGCTCCTGGGTGGCACGGGTGTCCTCCCCTTCGGTGCGGGGCAGGCCCGAGAGCCGTACCCATCCTGAAATGCCCTGAGAAATCAGCAAGTGATGAGACAAGTAGTAGCACTGTGCACCCGGTTACGCTACGGTCGGTAGTGCAAGTCTCACACGCGGCGACCTCGCGGTCCCGTATGACCACTCCATGACCAACCGGTCTTTGATCACACGGCTGTCGATCACACCCATACTTGGAGCAGCACGATGACGGGCACTCTCCGTGGCCTGCGGTCGGTCCATGAGCCCCGGCGGATCCCGCCCGAGGCGGAGAAGTTGAACTACTCGATACGCCTGCCCGGCGGCGCCTACTGCGCGGGCACCGCCCGCTCCGTCGTCCGGTCACTGCTCACCCGGCACGGTCTGACCGACCTGTGTGACAACGCGGCCCTCGCCGCCTCCGAACTCGTGGCGTACGCACACCGCTTCACGCCCGACAAGGAGATGATGCTGAAGATCCGCTGGCAGTTCGACGCGCTGCGGATCGTCGTCTACGACCAGCACCCGGCGCACTCCTCGCCCGAGGCGAGCGAGGAGTGCAGGCGCCGGCGCAGCCGCGCGATGTGGCTGCTCGCCACGGCCGTCGAGGCCTGTGGCGGGGACTGGGGCCTCACCCCCGTCCTGACCTCGATGGGCGGCACCAAATCCTGGGCCTTACTGCCGCGCGAACCATGAACCGCAGGAGCGCCCGGCTACTCGTGCCACAGCGTCTCCCGGACCTCCTCGGCCGTCGTCGGCCGCAGTTCGCCGTCCAGCAGCAGCCACCGCGTGATGCCGATCGACTCCAGGAACGGCACGTCGTGGCCGGCCACCACGAGTGCGCCCTCGTAGGACTCCAGCGCCTCCGTCAACTGCCGCACGCTCGCCAGGTCCAGATTGTTCGTCGGCTCGTCCAGCATCAGTAGCTGCGGAGCCGGCTCCGCGAGCAGCAGTGCCGCCAGCGTCGCCCGGAACCGCTCGCCGCCCGACAAGGTGCTGGCCGGCCGGTCCGCCCGGGCGCCCCGGAACAGGAAGTGCGCGAGCCGCGCCCGGATCAGGTTGTTCGTGGCCTGCGGGGCGAACCGTGCCACGTTCTCCACCACCGAACGGCCCTCGTCCAGCACGTCGAGGCGCTGCGGCAGGAACCGCGTGGTCACGTGCGTCACCGCCGCCCCGGACACCGGCGCCAGCTGCCCGGCGATCGTGCGCAGCAGCGTGGTCTTGCCCGAGCCGTTGTGCCCCACCAGGGCGATCCGTTCCGGCCCGCGCAGCTCCCACTCGCCCCGTACGGCCGCCCCGTGGGCCAGTCGTACGTCGCTCAGGGTCAGGACGCGCCGCCCGGGCGGGACCAGGGTGGCGGGGAGCTTGACGCGGATCTCGTCGTCGTCGCGCACCGCCTCCGCGGCCTGGTCGAGGCGCTCCTTCGCCTGCGCGAGCTTCTCGGTGTGCAGGATCCGGTGTTTGCCGGCCGATTCCTGCGCCGCGCGCTTGCGGGCGCCCATCACGATCTTCGGCTCGCGCTTGTTCTCGAACATCTTCTGGCCGTACCGCTTGCGCCGGGCCAACTTGACCTGGGCATCGGCCAGTTCTCGCTTCTGCCGCTGTACGTCGGCCTCCGCGACCCGGACCATCCGCTCGGCCGACTCCTGCTCGATGGCGAGC
The DNA here is from genome assembly GCF_036237315.1 of Streptomyces sp. NBC_01351. Classification (GTDB taxonomy): domain Bacteria; phylum Actinomycetota; class Actinomycetes; order Streptomycetales; family Streptomycetaceae; genus Streptomyces. The sequence goes on along the minus strand of NZ_CP108356.1, from coordinate 1,402,197 downwards.
ATCTCCTCGTAGTCGGTGAAGTTCCCCCCGTACCAGCGGACCTCGCCGTCGCGCAGCTCGGCGATCTGGTCGACCCGCTCCAGCAGCTCCCGGTCGTGACTGACCAGGACCAGCACCCCGGTCCAGGATTCGACCGCCGCGTAGAGGCGGCGCCGGGCGCGCAGGTCCAGGTTGTTGGTGGGCTCGTCGAGCAGCAGCACATCGGGACGGGCCAGCAGCAGGGCGGCCAGTCGCAGCAGTACGCACTCGCCGCCCGACAGTTCGCCGACGGTGCGGTCCAGCCCGATCCGGGCGAGTCCCAGCTGGTCGAGCATGGCCGTGGCCCGCTCCTCCACGTCCCAGTCGTCGCCGACGGCGGCGAAGTTGGCCTCGGTGGCCTCGCCCGCCTCGATGGCGTGCAGGGCGGCGCGGACGGTGCGGATGCCGAGGGCCTCGTCGACCCGTAGCGCGGTGTCGAGCGTGAGGTTCTGCGGCAGATACCCGATCGTGCCCGCAACGGACAACTGACCGTCACTGACGTCCAGTTCGCCGGCGATCAGCTTCAACAGCGTGGACTTCCCACAGCCGTTGAGGCCGATCAGTCCGGTCCGGCCGGGTCCCACGGCAAGGGAGAAACCGTCGAAGACGGGTGTGCCGTCGGGCCAGCCGAAGGACAGGTCGGAGCAGGTGATGAATGCAGGGGAATGACTCATAGAGGCCTCCAGGTTGCGTGAGTGGTCCGTGCAACGCGGGGAGACAGCCGACATCGGCAATGGCGGTGGTCGGTGTCTCGAACCTCAGAAGAGCAACGTCCTGCTCCGTTTCGACGGTGATGTGGGGGCGCTTCCCAGCGGTAGCCGGGGGAGCGTCTACGAAGCTACGGGCGGCCGAAGCCGCCCGCAAACGAATTAGCAGCTGTCACGCATCAGCTCGGCCAGGCTGTGGTCCATGTCGAGGTAGAGGTGCTCCAGCCCCGGCGGGACCACGGTCGAGGCCCGCTCCAGGAACCGGTGCAGCTCGGCCGTCACCATCAGCACGATCGCGACGCCCTCCGGGGCGTGGAACTCGATGGTCGTCCGGTCACCGTCGTACGGGCGCACGCGCACGTCGCCGCAACCCGTCGGGCGGTCCAGCCCGCTCTCCAGCAGCTCGCGCGAGAAGGTCCACGAGACCTCGACGCCCTCCAGCGTGGCCGGAGCGGGGAAGGCCATGCGGACGGCGAACGGATCCGCACGGTCGTAGCAGAGGGTGACGGGCACGGTCTCGACCTTCGGCGCGGTGGCGACCAGACGGGCCTGTACGGCCTGCTCGATGACAGTGATCAAGGCTCACTCCCTTGCGGCGGATCTGCTGCCGGGCCGTGGGGTGGAGCCCGGCAACTCGATAGACGCCGGAATCGGCAAATCCGTGCATGGAAGGTGACGTGAGCTGTGTCACCGATTGGCCGGAACCCGCCCGTGTGATCGCACAGCGTGACCATCCGCGCGGCGCGGCGCCAGGAAAGTCACTCGCCGTGGCCCGCCCCGGACGGAGCGCAGAAGGGCTGATTACCGCTCACTCCACAGGCGCAAAGCATGGCCCTGGTCCCCCTCCGACCTCCCCGTCCCCGGTCGTCACACTCGGCCGCGCAGCACGAGCCGGTACCGGAGGCACCCTGGACGGCAAATCAGCCGTGCGTTAGCTTCCCGCGCCATGAGACTTCTGGGAGTTGGCATGTGCGCGGCAGCCCTCACACTCGGCTTACTGGCGGCCCCCGCCCACGCCGCAGAGCCCCTGCACGGCGCCGGCTGGGCACTGAAGAGCACCGGCAAGGAGGTCCGCTTCCGCGGCCTGGCGGCGGTCAGCCACACCACCGCGTGGCTGGCAGGCTCCAAGGGCACGGTCCTGCGCACGGTGGACGGCGGCCGCACCTGGAGCGACGTTTCCCCACCGTCCGCCGTGGCGCAGGCCCTGGAACTGCGCGACATCGAGGCCTTCGACTCCCGCCGCGCCGTGGCCCTGTCCATCGGCGAGGGCGAGGCCTCCCGAATACTGCGCACCGAGGACGGCGGAGCCACCTGGGCCGAGACCTTCCGCAACCCCGACCCGCGCGCCTTCTACGACTGCCTGACCTTCTTCGACAGCCGCCACGGGCTGGCCATGAGCGACCCCGTGGACGGCAAGTTCCGCCTCCTGTCCACGGACGACGGCGGGCGCACCTGGGAGGTCCTGCCCACCGAGGGCATGCCCGAGGCGCTGCCCGGCGAGGCCGGCTTCGCCGCGAGCGGCCAGTGCCTGGTCAGCGCGGGCCCGAAGGACGTCTGGCTCGCCACGGGCGGCGCCGCGACCGCCCGCATCCTGCACTCCTCCGACCGCGGCCTGACCTGGACGGCCACCGAATCCACCCTCCCGGCCGGCGACCCGGCGCGCGGCGTCTTCGCCCTCGCCTTCCGCGACCGTACGAAGGGCCTCGCCGTCGGCGGCGACTACCGCACCGGCCAACCCTCCCCGCAGGCCGCGGCCGTCACCTCCGACGGGGGCCGCAGCTGGAACGGCGCGGCCACCCCGCCGCCGGCGTACCGCTCGGGCGCGGCCTGGTACCCGTACGCCGGGAACACGGCCCTGGCGGTGGGCCCGACGGGCACGGACGTGAGCACCGACGGGGGCCGCCACTGGCGGCCGCTGGACCCGGGCTCCTTCGACACCGTCGACTGCGCGCCTGCCGCCGGGTGTTGGGCGTCGGGGGAGAAGGGCCGCGTGGCCCGGCTGGAGCGGCGCGGCTAGCGGCACCCGCTGTCTCGGAGTCCCTCAGACCAGCGGGTTCTCCCGCACCGTCGACAGGTCCGCCGAGGTCTTCGTCGCGATGAACTGCGTGATGCGGTAGGCGCACACGCCCGCCACCGTGAAGGGGTCCTCGGCCGCGATCTTCTCGATCTCGGCCCGGGACACCCCGCCGGCCAGGATCACGCCGCCGTCGCGCGGGACCTTTCGGCCCGACGCGAGGAAGATGCCGGAGGCGTAGTAGCCGTCCAGCCAGGCGATGTGGGCGTCCATCTGCTCTTCGACGGCTTCGACGGGCGCCGTGTAGGTGAGCTCCATTACGAACATGATCGCCAGGCTACTCTCGCTGGACCATGACGACTGTGAAGACCCCCGCCGACGAGGCCGAGGCCCGGGCGATACAAGACGAACTACGCCACCACGTCGTGCTCGACGAGCCCGGCCCGCCACCCGGACACGGGTTCGTGACGGGCGTCGACGTCGCCTACGACGACGAACGCGACCTGGTCGCCGCCGCGGCCGTGGTGCTCGACGCCGTCACCCTGGACGTGGTCGAGGAGGCCACCGCCGTGGGGCACGTCAGCTTCCCCTACGTACCCGGCCTGCTCGCCTTCCGCGAGCTGCCGACCGTACTGGCCGCCCTCGACGCCCTGACCACCCCGCCCGGCCTGGTCGTCTGCGACGGCTACGGCCTCGCCCACCCCCGCGGCTTCGGCCTCGCCTGCCACCTCGGCGTGGTCACCGGCCTCCCGGCCATCGGCATCGCGAAGAACCCGTTCACCTTCACCTACGAGGAACCGGGCGCCCGGCGCGGAGACGCCGCCCCGCTCCACGCACCGGACGGCGCCGTCGTCGGCCGGGCGCTGCGCACGCAGGACGGCATCAAGCCGGTCTACGTCTCCGTCGGGCACCGGGTCTCGCTGGACAACGCCTGCGCCCACGCCCTCGCCCTCAGCCCCCGCTTCCGGATCCCCGAGTCCACCCGGCACGCGGACTCCCTGTGCCGGCGCGCGCTGCGCGAGGCGGCGGGGTGAGGTGGCCGCCCACAAGCCGACCAGCCACAACCCGCAGCTGACACCTCACCGTTGGCACCTCACACCTCACACCTCACACCTCGCACCTCACCGCTCGTCCGCCACCCGAAAACCAATCCCCGCCTTCCGCAGCCGGTCCAGCAGGGCGTCGCCCATCGCCACCGCCGTGGTGAGCTGGCCGGCACGGGCGGGCAGGGTGTCGTAGGCCAGGCAGAGAGCGGACTCCGCCAGCATCTTCGCCGTCTCCCCGTAGCCCGGGTCGCCGCCGGAGACCTCGGTGAGCACGCGCCGCCCGCCGCCCTCGCCCACGAACCGCACGGTGAACCAGCTGCGCGCGCGGCGCTCCGCGTCCGGCCCCTGGCCCGACTCCCAACGGCTCATCAGCCACCGCCGCGCGGGCGGGACCTGGGCCAGGGCCACCGTCGCACCCAGGGCCGCCGTACCGCCCACCGCGACGGGCAGGTGCTTGACGGAGGCGTAGTGCCGGTAGCGGAAGTCCGGGCCGTACCGCTCCAGCGCGGCCGCCGACCGCGCCACGATCGCCGGGTCCAGGGTGGGCAGCGGCAGCGCCCAGGTGCCCGTCTCCCGGCTGAACCTGGGTGCCCCCACGGGCCCCCGCGCGCGGCGGCCCAGCAGCCGGGGCTCGTGCAGTCTGCGGGCGTGCGCGGCCGCGAAGGTCTGCGGGCCGCGCCCCAGCGCGGTCAGCGCGGAGGCCAGGGTCCCGCCGGAGAAGACGGCGTTGGACCGCATGAACCCGTCGACCCGGAGGGGAACCCCCTCGGGCAGCCGCGACACCGTGAAGTACGCCCCGAGGTCCGCCGGGATCGAGTCAAAGCCGCACGCGTGCACGATCCGGGCCCCCGTCTCCCGGGCGCGGGCGTCGTGCTCGACGTACATCCGGTCCACGAACTCCGGCTCCCCGGTGAGGTCCACGTAGTCCGTGCCCTCCTCGGCGCAGGCGGCGACCAGCGCCGCCCCGTGCCAGATATACGGACCCACGGTGGTGGCCAGCACCCCTGTGGAAGCGGCCAGTTGGCGCATCGCCGCGACGTCCCCGGCGTCCGCCCGGAGCAGGGGCAGCTCCGCGCACGCGGGGTCGATGACCGCCAGCCGCTCGCGCAGCCGCTCCAGCTTCCCGAGGTCGCGGCCGGCCAACGCCCACCGGCAGCCGGCGGGAGCGTGTGCGGCGAGGTACTCGGCGGTCAGGGCCCCGACGAACCCCGTCGCGCCGAAGAGCACGATGTCGTAGGCCCGTTCGGGCCCGCCCTGCGGAACTTGTGCGTTCATGACCGCTCCTCCCGGCTGGTGTCGGTGGCTGAGGCTAGCGTGAGGAGCGACTGTCCGTGCGAGCAGGTGCGACCTGCGGGAAACTGGAGGTGTCGGTGAAGGCTGCGGTGCGCAAGTGGGAGGCGGTGCGGGAGTTCGCCCTCGGGCTGCCGGAGGCGGTGGAGGACCACCCGTGGGGGCCCGAGGACTGCGTGATCAAGGTCAACAAGAAGATCTTCCTCTTCCTCGGGACCGTCGACGGGCCGCAGCAGCCCGGACTCTCGGTGAAGCTCCAGGGCGAGGCACTGCACGGCCACGCCATGGCCGCGCCGGGGGCGGAACCGACCGGGTACGGCCTGGGCCGGTCCGGCTGGGTGTCCGTCCCGCTGGGGGAGAAGGGGGCGCCGTCGGTCGAGGTGCTGTGCGAGTGGGTGGAGGAGAGCTATCGGGCCCGTGCGCTCAAGCGGCACGTCAAAGAGCTCGACGCCAGGATCGAGTCAAACGACTAAGCGCTTGCTCTTGTGCTGACGGGGTCACGTTCCTAGCATCGCTGGTGTTACATCAGTTGTGTCACACCGTGCGGCTAACAACGCTGGGGGCTCGATGGCAGTGACAGGGAACGAGGCCGGCACCGCCGGAACCGCGAGCGGAACCGCGGCCGCCCGCGGCCCGCTGGCCGGCGTGCGCGTCGTCGAACTGGCGGGCATCGGCCCCGGCCCGTTCGCCGCCATGCTCCTCGCCGACCTGGGGGCCGACGTCGTACGGGTGGACCGGCCGGGCGGTGGCGGGCTCGCGGTCAATCCGGCCTACGACGTCACCAACCGCAACAAGCGTTCCGTCCTGGTCGACCTCAAGTCGGCCGACGGCCCGGCCCGGGTCCTGGACCTGGTCGAGCGGGCCGACGTCCTCATCGAGGGCTTCCGCCCCGGGGTCGCCGAGCGGCTCGGCGTCGGTCCGGCCGACTGCCACGCCCGCAACCCGAAGCTGGTCTACGGCCGGATGACCGGCTGGGGCCAGGAAGGCCCCCTCGCGCACACCGCCGGGCACGACATCGCGTACATCGCCGTCACCGGGGCCCTCGGCATGATCGGCAACCCGGACGAGCCCCCGGCCGTCCCCGCCAACCTCGTCGGCGACTACGCGGGCGGCTCGCTCTACCTCGTCATCGGCGTCCTCGCCGCCCTCCAGCACGCCCGCACCCCCGGTGGCGCCGGCCAGGTCGTCGACGCGGCCATCGTCGACGGCACCGCCCACCTCACCGCCATGATCCACGGCATGATGGCGGCGGGCGGCTGGCAGGACCGCCGCGGGGCGAACCTGCTCGACGGAGGCTGTCCCTTCTACGGCAACTACGAGACCTCCGACGGCCAGTACATGGCGGTGGGGGCCCTGGAGCAGCAGTTCTACGACACCTTCGTGGAGCTGCTCGGCATCAAGGACCAGGCCCCGGCCCGCAAGGACCTGGCCCGCTGGGGCGAGCTGCGCGAGGCCGTCGCCGCACGCTTCAGGACCCGTACGCGCGCGGAGTGGACGGCCGTCTTCGAGGGCACCGACGCGTGCGTGGCGCCCGTACTCTCCCTGCGCGAGGCCCCGGAGCACCCGCACCTCGCCGCCCGCGGCACCTTCACGGACTTCGGCGGGATCGTGCAGCCCGCGCCCGCCCCGCGCTTCTCGGCGACCCCGGCCGCCGTCACCGCCGGCCCCGCCCAGCCGGGCGCGCACACCGAGTCCGTGGCCGCGGACTGGGGGGTGCCGGCACTCCTGAAGGACGCCCCGGCCAACCCCGCGAACGACGCTTCGGCCAACCCCGCGAACGACGCCCCGGCCAAGCCCGAGAAGGACGCCTGATGGAACTGTCCATGATGCTCGACTACGCCGGCGACGCCCGCCGCGCCGCCGACCAGGCGGCCGAGCTGGAGTCGGCGGGGCTCGACGCGGTGTGGGTCGCCGAGGCCTGGGGCTTCGACTCCCCGACGATCATGGGGTACCTCGCGGCCCGCACCGAGCGCCTGAAGATCGGCTCGGCGATCCTCAACGTCTACTCCCGCACCCCGGGCCTCATCGCCCAGACGGCCGCCGGCCTCGACGCCGTCTCCGGCGGCCGGGCGCTGCTCGGCCTCGGCGCCTCCGGCCCGCAGGTGGTGGAGGGCTGGCACGGGAAGCCGTACGACAGGCCGCTCGGCCGCACCCGCGAGACGGTGGACCTGTGCCGCCGCATCTGGCGGCGGGAGACCATCGACCACCACGGCATCACCGACATGCCGCTGCCGCCCGAGAAGGGCGGCCGGCACGGCAAGCCGCTGAAGCTCCTCACCCGCCCCGTGCGCAGCGCCATCCCCGTCTACATCGCCTCGCTCGGCCCGGCCAACGTGGCGATGACGGCGGAGATCGCCGACGGCTGGCTGCCCACCCTCTTCATCCCGGAGAAGGCGCGGGCGGTGTGGGGCGCCCCGCTCGCCGAGGGCGCCGCCAAGCGGCCCGCGGAGCTCGGCCCGCTGCAGACCGTCGCGGGCGGCCTGCTCGCCATCGGCGAGGACGCGGCCGCGGTACGGGACCTCGCGCGCCCGCAGATCGCCCTGTACGTAGGGGGCATGGGCGCGGTCGGCAAGAACTTCTACAACGACCTCGCCGTGGCCTACGGCTACGAGGAGGAGGCCCGGAAGATCCAGGAGCTCTACCTCTCCGGCCGGAAGCGCGACGCCGCGGCCGCCGTCCCGGACGAGTTCTGCGAGCTGATGACGCTGTGCGGGCCCGAGGGCTACGTCCGCGAGCGGATCGAGGCCTTCCGCGAGGCGGGCGTCACCATGCTCAACGTCACGCCCGTGGGCCCGGAGCCGGCCCGGCTGATCGAGACCGTCAAGAACTGGCTTTAAGGAGCCGTACCCATGAAACGCCAGATCTTCGACGCCGACCACGAGGCGTTCCGCGAAACCGTCCGCACCTTCCTCACCAAGGAGGTACTGCCGCACTACGAGCAGTGGGAGAAGGACGGCATCGTCAGCCGCGAGGCCTGGCGGGCCGCCGGCCGGCAGGGGCTGCTGGGCCTCGCCGTCCCGGAGGAGTACGGAGGCGGCGGGAACACCGACTTCCGCTACGCCGCCGTGATCGCCGAGGAGTTCACCCGGGCGGGCGCCCCCGGGCTGGCCATCGGCCTGCACAACGACATCATCGGGCCCTACCTGACCTCACTCGCCACCGAGGAGCAGAAGCGCCGCTGGCTGCCCGGCTTCTGCTCGGGCGAGACCATCACCGCCATCGCGATGACGGAGCCGGGCGCGGGCTCCGACCTCCAGGGGATCCGTACGACCGCCGAGGACCGCGGCGACCACTGGGTGCTGAACGGTTCCAAGACCTTCATCTCCAACGGCATCCTCGCCGACCTGGTCATCGTCGTCGCCAAGACCACCCCCGAGGGCGGTGCGCACGGCCTTTCCCTGCTGGTCGTCGAGCGCGGTACGGAGGGCTTCGAGCGCGGCCGCAACCTCGACAAGATCGGCCAGAAGTCCCAGGACACGGCCGAGCTCTTCTTCCACGACGTCCGCGTCCCGAAGGAGAACCTGCTCGGCGAGCTCAACGGCGCCTTCGTCCACCTGATGACCAACCTGGCGCAGGAGCGGATGGGCATCGCGATGGCCGGCATCGCAGCCGCCGAGTACCTGCTGGAGATCACCACCCGGTACGTGAAGGAGCGCGAGGCCTTCGGGCGGCCGCTGTCCAAGCTCCAGCACATCCGGTTCGAGATCGCGGAGATGGCCACCGAGTGCGCGGTCACCCGTACCTTCCTCGACCGGTGCATCGTCGACCACGCGAACGGCGAACTGGACCACGTACACGCCTCGATGGCCAAGTGGTGGGCGACCGAGCTTCAGAAGCGGGTCGCCGACCGGTGCCTGCAACTGCACGGCGGATACGGGTACATGACCGAATACCGGGTCGCGCGGGCCTTCACCGACGGCCGCATCCAGACCATCTACGGCGGCACGACCGAGATCATGAAAGAGATCATCGGCCGTTCCCTGCTCGGCTAGACCCAGACCTCCCGAAAGGCTTGACCAGTGAGCACCGAAGCTTACGTGTACGACGCGATCCGCACCCCGCGCGGCCGAGGCAAGGCCAACGGCGCCCTGCACGGGACCAAGCCGATCGACCTGGTCGTCGGTCTCATCCACGCCCTGCGCGAGCGCAACCCCGGCCTGGACCCCGCCACCATCGACGACATCGTCCTCGGCGTCGTCGGCCCGGTCGGCGACCAGGGCTCCGACATCGCCCGCGTCGCGGCCATCGCCGCCGGACTCCCGGACACCGTGGCCGGCGTACAGGAGAACCGCTTCTGCGCCTCCGGCCTGGAGGCGGTCAACATGGCCGCCGCCAAGGTCCGCTCCGGCTGGGAGGACCTGGTCCTCGCCGGCGGCGTGGAGTCGATGTCCCGCGTCCCGATGGCCTCCGACGGCGGAGCCTGGTTCAACGACCCGATGACCAACTGGGACGTCAACTTCGTCCCGCAGGGCATCGGCGCCGACCTGATCGCCACCATCGAGGGATTTTCCCGGCGAGACGTGGACGAGTACGCGGCCCTCTCCCAGGAGCGCGCGGCCGCGGCCATCAAGGACGGCCGCTTCGCCAAGTCCGTCGTACCGGTCACCGACCGCAACGGCCTGGTCGTCCTCGACCACGACGAGTTCGTCCGCCCGGGGACCACCGCCGACACCCTCGCCAAGCTCAAGCCGTCCTTCGCGGACATCGGCGACCTCGGCGGCTTCGACGCCGTCGCGCTGCAGAAGTACCACTGGGTCGAGAAGATCGACCACGTCCACCACGCGGGCAACTCCTCCGGCATCGTCGACGGCGCCTCGCTCGTCGCCATCGGCTCCCGCGAGGCGGGAGAGCGCAACGGACTCACCCCCCGCGCCCGGATCGTCTCGGCCGCAGTCTCCGGCTCCGAGCCGACCATCATGCTCACCGGCCCCGCCCCCGCCACCCGCAAGGCCCTGGCCAAGGCCGGGCTGACCATCGACGACATCGACCTGGTCGAGATCAACGAGGCCTTCGCGGGCGTCGTCCTGCGCTTCGTCAAGGACATGGGCCTGTCCCTCGACAAGGTCAACGTCAACGGCGGCGCCATCGCGCTCGGCCACCCGCTCGGCGCCACCGGAGCGATGATCCTCGGCACGATCGTCGACGAGCTGGAGCGCCAGGACAAGCGCTACGGCCTCGTCACCCTCTGCGTCGGCGGCGGCATGGGCGTCGCCACCATCGTCGAACGTCTCTGAACCGTCCTGATCCCTGATCCCTGATCCCACCTCACACGGAAGTAGCGAACATGAGCGAGTCCACCACGATCCGCTGGGAACAGGACGAGACCGGCGTCGTCACCCTGATCCTCGACGACCCCGACCAGTCCGCGAACACGATGAACCAGGCCTTCAAGGACTCCATCGCGGCCGTCGCCGACCGCGCCGAGGCCGAGAAGGACTCCATCCGCGGCATCATCTACACCTCCGCCAAGAAGACCTTCTTCGCGGGCGGCGACCTCAAGGACATGATCCAGCTGCGTCCCGAGCACGCGCAGCTGGCCTTCGACACCGGCACCGCCATCAAGCACTCGCTGCGCCGCATCGAGACCCTCGGCAAGCCCGTCGTCGCCGCCATCAACGGCACGGCCCTGGGCGGCGGTTACGAGATCTGCCTGGCCTCCCACCACCGCGTGGCCCTCGACGCCCCCGGCTCGAAGATCGGCCTGCCCGAGGTCACCCTCGGCCTCCTCCCGGCCGGCGGCGGCGTCACCCGCACCGTCCGCCTCATGGGCATCGCCGACGCGCTGCTGAAGGTGCTGCTCCAGGGCACCCAGTACAACCCGCAGCGCGCCCTGGACAACGGCCTGGTGCACGAACTGGCCGCCACCCCCGAGGAGATGCTCGCCAAGGCCCGCGCCTTCATCGACGCGCACCCCGAGTCGAAGCAGCCCTGGGACGTACCCGGCTACAAGATCCCGGGCGGTACGCCGTCCAACCCGCGGTTCGCAGCGAACCTCCCGGCCTTCCCGGCCAACCTGAAGAAGCAGCTGAACGGGGCCCCGTACCCGGCGCCGCGCAACATCCTCTCCTGCGCCGTCGAAGGCGCCCAGGTGGACTTCGAGACGGCGCTGACCATCGAGGCGCGCTACTTCACCGAGCTGGTGACCGGGCAGACCGCAAAGAACATGATCCAGGCGTTCTTCTTCGACCTCCAGGCCGTCAACGCCGGCCGCAGCCGCCCCCAGGGCATCGCACCGCGCAAGGTCACCAAGGTGGCCGTGCTCGGCGCCGGGATGATGGGTGCGGGCATCGCCTACTCCTGCGCCCGCGCGGGCATCGAGGTGGTCCTCAAGGACGTCACCGCCGAGGCCGCCGCCAAGGGCAAGGCGTACTCCGAGAAGCTGCTCGACAAGGCCGTCTCCCGCGGCCGTACCACCGAGGCCCAGCGCACCGAGCTGCTCGCCCGGATCACGCCGACCGCCGAAGCCGCCGACCTGGCGGGCTGCGACGCCGTCATCGAGGCCGTCTTCGAGGACACCGCCCTCAAGCACAAGGTGTTCCAGGAGATCCAGGACTTCCTCACCCCGGACGCGCTGCTCTGCTCCAACACCTCCACCCTGCCCATCACCGGCCTGGCGGAAGGGGTTTCGCGCCCCGCCGACTTCATCGGGCTGCACTTCTTCTCGCCGGTCGACAAGATGCCGCTCGTCGAGATCATCAAGGGGGAGCGGACCGGCGACGAGGCCATCGCCCGCGCCTTCGACCTGGTCCGCCAGATCAACAAGACCCCGATCGTGGTCAACGACTCGCGCGGGTTCTTCACCTCGCGCGTCATCGGCCAGTTCATCAACGAGGGTGTGGCGATGGTCGGCGAGGGCATCGAGCCCGCCTCGATCGAGCAGGCCGCCGCCCAGGCCGGGTACCCGGCCAAGGTGCTCTCCCTGATGGACGAGCTCACCCTCACGCTCCCGCGCAAGATCCGCAACGAGACGCGGAAGGCCTTCGAGGCCGAGGGCCGGGCGTGGGCCGAGCACCCCGCCGACACCGTCATCGACCGCATGGTCGACGAGTTCGGCCGCCCCGGCCGCAGCGGGGGCGGCGGCTTCTACGAGTACGACGACAACGGCAAGCGCGCCCGCATCTGGCCGGGCCTGCGCGAGCACTTCGCCAAACCGGACGCCGAGATCCCGTTCGTCGACATGAAGGAGCGGATGCTCTTCTCCGAGGCCCTGGACACCGTCCGCTGCCTCGACGAGGGCGTCCTCACCTCGATCGCCGACGCCAACATCGGTTCCATCATGGGCATCGGCTTCCCGGCGTGGACCGGCGGCGTGATCCAGTACATCAACGGCTACGAGGGCGGCCTGCCGGGCTTCGTGGCCCGCGCCCAGGAGCTGGCCGCGCAGTACGGGGAGCGCTTCACCCCGCCCGCCTCCCTGGTCGCGAAGGCCGAGCGCGGCGAGACGTACAGCGACTAGTGCAGTGAGGGGGAAGGCGGGCCGGGGTGATTCCGGCCCGCCTTCCGCTTCCGTGGCCCCGGGTCAGGGCAGTGTCCAGAACACCTCGGTCACGAGGTAGAAGACGAGGACCCAGAACACGGTCAGCGCGGCGACGATGCCGCCGCCGACGAGGTTGGTCCTGGCGGGCGGTTCGTCCGGTGAGGGCCGCAGCCACCGCCTGAGCAGCCGGTTCACATAGTGCGGCATGGTGAAGAAGCTCATGATGAAGCTCGACAGCAGGTTGCCCACGAGCAGCCCGAGCCAGAGCGGCATCCCCAGCGGATGCAGGGCGAGCGTCAGCAGCACGACGGTCGGGTACAGGCCGACCCAGACGGCGATGGCGGTCTTGGTCTCCGATGGCGGCGGAGCCTCTCTGCCGTTCTCCTCGAAGGCGAACCAACTGCCGAACGAGTTGTCGATCGTGCGCAGTCTGAAGTCGTTGAACTTCTCTCCCTCGGCGAGCATCTCCCGTCGCTTCTCCGACGTCAGCCAGGCGTCCAGGTGTTCGGCGTTGTCGTAGCGGTACAGGGTGGTCCACTCGTCCTGAAGGCCTTCGACGGGGCGGAATATCTCGGTGCCGCGAAACCCTTCGAACTTGCTCTCCTCCTGGCTCATGTGCTCCTGCCACGCGAGGAAGTCGTCAACGTTGTCCGGATTGACGCGGTGGCTCACCACCACGGTCACGAGCGGGTCTGTCGGCGTCGTGCCTCCGCTGATCACCTGCTGGGTGGCGGGACCGTCGAAGTAGTGCGCGCCGACGTCGAGGAGCTTCTGCCTGGTCGCGCCGTTCATCCACGCCTGCAGATGGGCCACCGAGTCGAACCGGTAGACGATCACCCAGTCGGACTGCAAGGCGGTCGGCTTGGACACCTCGGCGCCGAGGTGACCGGCGTAGCGGGCGGCGGCGGCGTTGACCTCCTCCTGCCATTTCTCGTACGCCCGTTCCATGCCGGGGCGGACCTTCCGGCCGATGATGACCGTCGCCGCGGCGTCCGCCTGCCGGTCGGTCGTCATCGTCGCGTGCCCGTCCGCGCCGACTGGCTCTCTACGAGCCGGCCGTAGATCCGTTCCGGAGTGAGGGGCAGCTCGCGGTAGCGGATGCCCGTGGCGTCTCGGAGCGCGTTCGCCAGCGCGGGGGCCACCGGGTTGATGCAGCACTCCGCCATCCCCTTCGACCGCATGGCCCCGACGGAGTCCGACGAGCCCACCAGGAGCACGTCCGTGCGGGGCACGTCGGCGTAGGTGGGGATGCGGTAGTTGCGGAGGTTCGGGTTGGCCATGACGCCGTCCGCGTCGATCTGGAAGTTCTCGGTCAGCGCGAATCCGATGCCCTGGGCGACACCGCCCTCCACCTGTCCCCGGACCTGTTCCGGGTTGATGAGCACACCGGCGTCGGCCGCCTGGACGCTGTACAGGACACGGATCTCACCCGTCACCCGGTGGACGGCGACGCGGAAGCCCTGCGTATTGGAGGTGAGGCTGCGGGGCGAGCCGTACGCCTTGCGGGCGGCCGTGAAGCGGATGCCGCGCGCCCGGGCCTTGGCGACGAGCGTGGCCAGCGAGACGCGCTCGTCCCCGCAGACGACGCCGTCGTCGTCCATCGAGCACATCACGACGTGGACGCCCGTGTACGTGGAGGCGAAGTCCATGATGCGGTCGCGCACCGCGTTGGCCGCACGGAGGACCGCGTTGCCCGCCACGAAGAGTCCGGCACTCGCGAAGGCGCCGGTGTCGAATCCCGTGCGGTCGGTGTCGGACTGCACCAGGCGGATCCGAGACGGAGTCGTACCCAGCTGGTTGGCCGCGATCTGGACGTGCGCGGTCGACGTGCCCTCCCCGAACTCGACGGTGCCGACGGCCAGCTCGTACACGAGGTCGTCGCCGAGCGTGAGCCAGGCCTCGGAGATGTGTTCGGTCGGGGGCGCGGTCTCGTGCAGGGAACTCGCGACGCCGACCCCGACGAGCCATCCGGGGCCGGGGGAGGGCTGGTCGGCGGTACGGGCCAGCTCGCCGGCCACGAGGTCGATGCACTTGCCGAGCCCGTCCTCGTGGAACACCACGTCGTCGGGCCCGTCGTGCAGGGCGACGAGCGGCTCGCCCGGGCGCACGATGTTGCGGCGTCGCAGTTCGAGCGGATCCATGTGCAGGGCGAGGGCCAGTTCGTCCATCGCCGATTCCACGGCGAAGGCCGGCTGGGTCATTCCGTAACCGCGCAGGGCGCCGCTCGGAACGGTGTTCGTGTAGACGGAGAAGGCGTCGTACTTCTTGTTGGGGCAGCGGTAGATCATGACGGCGGCGCCGCCCGCGTACAGGGTCTCGCCGCCGTGGTTGCCGTAGGCGCCCGTGTTGGACACGTTGCGGACCTGGAAGGCGGTGAGCGTGCCGTCGGCCTTCGCGCCGAGCTTGACCGTCAGTTTCATCGGATGCCGTGGAGAAGCCGTGGTGAACTCCTCTTCGCGCGTGTACTCGAAACAGACGGGCTGCCCGGTGTCGAGGGCGGCCAGCGCGGCCAGGTCCTCCGAGATGACCTCCTGCTTGCCGCCGAAACCGCCGCCGACGCGCTTGCAGAACACGCGGAGCTGGTCCGGGCGCAGCGCGAACAGGTAGGCCAGCTTGACCTTCGCGATCGACGGAGACTGCGAACTGGTGCGGACGTTCAGGCGCCCGTCCTCCATCCAGGCGATCGAGCCGTGCGTCTCCAGATGCGCGTGCTGCACGCGCGGTGAGAAGTACGTGCCCTCGTGGATCACGTCGGCCGCGGCGAAGCCCGCATCGACATCGCCGATGTGCGAGTGGATCTCCAGCAGGAGGTTGTGGACGTAGTCGCGGGCGAACGGGTCCTCCGAGCCGTGCAGTTGCGGTGCCCCGTCGGCCATGGCCTTCTCGGGGTCGAAGACCGCCGGCAGCACCTCGTACTCCACGGCCACCTTCCGGCAGCCCTCCTCGGCCGCCCCGACCGTGTCGGCGAGCACCGCGACGACGCGCTGGCCGACGAAGCGGACCGTGTTGTCGAGGATGTAGGTGTCGTCCGGATCGACGAGGTGGTCGGTGTGGATGGCGGTGGTGAAGCGCTTGCGGGGCACGTCCTCCCAGGTGTAGACGCGATGGACGCCGGGGACCGCGAGCGCGGCGGTCTTGTCGATCGAGACGATGCGGGCGTGCGCGTGGGGCGAGCGCAGCACCTTGAGGTGCAGCATGCCTTCCATGCGGGTGTCCATCGTGAACTCGGCCCGACCGGTCACCACGTCGTCGGCCGCCGGCGCGCCAACGCTCGTTCCGACGGCCCTACCCGGCGCGGCCGTCTGCACACTGGCGACGCCCTTCACCGCGTCCTCGATCGCCCGGTAGCCGGTGCAACGGCAGAGATTGCCCTTCAACGCCCGTGGCAGGTCCGCCTTCTGGGCGTCGGTGAACGTCGCCGAGGTCATGATCATCCCCGCGGTGCAGAAACCGCACTGGAACCCCGGGGCGTCTCGGAACCGGCGCTGCGCGGGATGCAGGTCGCCGGGTGATCCGAGACCCTCGATCGTGGTCACCTCATGGCCTTCCGCGCGGAAGGCGGGGGTGATGCAACTGTGGACCGGAGTGCCGTCCAGCCACACGGTGCACGCGCCGCAGTCGCCGGCGTCGCAGCCCTTCTTGACGCCGAAGTGGCCGAGCGCACGCAGGAACGTACGCAGACACTGGCCGGGGTCCGGGTCCTCGGAGAAGCTCCTGCCGTTCACGGTGTAGGTCATGCCGGGCCCCCAGCCATGAGTGCGTGGCGGATCTCTTCGGCGAAGTGCAGGGTGAGGTGGTGACGGTGGTCCGGGGTTCCGTTGGGGTCGGCGAACCAGACGTCGGCAGGGATGCCGTTGATGCTTTCCTGCAGGGCGCGGGCATCGGGCATGGTGTCGAAGGCGATGCGCACCGGCCGTGTGGTGCCGGCCGTGATGGTGAGCAGCAGGTCGCTCGTTCCCGGCGTGTGCGTACCGACGAGGAAGACCGTCGAACGGCCGAGGTGGGTCAGTGTGAAGAGGCGGTGTGCGGTGCGCTTGCGCAGGGCGCGTGCCGGAATGCGGATGCGCCGCAGCAGTTCCCCGGGAGCGAGGATGTTCCGGTTGTTCCCGGTCACGAAGTCGAGGGCGTCGGCGGTGCGCGCCGACCCGTCGGGGGCCCACAGCTCGTACTCGGCCTCGAGCGCGACCGTCAGCGTGATCATGGGGCCGGCCGGCAAGGACATACAGATGTTTCCGCCGACGGTCGCCGAGTTCCAGACCTTGAACGAGGACAGGAACGCCTCGCAGCTCTGCGCGAAGAGGGGGCCCGCGATCCATTCGGCCGGGGGTGTGAAGGCGTACAGGTCCCGGATGGTGCACGTGGCGCCGATCTCGAGGCCCGCGTCGCTCGGCACGAGGGGGTCCCAGCCCAGGCCTGTCAGGTCGACCAGGCGGCGCAGGCCCGGCTGCTCGGCGGAGAACAGCCATGTCCCGCCGGCGAGCCAGGCATCGCCCTCGCGCCAGTCGGCGCCCGGACGGTCGGACGGTCGCCTGACGACTTCGCTGATGGTGTTGAGGTCCATGAAGCACCTGCCCGTTACATGCAGGGGTGGCCGCCACCTTGAGCGGCAGAATCACAATCCGCTGGGGCCGCTGGGGCCGACCCGCTCAGAGCAGGGGCCGGCGGGCGCAAAGACTCCTTTCCAGCGTACTGAGAACGGGCCTGCCCCGCCAAAGCAGGGCTTTGGGCTGCGGCTATGGCCCGCCGGGTGTCTCACCGTCCACGAACGCCGCCCGCAGCTCCTCCCGCAGGGACCGCTGGAAAGCCGTCACCAGGGCCTGCACCACCATCGGCTGCATGTGCGCCGACAGCGCCTTCATCGACTCCACCCGCTCCGGATCGCTCTCGCCCTCCGTGAACGGCCCCCACACCTCGTCGCGGAACAGCGCCGTCAGCTCGTGCGCCGCCGACCGGGTGTGCTCCACCAGCACCTTGCGCGCCGCCAGGATCGTCTCGTGCGCGATCGGTACGTCGAGCAGCGCGACCCCCAGCCGCAGCAGCCCCACGTCCACCCGGAACCCGCCGCCGGAAGTGCCCGAGGGGGCCAGTACGTTCATTGCCGTCAGCCGCCGCACGTCGGCGTCGGACAGGCTCCGCCCGGCCCGCTTCTCCAGCTCCGCCCGCGAGACCTCCTGCGCCGCGTCCGGGGCCCAACTCGCCACCATCGCCCGGTGGATCGCCAGATCGTGCGCGCTCAGGTCGTCCGGCAGTGCCTCCAGATAGCGCTGACACGCCGACAGGGTCATCCCCTGGTGCTGGAGCTCCTCGATCAGCGCCAGCCGGGACAGGTGCTCCGGCCCGTAGTGGCCCACCCGACGAGGTCCGATCACGGGGGGAGGCAAAAGCCCGCGCGTGCTGTAGAACCGTACGGTGCGCACGGTGACGCCCGCCCGGGCCGCCAGCTCGTCGACGGTGAGCATCGGCTCGGGTGCCTGGTCGGCCATCGTCTGCGCCTCGCTCTCTGCTCCACAGCTTGGGTTCAACAGTATTGCTGTCGCACCAACGATGTGAAACGGCCAGGAGCTGCCCATGACCACGAAACTGCGACTGCCCGGACGACCCGAAGAGATCACCTATCCCGCCCTGCTGGCCCGCAACGCCACCGAGTACGGGGAACTGCCCGCCCTCTCGTGGCGCTCGGGCGACGGCTGGGAGACCCTCACCTGGAGCGAGGTCCGCCGCAAGGTGGCCGTCCTCGCCTCCGGATACGCCGCCCTCGGCGTCGAGCGCGGCGAACACGTCCTGATGATGATGGGCAACCGCCCCGAGCACTGGCTCAGCGACCTCGCCCTCGTCCACCTGGGCGCCGTCCCCGTCACCGTGTACGGGACCTCCGCGCCCGAGCAGATCGCCCACATCGCCCGCCACAGCCGGGCGAGGGTCGCCGTGATCGAGGGCGCCCGGGAACTGGCCCGGTGGGAACCCCTGCTGGCCGACGACACCGTGCCGCTGGAGCGCCTGGTGGTCGCCGAGGCCGCGGACGCGGGCCCGCACCACACCTACGGCTCCCTGCACGCCAGTGGCGCCCGGCTGTTCGCCTCGGAGGACTTCGAGAAGGCCTGGCGGGAGGTCTCGCCCGAGGACGCGCTGACCGTCGTGTACACCTCGGGCACCACCGGCGACCCCAAGGGCGTCCGCCTCACCCACCGCAACCTCGTGCTCCAGGCCGTCCGCATCGACCGGCACATCGAACTGCCCGAGCACCCCGAGCACATCTGCTACCTCCCCTTCGCGCACATCGCCGAACGGGTCCTCGGGATCTACCTGCCCCTGCTGCGCGCCGCCCACGTCCGGCTGTGCGCCGACCCGACCGCCGTGTCGGCCGCCGTCCGCGAGCTGCACCCCGTGCAGTTCTTCGGCGTCCCCCGGGTCTGGGAGAAGCTCGCCGCGTCCGTCCGGGCCGTCCTCGCGCAGCTCCCCGAGGAGCAGCGCCGGGCCATAGAGGCTGCGAACGACCTGGCCCGCGCCCACGCCGGCCACCGGGAGCGGGCCGAAGAGGTCCCGGCCGTGCTCGAAGCCTCGTACGCCACGGCCAAGGAGCAGGTCCTGGACCCACTGCTCCAGCTCGCGGGGATGGACCGCCTGGTCTGGACGGCCAGCGCCACCGCGCCGATGCCCATCGACGTGGTGCAGTTCTGGGCCGGTTGGGGCATCACCATCATGGACGCCTGGGGGCTCACCGAGACCTCCGGCGTGTGCACGATCAACAGCCCGGACGGCTTCCGGCTGGGCTCGGTGGGTCGCGCGATCGAAGGGCTGGAACTGAGGGTCGCCGAGGACGGGGAGATCTTCACCCGCGGCGAGACCGTCTTCGGCGGGTACATGCGCCCCGACGGCTCGCTGGAGAGTGCCTCCGACGCCGAGGGCTGGTTCCCGACCGGGGACGTCGGCCGGCTCGACGGGGACGGGTACCTCTGGATCACCGACCGCAAGAAGGAACTGATCATCACCTCGAACGGCAAGAACGTCTCGCCGGCCCTGGTGGAGAACACCGTCAAGGAACACCCGCTGATCGGCCAGGCCCTGGTGCACGGGGACGGCCGCTCCTACCTCGTCGCCCTGCTGGTCCTGGACCCGGAACTGGCCCCCGTGTGGGCCGCGGCCCGCGGAATCGAGGCGCGGTCACCGGCCGAACTCGCCGCGCACCCGGCCGTCCGAGAGGAGATCGCCCGCGCGGTCGGGGCGGCCAACGAGCGACTGAACCGCACCGAGCAGATCAAGAGGTACCGGCTGCTCACCGAAGAGTGGGGCCCCGACAGCGGGGAGCTCACCCCCTCGCTGAAACTCCGCCGCAAAGTGGTCCGCGAGAAGTACGGCGCACTGATCGACGGTCTGTACGGGGAATCGTACGAATCTCCGTAACCCAACCGTCCGGCCGTGCGGCGGCCGCGCGACCCGGCCGGGCCGGGTCGCGCAGCCGCCTTCGTGTGCGCTAGCGGCCGATCACCGGGTAGTGGTCGGAGAGGTTGTCGTACGTGTAGGAGGTGCCCCAGCTGGAGACCGTCCAGGGCGCCGACTGCTCCAGGAGCACGTTGTTCTCCCAGCCCGCCGGACGGGCGTTGCCCTTGCGGTACAGGACGTAGTCGAGGTCCTCGCGAGGGTCGGTCGGGTAGCGGTACTTCGCGATCGAGTTCAGCGCGGTGTCGAAGGAGTACTGGTGGCCCGTGCGGGTGTCGGAGTTCACCAGGTCGGCGTTGGCGAGCATGGAGGCGAGCTCCGGCGTCCGCGAGTCGACGTTCAGGTCGCCGGCGACGATGACCTGCTCGTTCGCCGGGATGTTCTTCCCGTCCAGGAACGCGTCTATGGAGCGGAACTGGCGGGCGCGCATCTCCGCCGCCTCGCCCGCGCCGCAGCCCGGGTCGGTGGACTGGGCGTGGGTGCCGACCACGTGCACCTTGGTGCCGTTCACGTTCAGAACGACGTACGCGAAGCCCTTGTTGGACCACCAGTCGGCGCCGCAGGCGTCCTTGTAGACGACCTGCTCCTTGCGGACGATGGGCCACTTGCTGAGGATCGTGACGCCGCCGTCCTCCGGGGTGGTGGAGGAGTACGCGCCGCCCGTGGCGTCCCAGCCGGTCTTGCTGCGGCCGACGACCGGGGTCTGGTACGGGTACTTGGCGGCCGAGTTGGCCTTGAGCGCGTCCGAGGCGGCGTTGTCGAACGCCTCCTGGATCACGACCACGTCGTGGCCCTGGTAGAAGGAGGCCTTCGGGATCTCCGCGGCCCGGTGGTCCTGACCCCAGTTCGGGTACAGGTTCTTGCTCATCAAGAACACGTTGTACGACAGGACGCTGAGCCGTGGCGTGGCGGTCGCGGAAGATTCCGCGGCCGTGGCGGCGGGCGCGGTGGTGGCGGCCAGGGCGCCGGCGGCGATCGCTGCGACGGCCGCGGCGGCGGCGCGGTGGCGGCGGTGGGAGGTGTGCGGCATGAAGGACTCCATCATTCCTGCGGGGGAAGATCGTCTCCGTCATCCAAGCAGCCACGGTTACCTCTGGGTAACACCCGTGCAGCGACTTTCTGTCCGGCCCGGGGACATCTGTCTCTCGCATACTTGTCACATGAGCAGAACGGCAGCACATGCACCGGAGAACCGCCCCGCGGGAACCCGAACCGATCCCGCGCCGCCCCCGCCCGGCGGCGTGCTGTGGACCAACGCGGGGGACATCCGGTCCCTGCTCACGCTGCCCGCCGCCTTCACCCTGCAGGTCGCCCATCCCGCCGTCGGGGCCGGAGTCGACCAGTACTCGGTCTTCCGCACCGACCCCTGGGGCCGGGGCGAGCGCTCCCTGCGGTCCGTCCTGCTGTGGGTGTACGGCGGGGAGGACGCCGCCGAGGAGGGCCGCCGGGTACGCCGCGCACACAAGGAGATCCAGGGCACCGACACCCGGGGGAGGCGGTACCACTCCCTCGACCCGGCCTGCTACGCCTGGGTGCACGCCACCGGGTTCCCGGTCGCCCTGTACGCCGGCCGCTACCTGTTCCGCCCCATCACCCCCGCCCAGGAGCGCCAGCTCTACCGGGAGTGGCTCCAGGTCGGCCGCATCCTGGGCCTGCGCGACCGGGACATGCCGCAGACCGTCGAGGAGTACTGGACGTACTGGGGCCGGATGCTGGCCGAGGAGATCGAGCCCACCAAGGTCGCCCGCGAACTGGTCGCCACCGACGTGCCGCTGCCCCGGCCCGAGGTCGGCTCGCCCGCGGTACGGCTGCTGCTGCGGCTCACCTGGCCGGCCCTGCGGGTGGCGTTCCTGCGCGTGCGCGCCTTCGTCACCGTCGGGTACATGCCGCCCGAGGCGCGCACCGTGCTCGGCCTGGAGTGGACCCCGGCCCAGGAACGCCGGCTGCGCCGGTTCAGCACGGCCGCGCGGATCCTCGTACCCCTGCTGCCCGAACGGCTCCGCTACCTCCCCCTGGCGCGGGCGGCGCGCGCCCGATGGCGCGCCGCCGCCCGCTGACGGGACTCAGCGGCCGGCGTGTCCGCCGTGCTCGCCGTGCTCGTGGATCGTGTTCGTCTCCGCGATCTTCTTCCAGGACTTCGGCTCGGTCTTCGGCGCCGGGGCCGTGGGCGGCGCCGCGAGGGAGCGGGCCGCGGCGCTCGGGGCCGTGGGGTTCAGGGCCGAGGCGTCGGGCTTGCCCGGGGTGTAGAGCCAGGTCTGGAAGAGCTGGGCGAGGGGCTGCCCGGAGACCTTCTCCGCGTACGAGACGAAGTCCGCGACCTTCGCGTTGCCGTGGGCGCGCTCGGTCGGCCAGCCCTTGAGGATCTCGAAGAACTTCTCGTCGCCGATGTGGTTGCGCAGCGCCTGCACGGCGATGGCGCCACGGTCGTAGACGGCTCCGTGGAACTGGTTCTCCGGGCCCGGGTCGCCCGGCTTGACCTGCCAGAACGGGTCCTCGGCCGGGCGCACGCCGTACGCCCAGTCGGCGAGCTCCTGGGCGGTGCCCTCGCCCTCCTTCTCCGACCACAGCCACTGGCTGTAGCGGGCGAAGCCCTCGTTGATCCAGATGTCCTTCCAGCCGTCGACGGACACGCTGTCGCCGTACCACTGGTGGGCCAGCTCGTGCACGACCACCGAGACGTTGGCGCCGTTCTGGAACTGGCGCGGCCCGTAGAAGGGGCGGGTCTGCGTCTCCAGCGCGAAGCCGGCCGACACGTTCGGCACGTAGCCGCCCAGCGCGTTGAAGGGGTACGGCCCGAAGACCCCCTCCAGCCACTCCGCGACCTCGCCGGTCCGCTCCACGCTCGCGCGGGCCGCGCCCGCGTTGTCGCCGAGGTCCTTGCTGTACGCGTTGAGGATCGGCAGTCCGCTCGCCGTCTTGTCGGTGGTGATGTCGAACTTGCCGACCGCGAGGGTCGCGAGGTAGGTGGCCTGCGGCTTGTTGGAGCGCCAGTTGTACCTGGTCCAGCCGAGGCGTGAAGTCTGCGACTGCAGCACGCCGTTGCTGATGGCCTGGGTGCCGTCCGGGACGTTGACCGAGACGTCGAAGGTGGCCTTGTCGAGCGGGTGGTCGTTGCTCGGGAACCACCAGACCGCCGAGTCCGGCTCCTGCGCCGCCACGCCGCCGTCGGGCGTGCGGTGCCAGGCCGTCCAGCCGTCGATCTTCAGCTCGGAGGGCTTGCCCGCGTACTTGACGACGACGGTCAGCGGGGTGTTGCGGGCGAGCGGCTTGGCCGGGGTGACCTCCAGTTCCTGGGTGCCGGACGCGGCGAACTTCGCCTTGACGCCGTTGACCCGGACCTCGCTGACCTTGAGCCCGAAGTCGAGGTTGAAGCGGGACAGGTCCTGCTTGGCGGTGGCGAGCAGGGTGGCGGTGCCTTCGAGCAGGTCCGTCTGCGGCTGGTACTTCAGCCGCAGGTCGTAGTGCGACACGTCGTATCCGCCGTTGCCGCTGGCCGGGTAGTAGGGATCGCCGATACCCGGGGCGCCCGGACCGTAACTCGCCGCCGACGCCGGGATCACCAGCAGCAGGGAAGCGGCGAGCACGCTCGGGGCGATGACTTTGCGGTGCACGAATGGCTCCAAGTGGTAGGGGAGACAGATCGGTTCGAGCTCTGGTCGTCCGACCGTATTCATCCGTGGCGCATCAGGTCATGTCCATGGCCCGTGTTGTCACATGATCGCCATTCGGCCGTCACGCTCCGCCGGGTGGCGCCGCGGCTCCGACCGCGTGACCGGGTGCCGCGCAGCCCCGCGCGGGCGGCCCGCGCCGCCGTCCGGGGCCCTGGCCTGCGGAGCATCCCGAGCGCCGGGGCCGCGTCGGTGTGCGCGCGCCGGTCGCAGAGTGCCCCGCCGGCGGCCGGGAACCCGCGCCGGTCGCCGGCGGCGGCCCTCCGGATCGGCTGGATCAAGCCGGTGCCGCACGTCGTCGGTCAGGGGGTGGGCGATGCCTCGGTGAGGGACATCCAGTGCCGGACCGTCTCCTGGTGGGACCCGACCGCCGTGCGTTCGGCGACCGCCTCCGCGTCCGCGACGAGGCGCGGTGCTCCGGAGCGGGTCAGGAGGACGAGAGGCCACGCGGGACCCGCCCCGGGCCCGTTCCCGTCGAAGGCGGTCCAGTCCCAAGGGCCGTCGAACCGCCACGCCCGCCCGGCGGCGTCGGCGAGTTCGTCGCCCGGCTGGAGGAACGCGTACGGCCGCATCAGCAGCTCGAAGGTGAAGGGGGTCCCGTCGCCCGGGTGAAGGGTGTAACCCACGCCGTTGAGATGGTCGTCGTCCGCGTACTCCCGGTAGGACAGGCCGCGGCGCAGCACGGTCACGCCCAGGGCGGGGCGCGGTAGCCAGCCCGTCTCCAGCGGAGGGTCGTGGTGGTCGACAGCCGTCACGTGAACCACGGTCGGCGGGACTCCGACCCGGCAGGCGTCTCCGGCCGCCAGGCGCTCGGGCGGCGGGTCGGTCCGGAACAGCTCCATACCGGCCTCCGACGGGACCTGGTGGTCGTCGGCCACGCCGAGGGCGACGCCCCCGTTCCAGCGGAAGAAGTCGCTGTCGGTGTCGATGCGCCGCCACGGCCAGCGCACCGACACGTGGTTCCACATCAGGCCTCGATCGACCGTGGTCGGCGTGAAGGGGCAGGTGACCGACAGCACGTCACCGACCCGGAAGTCCCGCTCGAACATCATCGGGTCAGGCTAGGACAGACAGCTTCCCCGCGACCGCGCGGGCCGGTGCGGCGGGAGCGGCAGCCCGCCTGTGACACGGCCTTCCCGGCATACTGAGCAGTCGGTAACCTGGCGCGCATGACGCTTCCCCCGCTCGCGGCCCGGCACTGCTGGCATGCAGCCATCAACCCGCTGCACTCCACGATCTACTTCTCGCCGGACACCGCCAAGGAGTTCGCCGACCTCGGGATCACCGACCACGTCGCCGTCAACCTCGCCCACCGGTCCGCCGCCATGGGCGCCGTCGGTCCGGGCGCCGTGACGGCCGCGTTCTACAACTACCGCCACGACCTCGTCGCCCGGCACCTGCCCGCCGTCTGGGACGTCGCCACCCCCGAGCAGGTCCTCGCCGCCCGGCTGCGAACCGCCGACGCCACCCTGCGCCGGCTCCTCGGCGCGGAGACCATCGAGTCGCCCGAGCTCGCCGAGGCCGCCGACCTGGCGATACGCGCCACCGAGGGCTGCACCCGGCACGGCCGTGTCCTCTACGCCGCCCACGCCGACCTCCCGGTCCCCGAGCAGCCGCACCTGCGGCTCTGGCACGCCACCACCCTGCTGCGCGAGCACCGCGGCGACGGCCACCTCGCCGCCCTCCTCCTCGCGGACCTCGACCCGCTGGAGGCCCTGGTCAGCCACACCGCCACCGGCAAGGGCATGAGCCCCAAGTGGCTCAAGCGCATCCGCGGCTGGGAGCAGACCGACCTGGACGCCGCCGCCGACCGGCTGCGCTCCCGCGGCGTGCTCGACGCCGACGGCGCCCTCACCGAACAGGGCGCCGCCCTGCGCGAGCGGCTGGAGACCGAGACCGACCGCCTCGACGCCGCCCCGTACGAGCACCTCGGCGCGGCCGGCCTGGCCCGCCTCGCCGAACTCGGCGGCGCCATCGTGTACAAGGCCATGGCGGCCGGCGCCTTCCCCCGGGACCTTCGGGGCTGACGGGCAGGGCTCCCGCCGTCCGTCACCGCCACCTGCCACAATTGGCAGCCTTCCAGTGCAAACGAAGGCAGGCGGGACCCGATCGTGACGACGTCCATCGAAGGCAGGATCGCCGAGGAGCTCGGCGTACGGGAGCGGCAGGTCAAGGCCGCGGTCGAGCTGCTCGACGGCGGCTCCACCGTGCCGTTCATCGCGCGCTACCGCAAGGAAGCGACCGAGATGCTCGACGACGCCCAGCTGCGCACCCTCGAGGAGCGGCTGCGGTATCTGCGCGAGCTGGAGGACCGGCGCTCGGCGATCCTGGACTCCGTACGGGAGCAGGGCAAGCTCGACGCCGAGCTGGAGGCGCGGATCAACGCGGCCGACACCAAGGCCCGGCTGGAGGACATCTACCTGCCCTTCAAGCCCAAGCGGCGCACCAAGGCGCAGATCGCCCGCGAGGCCGGTCTGGAGCCGCTCGCCGACGGCCTGCTGGCCGACCCGTCGGTGGAACCGGCCGCCGCCGCGGCCGCGTTCGTCGACGCCGACAAGGGCGTCGCCGACCCGGCCGCCGCCCTGGAGGGCGCCCGCGCCATCCTCACCGAGAAGTTCGCCGAGGACGCCGACC
The DNA here is from genome assembly GCF_036237315.1 of Streptomyces sp. NBC_01351. GTDB lineage: Bacteria > Actinomycetota > Actinomycetes > Streptomycetales > Streptomycetaceae > Streptomyces. The sequence continues at coordinate 1,375,906 of NZ_CP108356.1, read as the reverse complement.
TCATCGGCGAACTGCGCGAGCGCATGTGGGGCCGCGGCCGGCTCGCGGCGAAGGTCCGCGAGGGCAAGGAGGAGGCGGGCGCCAAGTTCGCCGACTACTTCGACTTCACCGAGCCGTTCACCGCACTGCCCTCCCACCGAGTCCTCGCCATGCTGCGCGGCGAGAAGGAGGACGTCCTCAGCCTGGAGCTGGAGCCGGAGGAACCGGGTGAGACCCCGGGGCCGTCCACGTACGAGGGCATGATCGCCCGCCGCTTCGGCGTCGCCGACCGCGCCCGCCCGGGTGACAAGTGGCTGGCCGACACCGTCCGTTGGGCCTGGCGTACGAAGATCCAGGTGCACCTCGGGATCGACCTGCGGACCCGGCTGCGCGCCGCCGCCGAGGACGAGGCCGTACGGGTCTTCGCGTCGAACCTGCGCGACCTGCTGCTCGCGGCCCCCGCCGGCACCCGCGCCACCCTCGGTCTCGACCCGGGCTTCCGCACCGGTGTGAAGGTCGCCGTCGTCGACGCCACCGGCAAGGTCGTGGCCACCGACGTGATCTACCCGCACGTGCCCGCCAATAAGTGGGACGAGTCCCTCGCGAAGCTGGCCCGCCTCGCGAAGGAACACGCCGTCGAGCTCGTCGCCATCGGCAACGGCACGGCCTCCCGCGAGACCGACAAGCTCGCCGGGGACCTCATCACCCGCCACCCCGAGCTGAAGCTCACCAAGGTGATGGTCTCGGAGGCGGGCGCCTCCGTGTACTCGGCCTCCGCCTTCGCCTCGCAGGAACTCCCCGGCATGGACGTGTCCCTGCGCGGCGCGGTCTCCATCGCCCGCCGCCTCCAGGACCCGCTCGCCGAGCTCGTCAAGATCGACCCGAAGTCGATCGGCGTCGGCCAGTACCAGCACGACCTGGCCGAGGTGAAGCTCTCCCGCTCCCTCGACGCGGTCGTCGAGGACTGCGTGAACGGCGTCGGCGTGGACGTCAACACCGCCTCCGCGCCGCTGCTCTCGCGCGTGTCGGGCATCAGCGGCGGCCTCGCCGAGAACATCGTGGCCCACCGCGACGCCAACGGCCCCTTCCGCAGCCGCAAGGGCCTCAAGGACGTGGCCCGCCTCGGCCCGAAGGCGTACGAGCAGTGCGCCGGCTTCCTCCGCATCCGCGGCGGGGACGACCCGCTGGACGGCTCGGCCGTGCACCCCGAGGCGTACCCGGTGGTCCGGGCCATGGGCAAGACCGCGGGCGGCGAGGTGGCGGCCCTGATCGGCAACACCTCCGTCCTGCGTTCCCTGCGCCCGGAGCAGTTCGTCACCGAGGCCTTCGGCCTGCCCACGGTCACCGACATCCTGCGCGAGCTGGAGAAGCCGGGCCGCGACCCGCGCCCCGCCTTCAAGACGGCCACCTTCAAGGAGGGCGTGGAGAAGATCGGCGACCTGGCCCCCGGGATGATCCTGGAGGGCGTGGTCACCAACGTGGCCGCCTTCGGCGCCTTCATCGACATCGGCGTCCACCAGGACGGACTGGCGCACGTCTCGGCGCTGTCGAAGAACTTCGTCAAGGACCCGCGGGACGTGGTCAAGCCGGGCGACATCGTCCGCGTGAAGGTCATGGACGTGGACATTCCGCGCAAGCGGATCTCACTGACGCTGCGGCTGGAGGACGAGGCCGACCGGACGGCGGCAGTCGGCGCCCCGAGGCAGGACCGGCAGGACCGGCAGGAGCGCCGCTCCGGCGGCGGCCGTCCGCCCCAGCAGCGCGGCGGCGGTCAGGGCCAGGGCCAGGGCCAGCGTGGCGGCGGTCAGGGTCAGGGTCAGGGCCAGGGCCAGGGCCAGAGCCAGGGCCAGCGAGGCGGCGGTCAGGGCCAGCGGCAGGGCGGCGGCGGCAGCGCCTCCGGCCCCGCCCCCGCCAACAGCGCGATGGCGGACGCCCTGCGCCGCGCGGGCCTCACCGGCCCCGAGGAGCGCCGCAAGCGCTAGGCCGTGCCCCGCGCGGGCATGCGTACGGAATGGCCGAATACGTACCCCACGTGGGGACTTGTCTTGCCAATGGTCGTACAAGATATGTAGGCATGGTGGAACGCCCGTTCGTCACTTCGGCGGACGGGCTTCCGCATTCCCCTCAGGACCGCGTTCCCCGAGGCCGCTTTGAAGGCACAGGACACCATGCCCATGCCCCCGCACGCCTACAGACGCTGCCCGAGAAAGGGTCCGAAGAGGGATCACATGTCCCACCGGCAAGTCAGTCTGCGCAAAAGGTGCGAGAACATTCTCGGCCATCTGGAACTGCCTCATCCGTTCTCCCTCGACGAGCTCTGCAACCGCATAGCCGAACAGCGGGGCCGCCCCATCCGGCTCCACCCGCTCCCCAAGGAGGCGGCGGAGACGGGCGTCTGCGGGCTCTGGGTGGGCACCGTCAACGTCGACTACGTCTTCTACGAGGCCCAGACCACCCCGCTGCACCGGGAGCACATCGTTCTCCACGAACTCGGCCACATCCTCTTCGGCCACCACTCGGTCGAGGGGGAGGGGAACGACGACCACGTCCCCACCGTCCTCGGACGCACCAACTACACCACCCGCCAGGAGCAGGAAGCGGAGATGCTCGCCAGCATGATCCGCATCCGCACGGCGAACACCGCGGCACACGGGACCACGGTCCGGCCGCGCGGCACCCTGGCCCGGCTGGAGTCGGCCATGGGGTACGAGCGGAGGAACGATGGCAGCTGATCTGACCGCCTTCGGCAACTGGCTGGCCGTCCCGAGCGTGGTGTGCCTGTGGATCGCCCTCCTGCTCCGTGCCCCCGGTGCCCTGCGCTCCCCGCAACAGCGCGGACTGTGGCTGGCGGTGGCCACCGCGGCCGCCGCGATGACCCTGAACCTGCCCGACGTGGTCGCGTACGCGATGCGCCGCGGCCCCGACTACGCCCACGCCATCGGGCTCTCCCGCAACTTCATCGGCGTGCTGTCGGCGGGCGCCGTGCTCTACTTCGTGGCCGCCACCACCCGGGGCCGCAGGCTCCAACTCGCCTCCTGCGTGGCGACCGTGGGGTGGATCGCCGCCCTCCTCGCCCTGGACGCGGCCGCCCCCGCTCACGGCAGCCACACCATGCCGCCGGTCGGCGACCCGGTGCCCTCACTCGCGTACTGGCTGGTGCTGATCTCCGCGCACCTGGTCGCCAACACCGTCTGCGTGGCCCTGTGCTGGCGCTACAGCCGCCGCACCGAGAGCCGCGGGCTGGCCGCCGGGCTGCTGCTCTTCGGGCTCGGCACCGCGCTCGCCGGCCTGTTCTGGTTCGCGTACCTGCTCAAGGGGCTGTTCGGCAGCACGTGGGCGATGCCCGCGCTGCCGCTGATGATGAACCTGCACGGCCTGCTGCGCGCGGCCGCCATCCTCGTGCCGACCCTGTTCCTCTTCCGCCGCGGCGCCGCCGACATCGCCACCGCGTGGCGGCTGTGGCCCCTGTGGCGCGACCTGGTGCAGGCCGTCCCGCACGTCGCCCTCAACAAGCCGCGGGCCGGCCGGGTGGTGGAGCTGCTGTGGCCGCCCGTACCGCGCAACCTGCTCGTCTACCGCAAGGTCATCGAGACCCGCGACGCGATCCTGATCCTGGGGGAGTACGTCGCCCCGGGCGCCCTGGAGCAGGCCCGCGGCCAGGTCGCCGGACGCGGGGTCCCCGAGCAGCGCCGCACCGCGGCCGCGCTGGCCTCCGTACTGAGGGAGGCGCGGCAGGCGAAACTCGACGGCCTGCCCGGGCAGGCGGGCGAGGCGGCCGCGCTGGAACTCCCGGCCGCGATCCAGACCACGAAGGCGGACGGCGACCTGGCGGACGAGGCAGCGTTCCTCGTCGACGTCGCCCAGGAATACGCCGCCGCGGCTCCCACGAGGAAGTGAACCCGTCTTGACGACGACCGTACTGATCACGGGGGCGAGCGCCGGACTGGGCGCGGCCTTCGCCCGCGGCTTCGCCGCGAAGGGCTGCGACCTGGTCCTCGTGGCCCGGGACAAGGACCGCCTCGACGCCCTCGCCGGGGAACTGGGCCGGGAGTTCGGCGCCGCGGCCGAGGTCCTTCCGGCCGATCTTCTGGACCCGGCCCAGTGCGCCTCGGTCGCGGAGCGGCTCGCCGACCGGGCCCGGCCCGTCGACGTCCTGGTCAACAACGCGGGCTTCGGGCTGCCGGCGCCGTTCCCGTACAGCCCGGTGGAGGACGAGGAGCGGATGCTGGACCTGCTGGTCAAGGTCCCGCTCCGGCTCACCCACGCCCTTCTCCCGGGCCTGCGCGAACGCCGCCGGGGGGCCGTCCTCAACGTCTCCTCGGTGGCGGGGCTGCTGCCCACCGGCACCTACGGCGCGGCCAAGGCCTGGATCACCGGCTTCAGCGAATCCCTCCGGGTGGACATGGAGCCGTACGGGGTCCGTGTGCTGGCGGTGGTCCCCGGCTTCACCCGTACCGAGTTCCAGGAGCGGGCCGGCATGGACGTCAGCGCGCTGCGCGACGCGGTCTGGCTCGAACCGGAGGCGGTCGTCGCCCGGGCCCTGCGCGACCTCGCCCTGCGCCGCCCGCTCAGCATCACCGGCCGCCGCTACCGCGCGTACGCGCTGGCGGCCCGCCACCTCCCGCGCGAGTTCGTGGCCCGCAGGATGGCCCGCACGCGGCGGCCTCCGGCGGAGTGGTCGGACGCGCGCTGAGGCTGCTGCGGCACGCCGATGCGCGGACCGGTGTCGGGTCCGCGCAGGGCGTGCTGTCAAGGGAACGAATCAGTGGCCGTGCCCGTGGCCGTTGCGGTGCCCTCCCCAACCCTTGTCGTCATCGTCGTGGTCCCAGCCGCCGTGGCGCCAGCCGCTCTTGTGATGGCCGTAGTCGTCGTCGTCATCGTCGCCGCAGCCGCCGCCGTTGACGTAGCTGACGGGCTGGGCCGGGGCCGCCGCCGAGGCGGTGCCCGCCGTGCCGAGTGCGGCCCCACCGGCCATCAGGAGACCGGCGGCGGAGGCCACGAAGAGGCGCTTCGCTCGCTGTGCGTGCATGAGAATTCCCTTCCTCCCACTCCCTCGCACCTCTCCGAGGCATGGGGGACGTGGAACCGCGGCCGCGGGACAGGACGGGCGGCGCGGATCGGATACAGGGCCGCGGGAAGTGCGGAAGCACATGCTCGGTCACCCCGGGCGCCGATGGGACTCAGGCCATGGGGGCGTGCTCCGCGGTTGCGGCTCTCACCCACAAAGGCTAGTCGCGCACGAGTCGGTCGGCACCTCGGGGCCCACGGCCTAGAGCTCCACGACCTTGCCGCCCGAGACCTCCAGCCGGCGGGTCACCTGGACGGCGTCCAGCATGCGGCGGTCGTGCGTGACCAGCAGGAGGGTGCCCTCGTAGGTCTCCAGGGCGGCCTCCAACTGCTCGATCGCCGGGAGGTCCAGGTGGTTGGTCGGCTCGTCCAGGACCAGCAGGTTCACCCCGCGGCCCTGGAGCAGGGCCAGGGCGGCGCGGGTGCGCTCGCCGGGGGAGAGGGTGGCCGCCGGGCGCAGGACGTGGGCCGCCTTCAGGCCGAACTTGGCCAGCAGCGTACGGACTTCCGCCGGCTCGGTGTCCGGGACCGCCGCGCAGAAGGCCTCCAGCAGCGGCTCGTCGCCGAGGAACAGGCCGCGGGCCTGGTCCACCTCGCCCACCAGGACGCCGGAGCCGAGGGTGGCGGATCCGGAGTCCGGGGCCAGCCGGCCCAGCAGCACGGCCAGCAGGGTGGACTTGCCGGCGCCGTTCGCCCCGGTGATCGCCACCCGGTCCGCCCAGTCGATCTGCAGGCTGGCCGGGCCGAAGGCGAAGTCCCCGCGCTGGACGGCCGCCTCGCGCAGGGTGGCCACCACCGAGCCTGAGCGCGGGGCAGCCGCGATCTCCATGCGCAGCTCCCACTCCTTGCGCGGCTCGTCCACGACCTCCAGCCGCTCGATCGCCCGCTGCGTCTGGCGGGCCTTCGCGGCCTGCTTCTCGCTGGACTCGCCGCGCAGGTTCTTGCCGATCTTGTCGTTGTCGCTCGCCTTGCGGCGGGCGTTGCGCACGCCCTTGTCCATCCAGTTCCGCTGCATCTGCGCCCGGCCCTCGAGCGCGGACTTCTTGCCCGCGTACTCGTCGAACTCCTCGCGGGCGTGCGACCGGGCCCGCTCGCGCTCCTCCAGGTACGACTCGTAACCGCCGCCGTAGAGGTTGATCTGCTGTTGGGCCAGGTCCAGTTCGAGGACCTTGGTGACGGTCCGGGTCAGGAACTCGCGGTCGTGGCTGATCACGATCGTGCCCGCGCGCAGCCCCTTCACGAAGCGCTCCAGCCGCTCCAGACCGTCCAGGTCCAGGTCGTTGGTGGGCTCGTCGAGCAGGAAGACGTCGTAGCGGGACAGCAGGAGCGAGGCGAGGCCCGCGCGGGCCGCCTGGCCGCCGGAGAGCGCCGTCATGGGCAGGTCGAGGCCCACGGTGAGGCCGAGCTCGGCGGCGACCTCCTCGGCGCGCTCGTCGAGGTCCGCGCCGCCGAGGTCCAGCCAGCGGTCCAGCGCGGTCGCGTACGCGTCGTCCGCGCCCGGGGCGCCGTCCACGAGGCCCTGCGTCGCCGCGTCGAGCTCCGCCTGGGCGGCGGCCACGCCGGTGCGCCGCGCCAGGAAGTCCCGTACGGACTCCTCCGGCCGGCGCTCCGGCTCCTGCGGGAGGTGGCCGACGGCGGCGGTGGGCGGGGAGAGCCGCAGCTCACCGGTCTCGGGGGTGTCCAGCCCGGCCAGCAGGCGCAGCAGGGTGGACTTCCCGGCGCCGTTGACGCCGACGAGACCGATGACGTCGCCGGGCGCGACGACGAGGTCGAGATCGGCGAAGAGAGTGCGCTCACCGTGCGCGGCGGTGAGCTTCTTGGCGACGAGGGTTGCAGTCATGATCTGCCGATTCTACGGCCCCGTCCCGCCGCCTCGGCCGCCGAGGCAGCCCGTGCACGTCGGCTCGGGCCGATGATGTTCACGCCGATCAGCACGGCCCACCCCGAGGAGGAGGACGGCCCGCCACATGGCCGGATAGGTGGGAAGCAGGTCATTGCAGCCATCGCGCCCGCGGCCCACCATGAGGGCATGTCGTCGTTACCGCGGAACGTGCTCGTCGTCCTCTACGACGGGGTGCAGAGCCTGGACGTGACCGGGCCGGTGGAGGTGTTCGCCGCCGCGGCCCGGTGCCCCGGGCCGACCGGGTACGCGATCAGGACGGTGTCGCCGGGAGGCGCGCCGGTCCGGACGAGCAGCGGGCTGACGCTGGTACCGGACGGGGACCTGGAGAGTGCCCGGCCGGGCGCCGGGACCACGCTGGTGGTGCCCGGGGGCTGGTTCACGGCGGACTTCGAGCCGCGGCTCACCGACTGGCTGCGCACGTACGGGGGTGTCGCGGAGCGGCTGGTGTCCGTGTGTACGGGAGGGCTGCTGCTGGCCGAGGCGGGGCTGCTGGACGGGCGGCGGGCGACGACGCACTGGTACGCGTGCGAGCAGATGGCGCGGGACTACCCTGCCGTGGCGGTGGAGCCCGACCCCATTTACGTACGGGACGGACCGGTGGCCACCTCGGCCGGGGTCACGGCCGGGATCGACCTCGCGCTCGCGCTGGTGGAGGAGGATCACGGGCGGGACGTCGCACTGACCATCGCCCGCAGCCTGGTGGTGTTCCTGCGCAGGCCGGGCAACCAGGCGCAGTTCAGTGCGCAGCTGGCGGCCCAGACGGCCCGGCGGGATCCTTTGCGGGACGTCCAGCAGTGGATCACGGAGCACCCGGACTCCGACCTGAGCGTCGAGACCCTCGCGGCCCGGGCCCGGCTCTCGCCGCGGCACTTCGCCCGTGCCTTCCAGGCGGAGACGGGGGTGACGCCGGGCCGGTACGTGGAACGCGTCCGCGTCGAACATGCCCGCCGCCTGTTGGAGGAGAGCGCGGAGGGGGTCGCCCAGATCTCCCGCGCGTGTGGCTACGGCACGCCGGAGGCACTACGGCGTGCCTTCGTACGAACCCTGGGCCAGCCCCCGGCCGAATACCGCCGCCGCTTCGGCCCCACGGCTGCCCACTGAGCCCCGCCGGCCCGTCGCTTCCCGGTTCGCCCGACCGGGGCAGGGTTTGCCCCGGGTGCAGGACCACCGCCCCGACGTGGGGCAGTGTCGTGATTCGTCGACCGCTCCGGAGGAGAACAATGCAGATCGCCGTACTGCTCTACGACCGCTTCACCGCCCTCGACGCCATCGGGCCCTTCGACACCCTCGGGCGGCTGCCCGACGCCGAGGTGGTGTTCGTCTCCGAGCGGCCCGGGCCCGTGCGGACCGACAGCGGGGCGCTCGCGCTCGTCGCGGACAAGGGGCTCGACGAGGTGACCCGGCCCGACATCGTCATCGTGCCCGGTGGGCCGCACCCCGAGGTGGAGATGGAGAATCCCGCCGTGCTGGAGTGGCTGCAGGCCGTCGACGCCACCAGCACGTGGACCACCTCCGTGTGCACCGGATCGCTCCTGCTCGCCGCCGCCGGGCTGCTCGACGGGCGGCGGGCCGCCGGCCACTGGCTGTACCTGGACCAGCTGGCGAAGTTCGGGGCCGAGGCCACCGGGGAGCGGGTGGTCACCGACGGGAAGTACGTCACCGCCGCCGGGGTGTCCTCCGGGATCGACATGGGGCTCACCCTGCTCGGCCGGATCGCCGGGGACGAGTTCGCCCAGACCGTCCAGCTGATGACCGAGTACGACCCCCAGCCGCCCTACGACGCCGGTTCGCCGGACAAGGCACCGGCCGAGATCGTCGCGCGGCTGCGGGCGAACAGCCGGCCGGTGTAGTTCACGGTGTCCAGGTGAACTCCGGGGCCCGGCGTTCCAGGAACGCGGCGACACCCTCCGAGGTGTCGCCGCTTCCGGCCGCCTGGTCCTCCCAGTATCCGTCCCGGTCAGTCCGGCCGTCCGTGAACTCCTTGGCGGCCGCCTGCGTCAGTTGTGACCGGGAGGCCAGGACCCGGGTGAACTCGGCCACCCGCTTGTCCAGTTGCCCGGCCGGCAGCAGCTCGTTCAGGAACCCGGCGCGCAGCGCCTGCTCCGCACCGATCAACTCTGCGGAGAAGAGGAGGTACTTGGCCCAGGCCGGGCCGACCACGGACGCCAACCGCCGCGTCGAGGAAGCCGGATAGACGATGCCCAGCTTCGCCGGCGTCACCCCGAAGGACGCGCCCTCCTCCGCGAACCGCAGGTCGCACGCGGCCGCCAGCTGGCTGCCGCCGCCCACGCAGAACCCGCGGATCGCCGCCAGGGTCGGCTTCGGGAAGGCGGCCAGCGCGTCCTCCGCCGTCACGGCGAGGGCCCGCGGGTCCTGGTCCTCGTCCCCGGTCAGTGAGGAGATGTCCGCGCCCGCGCAGAAGGTCGGTCCGGCTCCGGTCAGGACGAGCACCCGTACGGCCGGGTCCCCCGCCAGGCCCGCCAGCAGCTCCGGGAGCGCCCGCCACATGGCCGCCGTCATGGCGTTGCGCTTGGCGGGGTGCGAGATGACCACGGTGGCGACGCCGTCCGCGACCGTGTGGAGGAGTGTGGGATCCCCGGCTGCGTTCATGGGCCGGATGCTATCCCGGGGCGGCGATCCTATGATCAAGGGAGTCCGTCCGGGGGGTGCCGAGCCGAAGGGGGCACGTCCGTGGGCGAAGGACCGCAGCGCGAGAAACAGCAGGAACAGCAGGAACGGCAGGGACGGCAGGAACGGCAGGGACGGCAGCGCGATCAGCGCGAGCAGCAGCGGGACAAGCAGAAGCTGAGCCGGAGTTTCGGTTGGCTGGCCCTGCTCGGGGTGATCCTCGTGCTCGCCGGTCTCGTCGGCCTCGTCTACACCGGCCTGGCCACGCTGACCTCGATGTTCCTCTTCGGCTGGCTGCTGCTGATCGGCGGCGTCGTGGGCCTGCTCCAGGCCGTTCAGTCGCGCCACGGCAATTACTTCTGGCTCGCCGTCATCGTGGCCGCGATCAACCTGGCGGCCGGGTTCGTGATCCTGCGCCGCCCCGAGGCGAGCGCCGAGGCGCTGACCATGTTCGCCGCGCTGCTCTTCCTCACGGGCGGGGTGTTCCGGCTGGTCGGCGCCCTCGTGGTGCGCGGTGCCAATTTCGGGCTCGCCCTCGCGCAGGGCGCCTTCGGCATCCTGCTGGGCGTGCTGATCCTGTCCAGCTGGCCCGGCAGCAGTCTGTACGTGATCGGAACCTTCTTCTCCCTCGCCCTCCTGTTCGACGGCCTGAGCCTGGTGGCCCTGGGCACGGGGGCCCGCCGCATCCTGGGGTTGGTCAGGGAGGACGAGGTGGTGGAGGGGGACCAGGGGCCGGACGCGACGGACGGTACGGCCGAGAAGCGTCCGCCAGGGGATCAGGAACAGTCGAACAACTGACTCTGTCATACGCCAGTGGTCAGAAAGTGTCCGATTGATGCTGACTTCTGGTCAGCGGTTCGGTCCGGACCGACCCGTTCACCACTCTTGACGCGTGGAGACGATCGAGCGCGAAGACGGGGGACGGAAGATGGATGTCAGCGGGAGCGTCCCGCCAGCCCAGGAAGTGGAGCCCGGGGCTCCGGCAGACCCCCTCGCGTACGAGGGGGTCTGGAGGTTCACCGCTCCCGCAGTAGAAGAATCCGTTCCGCAGGCCCGCCGCGCGGTCCGCGACCTGCTCGGGCGCCAGGGGGTGCCCGCCCATCAGGACCTCGTCTACTCCCTGCTGCTGATCGTCTCCGAACTGGTGACGAACTCGGTCCGGCACGCCGCCCTGCTCTCGCCCGAGGTCGCGGTCGAGGTCGCCATCGGCCGCGAATGGGTACGGGTGGCCGTCGAGGACAACCACCCGTACCGCCCCAAGGCGCTGGAGGCCGATTTCGGCCAGACCGGCGGCCGGGGCCTGCTCCTGGTGCGGGAGGTCACGCTGGAGGCCGGCGGGGTCTGCGACGTCGAGCACACCTCGACCGGCGGCAAGGTCATCTGGGCGGCCCTGCCGCTCACCACGCCGGGCATCCCCGCGCCGACCCCGGCCGACTGAAGGACGTGTACGACGGGCTACCAGCCCGCCGCGTCACCCGTCAGCTCACGGATCGCCGGGCGCGCCGCGTCGAGCACGGTCATGAACCAGGCCGAGAACGGCAGTTCGGCGTGCTGCTTGGCCAGCTCCTCGGCGGTGACGAACGCGGTGTCCGCGATCTCCTCCGGATCGGGGTGCACCGAGGCCTGCGCGAGTCCCACGAACAGGTGGTTGAACTCCTGCTCCACCAGGCCCGATGCGGGGTCCGGGTGGTTGTAGCGCACCGTTCCCGCCTCCGCGAGCAGCGAGGGCGAGAGGCCCAGCTCCTCGTGGGTCCGGCGGGCCGCCGCCGCGAACGGCGACTCCCCCGGATAGGGGTGACCGCAACAGGTGTTCGACCAGACGCCGGGGGAGTGGTACTTCCCGAGGGCCCGCTGCTGGAGCAGCAGACGGCCCTGCTCGTCGAAGAGGAACACCGAGAACGCCCTGTGCAGTTGTCCCGGCGCCTGATGGGCGGAGAGCTTCTCCGCCGTGCCGATGGTGTTGCCGGACTCGTCGACCAGTTCGAGCATGATCGATTCTTGAGACCCGGTGCCGTTGGACGCGCTGTTGGCGGCGGTGGCTGGTGTGGTCGGCATACCCATCCTTCGCTTCGGACTTCGGCCTTCAGTCTGCCGTACAAAACGGTCTTGTCCCCACTTCGAAGATCTGTCCACACCCGCACCCCGCCGCGTGCTACGCGGCGGGGTGCGGAGGAGATCAGACTCCGAACGGGGCCGGATAGCCGATCGTGCCCGCCGGTACCGGCACGGAAGCGTCCAGCACCAGCGCCATCATCGCCTCGTCCGGTACCTCGAAGGGCGCCCGGATCCCGAAGTGCGACGCCGGTACGAAACCGAAGCGCGGGTAGTACTCCGGGTGCCCGAGCACGAGGACCAGCGACTCCCCGCGTTCCTTGGCCGCCGCGAGCAGTGCCCGTACGACCGCACTGCCCGCGCCCGAGCGCTGGAGCGCGGGATCGACCGCGACCGGGGCGAGCGCGAGCGCCCGGGCACCGTCGACCTCGCAGGCGGTGAGCAGCGCGTGCGCCACCACCGCCCCGTCCGGGCCCTCGGCCACGTACGACAGCCCGGGCAGCCAGGCGCCGTCCGCGCGCAGGGCGTCCACGAGGTCCGCCTCCAGCGGGGTCTCGAAGGCCGCCAGGTTGACGTCCCGTACGGCGGCCACGTCGGCCGCCGTCTCCGGGCGGGCCGGCCAGGCGTCGCCGTCCCCGGCGGTCACCGGGCGCAGCACGTAGCCCGTGTATCCGTACTCGTGCCCGTGGCGGGCCCGTACGTCGAGCTCCTCCTGCGCGCCGGCCAGCGCGGCCTCCGTCGCCGGGGAGTCGGCGCCCGGGTGGGTGCGGACCCGCTCGGCGAGCGGCCCGTAGTACTCGGCCCAGTCGGAGTCGGGCAGGTGGTGCACGCCGAGCACCTGGTACCCGGCGGCCTGGGCGGCGGCGAGGTTCCCGGCGGTCGAGCGCAGCGGGCACTCCTTGTCCCAGAAGGCCCGCGCCCCGGGGGACGGCTCGTCGACGGTCCACTGGCACTCGGTCAGCACGATCGTGCCGCCGGGGGCGAGCAGCCGCTTCCACCGCTCCAGGGCGGTGTCGAAGCCGATGACGTAGGCGGAGCCCTCCGCCCACACGAGGTCGAAGGAGCCGTCCTCGAACTCCTCCAGTGCGCCCATGTCCGCCTCGACGGTGCGGACGCGGTCGGCGAGCCCGCGGGCCGCGGCGGCCGTACGGAGCTCTTCGAGGAAGGGGGCGTGCAGGTCGACGGCGGTCACCTCGGCGCCGCGCGTACCCCGCGCGCCGGCCTCGGCGGCCAGCAGCAGGGCGCTGCGCCCCGGGCCGCAGCCCAGGTCGAGGATGCGGGGCCGCTCGGGCAGCGGTTCGCACAGTGACAGCAGGTGACGGGTGCTCGCGTCGGAGCCGGGAGCCTGCCGGGGCAGGCCGTGGTGCAGGGTGAAGAAGGCCTCGATGAAGCTGTTGGAGGCGGAGTCGTCCTTGGTGTCGGTCAACGTGAACCCTTGGAACGGGGGCTCCGGCCGATCAGGGGCCTGTCAGTGGTGTGATCAGGCCTGGTGGCCGGACGCCCGGAGGCTGGATGTTCTGAAGGAACGGGGGATGAACCGGAGTTCGCTGCGCACGGCCGCGACCACTACGACGGTCATCAACCCACCTCTTCCTCGCTCGTTCACGTCCAGGGCGTGTCCACCGTAACATCCGGGCCGTTTGTGGTACCAGCCATGATCGTCAATGATGGCCGGGCAGGCCCGGCAAGGCCCCGGCAAGGGCCGGGCAGGGCCAGACGTCCGGGAATCTTCTGCTTATCAGGGTGTAAACGGGGGGTGAACCCCTGCTTCCCGTCATCCGATAGCCTCTGCCGACGTGCCGCGCCCCCCCAGGAGGCGCCCGTTCGCAATCCGTCACAAGGAGTGAGTTCGTCTGCCGACCGTCATCCTCACCGGCCTGCCGGTCCCCGGATCACCGCTCGCTGACGAGCTGCGCTCCCTCGGCTTCGACGTCCGCCCCGCCGTCGGTCCCCAGGACACGGTCACCGCGCTCGCCGGCGTACCGGCCGACCAGCGCGTGGCCGTCGTGGACAGCGCCTTCGTCGGCCACGTGCACACCCTGCGCCTCGCGCTGACCGACCCGCGCTTCGACGCCTGCGCCGTCACCGGCGCCCTCTCCGTCCAGCCCGGCGCCCGCACGGCCCTCGACGAGGCCGCCGCCCTCGCCCCCGAGGGGTCCGGCCCCTACGCGGACCGGCTCGCGGCCGCGGTCGAGGCCGCCGGGACCACCGTGCAGCGCCCCGAGCTCGGCACCCTCGTCGCCGCCGTCCCCGCCACCGCGGCGGACCGGGACGCGGCGAGCGCCGCCGTCGCCGCCGTGGACGACGAGGCCGTACGGCTGAGGACCGCCGTGAAGTCCCGCGACGGGTTCTTCACCACCTTCTTCATCAGCCCGTACTCGCGCTACATCGCCCGCTGGTGCGCGCGCCGCGGACTGACCCCGAACCAGGTCACCACCGCCTCGCTGATCACCGCGCTGATCGCGGCCGGCTGCGCCGCCACCGGCGATCGCTGGGGCTACGTGGCGGCCGGTGTGCTGCTCCTCGTCTCCTTCGTCCTGGACTGCACCGACGGGCAGCTCGCCCGCTACTCGCTCCAGTACTCGACGATGGGCGCCTGGCTCGACGCGACCTTCGACCGCGCGAAGGAGTACGCCTTCTACGCGGGTCTCGCGCTCGGCGCCGCCAGGAACGGCGACGACGTATGGGCCCTGGCGGTCGGAGCCATGGTCCTGATGACCTGCCGGCACGTCGTGGACTTCTCGTTCAACGAGGCCAACCACGACGCCACCGCGAATACCAGTCCCACGGCAGCCCTCTCCGACAAGCTCGACAGCGTCGGCTGGACGGTCTGGGCCCGCCGGATGATCATCCTCCCCATCGGTGAGCGCTGGGCCATGATCGCGGTGCTGACCGCCGCGACCACCCCCCGGATCGTCTTCTACGCCCTGATCGTCGGCTGCGCCTTCGGCGCGCTCTACACCACCGCCGGCCGGGTGCTGCGCTCCCTGACCCGCAAGGCGAAGCGCACCGACCGGGCCGCCCGGGCGCTGGCGGACCTGGCCGACACAGGTCCGCTGGGCGAGCTGGTCGCCGCGGGGATGCGTCGGGTGCCCACGTACACCGCTCCGGCGTTCCTGGTCGGCGGCGCGGGCGCCGTGATCGCCCTGCTCGCCGCAGCCTGGGCGCTGCCTGCCGGCTCCCCGCTGCTGCTCGTCTTCGCCGGGCTGTACGTGCTGGCCGCCGGAGCCGCCGTCGCACACCCGCTGAAGGCCCCCCTGGACTGGCTCCTGCCCCCGCTGTTCCGCGCCGCCGAGTACTGCACGGTGCTGATCCTCGCCGCCAAGGCGGACGTCCCCGGGGCCCTCCCGGCGGCATTCGGCCTGATCGCAGCGGTCGCCTACCATCACTACGACACGGTGTACCGCATTCGCGGTGGCACCGGAGCGCCCCCGCACTGGCTGGTGCGGACGATCGGCGGCCACGAAGGCCGGGTCCTGCTGACCACGGTCCTCGCCACCGTCCTCGTGGGGCGCGCATCGGACTTCCCCGTCGCGCTCACGGTCATGGCCGTGTTCGTGGCACTCGTGGTGCTCGCGGAGAGCATCCGGTTCTGGGTCTCCTCCGGGGCACCCGCCGTACATGACGAAGGAGAACCAGCATGATCGGCCTTGTACTCGCTGCCGGTGCCGGACGCCGCCTGCGTCCCTACACCGACACCCTGCCCAAGGCCCTCGTGCCCGTCGGCCCCGAGGGCGACGAGGAGAGCCTGACGGTTCTCGACCTGACCCTGGGCAACTTCGCCGAGGTCGGCCTCACCGAGGTCGCGATCGTCGTCGGCTACCGCAAGGAAGCCGTCTACGCGCGCCGGGAGGCCCTGGAGGCCAAGTACGGCGTCAAGATCACGCTGATCGACAACGACAAGGCCGAGGAGTGGAACAACGCCTACTCCCTGTGGTGCGCGCGTGACGTCCTCAAGCAGGGCGTGATCCTCGCCAACGGCGACACCGTCCACCCGGTCTCCGTCGAGCAGACCCTGCTCGCCGCCCGCGGCAACGGCCAGAAGATCATCCTCGCCCTCGACACGGTCAAGAACCTGGCCGACGAGGAGATGAAGGTCATCACGGCCGATGGGAAGGGCGTCCAGAAGATCACCAAGCTGATGGACCCGGCCACCGCGACCGGCGAGTACATCGGTGTCACCCTCATCGAGCCCGAGGCCGCCGAGCAGCTGGCCGAGGCGCTGAAGACCACCTTCGAGCGCGACCCCGACCTCTACTACGAGGACGGCTACCAGCAGCTCGTCAACGACGGTTTCACGATCGACGTGGCCCCCATCGGCGACGTCAAGTGGGTCGAGATCGACAACCACGACGACCTCGCCAAGGGCCGGACGATCGCATGCCAGTACTGACGAGGCTCATCCCCTCGCCCGTCGTCGTCGACATCAGCCGCGGGGCGATGGACGACCTGGCCGGCCTCCTGGCCGACCAGCGGATCTCCGCCTCGGGCAAGCTGGCCATCGCGATCAGCGGCGGCTCCGGCGTGGCGCTGCGCGCCAGGCTGGAGCCCGTCCTGCCGCACGCCGACTGGTACCCGGTCGTCGACGGCACCATCGACTCCGCCGTCAAGCTGGCCGACGACATAAAGGGCCGCCGCTACGACGCCGTCGTGGGCCTGGGCGGCGGCAAGATCATCGACGTGGCGAAGTACGCCGCGGCGCGGGTCGGGCTGCCCATGGTGGCCGTCGCCACCAACCTCTCCCACGACGGAATCTGCTCGCCGGTGTCCATCCTGGACAACGACAACGGCCGCGGTTCCTACGGCGTCCCCACCCCGATCGCCATGGTGATCGACCTCGACGTGATCAAGGACGCCCCGGTCCGGTTCATCCGCGCCGGAATCGGCGACGCGATCTCCAACATCTCGTCCATCGCCGACTGGGAGCTCTCCCACGAGGTCACCGGCGAGCCCGTGGACGGCCTGGCCGCCGCCATGGCACGGACGGCCGGCGAGGCCGTGCTGCGTCACCCCGGCGGCTGCGGGGACGACGAGTTCCTCACCGTGCTCTCCGAGTCGCTCGTCCTCACCGGCATCGCCATGTCGATCAGCGGGGACACCCGCCCCGCCTCCGGCGCCTGCCACGAGATCAGCCACGCCTTCGACCTGCTCTACCCGGGGCGCTCCGCGCTCCACGGCGAGCAGGTCGGCCTGGGCGCCGCCTTCGCGATGCACCTGCGGGGGGCCGAGGAGAAGTCCGGGCTCTTCGTGGAGGTGCTGCGCCGGCACGGCCTGCCGGTGTCGCCCGACGAGATCGGCTTCAGCATCGACGAGTTCGTCGCGGCCGTCGAGTACGCCCCCCAGACCCGCCCGGGACGCTTCACGATCCTGGAGCACCTCAACCTGTCCGCCGCCGAGATCAGGGACGCTTACGCCGACTATGCCAAGACCATCCGTAGCTGAACTCCGCCCCGTCGTTCACCCGGCGGGCGTCAAGGACCGGGTCAGTGGCGAGCACTGGGGCGGCCGCCTCTACATGCGCGAGATCTCCCTGCGCATCACCCGTCTCCTGGTCACCACCAAGGTCACGCCGAACCAGCTGACCTACGCGATGACCCTCGCCGGCGTACTCGCCCTCCCGGCCCTCCTGGTGCCGGGCATCTGGGGCGCCGTCCTCGGCGTCGTGGCGGTCCAGCTCTACCTGCTGCTCGACTGCGTCGACGGCGAGGTCGCCCGCTGGAAGAAGCAGTTCTCGCTCTCCGGGGTGTACCTGGACCGGGTCGGCGCCTACCTGTGCGACGCGGCGGTCCTGGTCGGCTTCGGCCTGCGCGCCGCCGACCTGTGGGGCGGCGGACGGATCGACTGGCTGTGGGCCTTCCTGGGTACCCTCGCGGCGCTCGGCGCGATCCTGATCAAGGCCGAGACCGACCTGGTCGGCGTCGCCCGCCACCAGGCCGGCAAGCCCGTGGTCCAGGACGCGGCGGCCACGCCGCGCTCGTCCGGCATGGCGCTCGCCCGTCGGGCCGCCGCCGCGCTGAAGTTCCACCGCCTCGTCCTCGGCATCGAGGCCTCCCTGCTCATCCTGGTGCTGGCCGTCGCGGACCAGATCCGCGGCGACCTGTTCTACTCCCGGATCGGCGTCGCCGTCCTCGCCGCCATCGCGCTGCTCCAGACCGTGCTGCACCTGGTGTCGATCCTGGCCTCCAGCAGGCTCAAGTGAGTACGCCGATGCGGCTGGGCGCCGTGATCATCACCATGGGCAACCGCCCCGACGACCTCAAGGCCCTGCTCGACTCGGTGGCCCGCCAGGAGGGCGACCCGATCGAGGTCGTCGTCGTGGGCCAGGGCGTGAAGGTCACCGGGGTCCCGGCGGGAGTCCGTACGGTCGACCTGCCCGAGAACCTGGGCATCCCCGGCGGACGCAACGTCGGCATCGAGGCCTTCGGCCCCGGCGGCTCGGACGTGGACGCGCTGCTCTTCCTGGACGACGACGGACTGCTGGAGCGCACGGACACCGCCGAGCTGTGCCGGCAGGCCTTCGCGGAGGACCCGGAGCTCGGCATCGTCAGCTTCCGGATCGCCGACCCTGAGACGGGCATCACCCAACGCCGTCACGTGCCCCGGCTGCGCGCCTCGGACCCGATGCGCTCCTCCCGCGTGACCACCTTCCTGGGCGGCGCGAATGCCGTGCGCACCAAGGTGTTCGAGCAGGTCGGGGAGTTGCCGGGGGAGTTCTTCTACGCGCACGAGGAGACCGACCTGGCCTGGCGGGCGCTCGACGCGGGGTGGTTGATCGACTACCGAGCGGACATGGTGCTGCTGCACCCGACCACCGCCCCCTCCCGGCACGCCGTTTACCACCGTATGGTGGCCCGTAATCGTGTGTGGCTGGCCCGCCGCAACCTGCCCGCTCCGCTGGTCCCGGTCTACCTGGGCGTCTGGCTCCTGCTGACGCTCCTGCGCAAGCCGTCCGGACCCGCGTTGAAGGCCTGGTTCGGCGGTTTCAGGGAGGGGTGGACGACTCCCTGCGGTCCCCGCCGCCCGATGAGATGGCGTACGGTCTGGCGGTTGACCCGTCTGGGCCGACCACCTGTCATCTGACAAGCCCGCGTCTGGGAACATGGCGCGATCATGGGCCTCGTGCCACCGGCCTGATGCCCTACCTGGCCGCATCTTGAAGACGAAAGTTTCAACTTGTGAGTGACACAACCCACGACGGCGCCCTCGCCACGAGCAAGCCGCCGTCCGCTGACGCGGGACTGAGCCCCGCGGAGCTCGCCAGGAAGTACGGCCTCTCCGTGAGCGGCGCCCGGCCCGGTCTGGGCGAGTACGTGCGCCAGCTCCTGGGCCGACGCCACTTCATCATGGCGTTCTCCCGGGCGAAGCTGGTCGCACAGTACAGCCAGGCGAAACTCGGCCAGGTCTGGCAGGTGGCGACCCCCCTGCTGAACGCGGCCGTCTACTGGCTGATCTTCGGCCTGATTCTCCAAGCGGGCAAGGAGATGCCGCCGGGCGTCTACGTCCCGTTCCTGATGATGGGCATCTTCGTCTTCACCTTCACCCAGAGCTCGGTGATGGCGGGCGTCCGGGCGATCTCCGGAAACCTCGGGCTGGTGCGCGCCCTGCACTTCCCGAGAGCCGCCCTCCCGGTGTCCTTCTCGCTGCAGCAGCTCCAGCAGCTGATGTACTCGATGATCGTCGTCTTCGTCATCGCGGTCAGCTTCGGCAACTACCCGCGGCTCTCGTGGCTGCTGGTCATCCCGACGCTGGCACTGCAGTTCGTCTTCAACACCGGCCTCGCCATGATCTTCGCGCGGATGGGCTCCAAGACCCCCGACCTGGCGCAGCTGATGCCGTTCGTGATGCGTACCTGGATGTACGCCTCCGGCGTCATGTTCCCGATCGGGATCTACCTCAAGGACCAGCCGCAGTGGATCAGCGACGTGCTGCTGTGGAACCCGGTGGCGATCTACATGGACCTCATCCGGTTCGCGCTGATCGACGACTACGGCAGCAGCAACCTGCCCCCGCACGTCTGGCTCTTCGCCGTGGGCTGGGCCGCCGTGATCGGCATCGGCGGGTTCGTGTACTTCTGGAAGGCTGAGGAGCGTTACGGCCGTGGCTGAGAACACCCAGGGGCGAGTCCCCACCGTGATCGCGGACGGCGTCCACATCGTCTACCGGGTCAACACCGGCAGTGCCGGCAAGGGCGCGGCCACCGCCGCGCTCAGCAAGATAGTCCGCCGGAAGAAGGGCGACGCCCCCGGCGTCCGCCGGGTCCACGCCGTGCGCGGGGTCACCTTCACGGCGTACCGCGGCGAGGCCATCGGCCTCATCGGTTCCAACGGCTCGGGCAAGTCGACCCTGCTGCGCGCCATCGCGGGGCTGCTGCCCTGCGAGGAGGGCAAGGTCTACACCGACGGCCAGCCCTCGCTGCTGGGTGTGAACGCGGCACTGATGAACGACCTCACCGGTGAGCGCAACATCGTCCTCGGCGGTCTCGCGATGGGAATGAGCCGCGAGCAGATCAAGCAGCGCTACCAGGACATCGTCGACTTCTCGGGCATCAACGAGAAGGGCGATTTCATCTCCCTGCCGATGCGCACCTACTCCTCCGGTATGGCCGCGCGTCTGCGTTTCTCCATCGCGGCCGCCAAGGACCACGACGTCCTGATGATCGACGAGGCGCTCGCCACCGGTGACCGCAGCTTCCAGGTGCGTTCCGAGAACCGCATCCGCGAACTGCGGCAGAAGGCCGGCACGGTCTTCCTGGTGAGCCACAACAACAAGTCGATCCGCGACACCTGCGACCGCGTGCTGTGGCTGGAGAAGGGCGAGCTCCTGATGGACGGGCCCACGGAGGAAGTGGTCTCGGCCTACGAGAAGGCCACCAACGGCTGACCGCGAGTCGGCCCAGCCCGGGCCCCCGCCGCTTCGCGCGGCGGGGGCCCGGGTGTGTTTCACGGCCTGATCTCGCCGCGATCTCGGCGGGTTTTCGCATTCCGCCGGCGACATTCAGTGGCACGACGAATACCCGGGAGGCCTTCTCGGCGTTGTACAGCGTAAGCTGATGCGGTCCTGAATCGCGCCAAGAGGGGACGATTCCCCACAGGTGAGCGGGGCGTGGGGAGTTCCGGGGAGAGCCCCCCGGATACCCGGGCGGCGTGTCCGAAATAGGATGTATTGGGTCGGCAGTGTAGAACGGGAGATGTGACGGCAATGGCTACGGGAATTCTCCGGCCCCCAGGCACCACGGCCGTCCCCACCCCAGGCGGCGGGCGGTGACCCCGGGGCTCGGCATCCACCCCCCGTCCGACACCGTCCACGTGCGCGCCACCCTCGACAAGGCAGCCTCGGAGAACTTCCCCGTGGCCCCGGCCTTCCTGCCCCGCGCCTGGCGCGACGGCCTGACCGCCGTCTACGGCTACGCCCGCCTCGTCGACGACATCGGCGACGGCGACCTCGCGCCCGGCGGACGGGACGCGGTACTCCTCGGCCTCGACCCGGCCGCCGTCGACGACCGGCTCGCCATGCTCGACGCCTTCGAGGCCGACCTGCTGCGCGTCTTCGGCGGCACCGACGGCTCGCCCCGCCACCCGCTGCTGCTCGACCTCCAGCCCGTCGTCCGCGCCCACGGCCTGACCCCCGAGCCGTTCCTCGGGCTGATCGAGGCCAACCGCCAGGACCAGCGCGTCGCGCGTTACGAGACGTACGCGGACCTGCTCGGCTACTGCGAGCTCTCCGCGAACCCGGTGGGCCGCCTCGTGCTCTCCCTCACCGGCACCAGCACCCCCGAGCGGATCCGCCGCTCCGACGCCGTCTGCACCGCCCTGCAGATCGTCGAGCACGTCCAGGACGTCGCCGAGGACCTCGGCCGGGACCGGATCTACCTGCCCGCCGAGGACATGCGGCGCTTCCGCGTCACCGAGGCCGACCTCGCGGCCCCGTCCGCCGGCGCGGCCGTACGCTCCCTGATCGCATACGAAACCGAGCGCGCACGCGAGTTGCTGGATGCAGGCACACCCCTCGTGGGTAGCGTGCACGGCAGACTCCGGCTGCTCCTCGCGGGATTCGTGGGAGGGGGGCGCGCCGCCCTGCGAGCCGTCACCGCCGCCGGCTTCGACGTACTCCCCGGACCGCCCAAGCCCACCAAGAGCGGCCTGGTCCGCGAGGTGGCCACCGTCCTGCGCACCGCGCCGAGAAAGGGGTGAGCCCGACCGTGGAGGGACCCACACACGTGTCCGCACCTGTCCAGGCGGCCTACAGCTACTGCGAGGCCGTCACCGGATCACAGGCGCGCAACTTCGCCTACGGCATCCGGCTGCTGCCCACCGACAAGCGGCAGGCGATGTCCGCGCTCTACGCCTTCTCCCGGCGGGTCGACGACATCGGCGACGGCACGCTGCCCCCCGAGGCGAAGCTGGCACGCCTGGAGGACACCCGCGCGCTGCTCGGGCGGGTCCGGGCCGAGGAGATCGACGAGGACGACACCGACCCGGTCGCGGTCGCCCTCGCGCACGCCGCACGCCGCTTCCCGATCCCGCTCGGCGGCCTCGACGAACTCATCGACGGCGTCCTGATGGACGTCCGCGGCGAGACCTACGAGACCTGGAACGACCTCAAGGTCTACTGCCGCTGCGTGGCCGGCGCGATCGGACGGCTCTCGCTCGGCGTGTTCGGCACCACCCAGGGATCGCCCGACACCGCGCGCGCCGGGGAGTACGCCGACACGCTCGGCCTCGCCCTGCAACTGACCAACATCCTGCGGGACGTCCGCGAGGACGCGGCCAACGGGCGGACCTACCTGCCCGCCGAGGACCTCGCCAAGTTCGGCTGCTCGGACGGCTTCCACAGCGACCGGGCCCCCGCCGGCTCGGACTTCGCGGGGCTCGTCCACCACGAAGTCCGGCGCGCCCGGGCCCTGTTCGTGGAGGGCTACCGGCTGCTGCCCATGCTCGACCGGCGCAGCGGCGCCTGCGTCGCCGCGATGGCGGGCATCTACCGGCGCCTCCTCGACCGCATCGAGCGCGAGCCCGAGGCGGTGCTGCGCGGCCGCGTCTCGCTCCCGCCGCACGAGAAGGCGTACGTCGCCGTTCGCGGCCTGTCCGGCCTGGACGCGCGCACGATCTCCCGCCAGAGCAACCGGAGGCGAGCCTGATGCCCCTGACCTCCCGGCCCGTGGCGGATGTGCCGGCCCGGGCCGAGCGGGCCGATCGCACGGCTGCGCCCGCCGCCCGCCCCGCCTCACCGGCCCCGGCGGCGCCCGCCGCCCATGGCACCCTCCCGGCCCCGCTTGGCGCCAGGCGCTCGACGCTGCCGGCCCGGGCAACCGCCGGGCACCCGGGCGCGTCTCCCCGGGCGGGCTCCGGCCGCGCCGGGCGGGGCGCCGCGCGCGGGCCTGAGGGACAGCGACAGACCGGTCCGGAGGGCCACCGCACCACGGGGGAGGGCGCATGACCGGGACCGAGCAGCGCGCCGTCGTCGTCGGCGGGGGACTCGCCGGAGTCGCCGCCGCGCTCGAACTCGCCGACGCCGGGCTCAAGGTGACCCTCCTCGAAGGGCGCCCGCGGCTCGGTGGGCTCGCCTTCTCCTTCAAGCGCGGCGAACTCACCGTCGACAACGGCCAGCACGTCTACCTGCGCTGCTGCACCGCCTACCGCTGGTTCCTCGACCGCGTCGACGGCGCCGCCCTCGCGCCCCTCCAGGACCGGCTCGACGTACCCGTGCTCGACGTCGCGCACCCGCGCGGCCCGCGCCTCGGCCGGCTGCGGCGCAGCGCCCTGCCCGTACCCCTGCACCTGGCCGGCTCACTGGCCCGCTACCCGCACCTCTCCCTCGCCGAACGCGCGAGCGTCGGCCGCGCCGCCCTCGCGCTGCGCCGCCTCGACCCCGCCGACCCGGCCCTGGACGGGGTCGACTTCGCGACCTGGCTCGGCCGCTACGGCCAGTCCGCCCGGACCATCGAAGCCCTCTGGGACCTCGTCGGCATCGCCACCCTCAACGCCACCGCCGAGCACTCCTCACTGGGCCTGGCCGCCATGGTCTTCAAGACCGGCCTGCTCTCCGAGAACGGCGCCGCCGACATCGGCTGGGCCCGCGTACCGCTGGGCGACCTGCACGACACCCTCGCCCGCAAGCAGCTCGACGCGGCCGGCGTACGCACCGAGCTGCGCACCCGGGTCACGGGCATCACCGCCACGCCCGAGGGGACCTGGCGGGTCGACACCGAGCAGGAGTCCCTCGACGCGGGAACGGTCGTCCTGGCCGTCCCGCAGCGCGAGGCGCACGGACTGCTCCCGGCCGGGGCGCTCGCCGACCCCGACAAGCTCCTCGACATCGGCACCGCGCCGATCCTCAACGTCCATGTCGTCTACGACCGCAAGGTGCTCAAGCAGCCCTTCTTCGCCGCACTGGGCTCCCCGGTGCAGTGGGTCTTCGACCGCACCGACTCCTCCGGACTCCCCGACGGCGGCCAGTACTTGGCGCTGTCCCAGTCCGTGGCCCAGGACGACATCGACGAGCCCGTCTCCGTCCTGCGCGACAAGTACCTGCCCGAGCTGGAGCGGCTGCTGCCCGCCGCGCGCGGCGCCAAGGTACGGGACTTCTTCGTCACCCGGGAGCGGACGGCCACCTTCGCCCCCACGCCCGGCGTCGGCCGGCTGCGCCCCGGGGCGCGCACCGACACGCCGGGGCTCTACCTGGCCGGTGCGTGGACTGCCACCGGTTGGCCCGCGACCATGGAGAGCGCCGTCCGGAGCGGACTGAACGCGGCACACGCCGCGCTCGCCGCCCTCGGCCGCCCCCGCGAACACCCTCTGCAGGAGGCGGCATGACGACCATCAGCACGACCGCAGCACGTACAGGAACCAGAGGAGAGCCAGTGAACCCGGGGAATCCGGCCGTCGAGAACACGGGTGCGAGTGCGGGCACGGCCGGAGGGGGCGTGGAGAAGGCGGACACGCTCGCGCTCCTGGAGCGCGGCCGCACGCTGTCGACCCCCGTGCTCCGTGCCGCCGTCGACCGGCTCGCGGCGCCCATGGACACCGTCGCCGCCTACCACTTCGGCTGGATCGACGCCCAGGGCAACGCGGCGGACGGCGACGGCGGCAAGGCCGTGCGCCCCGCCCTCGCGCTGCTCTCGGCCGAGGCCGCGGGCGCGGCCGCCGAGGTGGGCATCCCGGGTGCCGTCGCCGTGGAGCTCGTACACAACTTCTCTCTGCTGCACGACGACCTGATGGACGGCGACGAGCAGCGCCGCCACCGCGACACGGTGTGGAAGGTCCACGGCCCGGCCCTCGCGATCCTGGTCGGCGACGCGCTGTTCGCCCTCGCCAACGAGGTCCTCCTGGAGCTCGGCACGGTGGAGGCGGCGCGTGCGACACACCGGCTGACCATCGCCAGCCGCAAGCTCATCGACGGCCAGGCGCAGGACATCTCCTACGAGCACCGCGAGCGCGTCAGCGTCGAGGAGTGCCTGGAGATGGAGGGCAACAAGACCGGCGCCCTGCTCGCCTGCGCGGTGTCCATCGGCGCGGTGCTCGGCGGCGCGGACGACCGTACCGCCGACAAGCTGGAGGAGTACGGCTACCACCTGGGCCTCGCCTTCCAGGCCGTGGACGACCTGCTCGGCATCTGGGGCGACCCGGAGGCCACCGGCAAGCAGACCTGGAGCGACCTGCGCCAGCGCAAGAAGTCCCTCCCGGTCGTCGCCGCGCTGGCGGCGGGCGGGCCAGCTTCGACCGAACTGGCCGAGCTGCTCGCGGCGGACGCCAAGAGCAGCGACTTCGAGAACTTCTCGGAAGAGGAGTTCGCGGCCCGCGCGGCGCTCATCGACGCGGCGGGCGGCCGCCAGTGGACCGCCGACGAGGCCCGCCGCCAGCACGCCATCGCGATCCGGGCACTGGACGACGTCGACATGCCGCAGCGCGTGCGCGACCAGCTGGTGGCCCTCGCGGACTTCGTCGTCGTGCGCAAGAGGTGACCGCCGCCCGACGGTGGATATGACGCGTGAGTCGCCGGCCGACGCGCAGTTCCCGTAGCGCGTCGCCCGACGGCAGACCCCAGCACAGCAGAGGACCGACTGCACGAAGGGGAAGCCATGACAGCGACGACCGACGACAGCGCGGAGAGCGCTGGCGCTGGCAGCGACACCACTCTGGGCGCCCCGGAGCCCGGCCCGGCGGGGTCCCCGGGGCCCGGGGCCAGGACCGGCCCGCCCACCGGGGAGGGGGCCGAGGCGGTGGACGGGAGCGTGCGCGCGGCGCGCACCGCCGCCGCGCGGGCGACGCGCCACCTGCTGGAGCGGCAGGACCCCGAGGGGTGGTGGAAGGGCGACCTGGAGACCAACGTCACCATGGACGCCGAGGACCTGCTGCTGCGCCAGTTCCTCGGGATCCGCGACGAGGCCACCACGCACGCCGCCGCCCTGTTCATCCGCGGCGAGCAGCGCGAGGACGGCACCTGGGCCACCTTCCACGGCGGGCCGCCCGAACTCTCCGCCACCATCGAGGCGTACGTGGCCCTGCGGCTGGCCGGGGACGCCCCGGACGCCCCGCACATGGCCCGTGCCTCGGCCTGGATCCGGGCCCACGGCGGGCTCGCCGCCTCCCGCGTCTTCACCCGCATCTGGCTCGCCCTCTTCGGCTGGTGGAGCTGGGACCAGCTGCCCGAACTCCCGCCCGAGCTGGTGTTCCTGCCGTCCTGGGTGCCGCTGAACATCTACGACTTCGGCTGCTGGGCCCGCCAGACCATCGTCCCGCTCACCGTGGTCTCCGCGATGCGCCCCGTCCGCCCGGCCCCCTTCGCGCTGGACGAGCTGCACACCGACGCCCGTGAGCCGTACCCGGTCCGACCGCTCGCTCCCGCCACCAGCTGGGACGGCGCGTTCCAGCGGATGGACAAGGCCCTGCACGTCTACCGGCGGATCGCCCCCCGCCGGCTGCGCAAGGCGGCCATGGCCGCCGCCGGCCGCTGGATCGTGGAACGCCAGGAGAACGACGGCTGCTGGGGCGGCATCCAGCCCCCCGCCGTGTACTCGGTCATCGCCCTGCACCTGCTCGGCTACGACCTCGGCCACCCGGTGATGCGCGCCGGACTGGAATCCCTGGACCGCTTCGCGGTGTGGCGCGAGGACGGCGCCCGGATGATCGAGGCCTGCCAGTCCCCGGTCTGGGACACCTGCCTCGCCGCGATCGCGCTGGCCGACGCCGGCCTGCGCCCCGACCACCCGGCGCTGGTGAAGGCCGCCGACTGGATGCTCGGCGAGGAGATCGTCCGCAGCGGCGACTGGGCGGTGCGCCGGCCCGGACTCGCCCCCGGCGGCTGGGCGTTCGAGTTCCACAACGACACCTACCCCGACATCGACGACACCGCCGAGGTCGTCCTCGCGCTGCGCCGGATCAAGCATCCGGACCCGGCCCGGGTCGAGGCGGCCATCGCCCGCGGCGTCTCCTGGAACCTCGGCATGCAGTCCAAGAACGGCGCCTGGGCCGCCTTCGACGCCGACAACACCAGCCCCCTCCCGAACAAGCTGCCCTTCTGCGACTTCGGCGAGGTCATCGACCCGCCCTCCTCCGACGTCACCGCGCACGTCGTGGAGATGCTCGCCTTCGAAGGCAAGGCGGGTGACGCACGCACCCGGCGGGGCATCGCCTGGCTGCTCGCCGAACAGGAGCCGGAGGGCGGCTGGTTCGGCCGCTGGGGCACCAACTACGTGTACGGCACGGGCTCGGTGGTCCCGGCCCTCACCGCCGCGGGCATCGCCCCTTCGCACCCCGCGATCAGGCGGGCGGTGCGCTGGCTGGAATCCGTACAGAACGAGGACGGCGGGTGGGGCGAGGACCAGCGCTCCTACCAGGACCCCTCCTGGGGCGGGAAGGGCGCCTCCACCCCCTCGCAGACCGCGTGGGCGCTGATGGCCCTGCTGTCGGCCGGCGAGCGCGACGGGAAGGCCGTGGAGCAGGGCGTCGCGTACCTCGTCCGGACGCAGCGGGAGGACGGATCCTGGGACGAGCCCTATTTCACGGGCACCGGCTTCCCCTGGGACTTCTCCATCAACTACCACCTGTACCGGCAGGTCTTCCCGCTCACCGCACTCGGCCGCTACGTGTACGGAGAGCCGTTCACCGCCGCCGGAGGCCCCTGATGTCCGCCGGCCGGGGGGACCGGGCCGAGAACCCGGACCCGCTGCTGGTGGCCTGCGCGCTGCGCATCGAGCAGGCCGCGCTGCGCAGCGCGGGCCGCGGCGCGCCGCAGGCGTACGGGCTCCTGCGCACGGGCATGGGCCCGCGCGCCGCCGAGCGGGCCGTCGGCCGGGCCCTGGAGAGACCGGGGATGGAGCGGGCGGCCGTCCTCGCGACCGGGTTCTGCGCCGGGCTGGTCCCCGGCATGCACCCCGGCGACCTCGTCGTCGCCGAGGAGACCCGGGACCCGAGCGGGGCCGTCACCTGCACCGGTACCGCGCTGCTCGCCGAGGCACTGGCCCGGGCCGCGCCCGGCCGGACCGTGCACACCGGCGCACTGACCGGATCAGACCACGTCGTCCGCGGCCAGGAGCGCGCGCAGCTGCGCGCCACCGGCGCCATCGCGGTCGACATGGAGTCGGCGTCCACGCTGTGGACCGCGACCCGAGGCGGAGGGCGTCCGGTTGCGGCCGTCCGGGTGATCGTGGACGCTCCGGAGCATGAGCTCGTCCGTATCGGCACGGTTCGCGGTGGAATATCGGCCTTCCGTGTTCTCCGTGCCGTGCTGCCCGCGTTCTATGACTGGCACCGTTCTTTGCTGCTCCCCAGGAGGTGAGCCAGATGGCAATGCCACTGCGACAGTCCATCAGGGTCGGGACCTATCTTCTCGAACAGAAGCTCCGCAAGCGTGAGAAGTTCCCGCTGATCGTCGAATTGGAACCGCTCTACGCCTGCAACCTCGCCTGCGAAGGCTGCGGGAAGATCCAGCACCCGGCCGGGGTGCTCAAGCAGCGCATGCCGGTCGCCCAGGCGGTCGGAGCCGTGCTGGAGTCCGGCGCGCCGATGGTGTCCATCGCGGGCGGTGAGCCCTTGATGCACCCGCAGATCCACGAGATCGTCCGACAGTTGGTGGCGAAGCGGAAGTACGTCTTCCTGTGCACCAACGCGATGCTGCTGCGCAAGAAGATCGAGAAGTTCACCCCGTCCCCGTACTTCGCCTTCGCCGTGCACATCGACGGCCTGCGCGAACGCCACGACGAATCGGTGGCCAAGGAAGGCGTCTTCGACGAGGCGGTCGCCGCCATCAAGGAGGCGAAGAGGCGCGGATTCCGGGTCACCACCAACTCCACGTTCTTCAACACCGACACCCCGCAGACGATCATCGAGGTGCTCAACTACCTCAATGACGACCTGAAGGTGGACGAGATGATGATCTCGCCCGCCTACGCCTACGAAAAGGCCCCCGACCAGGAGCACTTCCTGGGCGTCGAACAGACCCGCGAACTCTTCAAGAAGGCCTTCGCGGGCGGAAACCGCAGGCGCTGGCGGCTCAACCACTCCCCGCTCTTCCTGGACTTCCTGGAAGGAAAGGCCGACTTCCCGTGCACGGCCTGGGCCATTCCGAATTACTCCCTCTTCGGCTGGCAGCGCCCCTGCTATCTGATGAGCGACGGCTACGTGCCCACGTACCGCGAACTGATCAACGACACCGACTGGAGCAAGTACGGCCGCGGCAAGGACCCGCGCTGCGCCAACTGCATGGCGCACTGCGGCTACGAGCCCACCGCCGTCCTCGCCACCATGGGATCCCTCAAGGAATCCCTCCGGGCGGCCCGCGAGACGGTGAGCGGCAACCGGGACAAGTCGGCATGACGGGGGAGGCGCGAGGGGGGAAGGGCTTCGACCTCGGAGCCCTGCTGGCCGCCCGCGGGGCGGAACGGTACGAGCTGCACGCCAGGCACCTCAACCACCAGCTTCCCCGCATGCTGCACACCATCGGTTTCGACAAGGTCTACGAGCGGGCCGAGGGCGCCCACTTCTGGGACGCCGAGGGCAACGACTACCTCGACATGCTGGCCGGCTTCGGGGTGATGGGCCTCGGCCGGCACCACCCCGTGGTCCGCCGGGCCCTGCACGACGTCCTCGACGCCCAGCTCGCCGACCTGACCCGGTTCGACTGCCAGCCGCTGCCGGGGCTGCTGGCCGAGAAGCTGCTCTCGTACAGCCCGCACCTGGACCGGGTCTTCTTCGGCAACAGCGGCACCGAGGCGGTGGAGACGGCCCTGAAGTTCGCCCGGTACGCCACGGGGCGGCCGAGGATCCTCTACTGCGACCACGCCTTCCACGGGCTGACCACGGGCTCGCTCTCGGTCAACGGGGAGAGCGGCTTCCGCGACGGCTTCGCGCCGCTCCTCCCCGACACGAGGATCGTGCTGGGGGACCTCGCCGCACTGGAGCGGGAGCTGCGCAAGGGCGACGTGGCCGCCTTCGTCGTCGAACCGATCCAGGGCAAGGGGGTCCTCGCGGCCCCGCCCGGCTTCCTGCTCGCCGCGCAGGAACTGCTGCACCGGCACAAGGCGCTGCTGATCGCGGACGAGGTGCAGACCGGGCTGGGACGTACCGGCGACTTCTACGCGTACCAGCACGAGCCGGGCGTGGAGCCGGACCTGGTGTGCGTGGCCAAGGCCCTGTCGGGCGGCTACGTGCCGGTCGGCGCGACCCTGGGCAAGGACTGGATCTTCAAGAAGGTCTACTCCTCCATGGACCGGGTCCTCGTGCACTCCGCGAGCTTCGGGTCCAACGCGCAGGCGATGGCCGCCGGGCTGGCGGTGCTCTCGGTCATGGAGGACGAGGAGATCGTGGCCAACGCCCGCGCGATGGGCGACCTGCTGCGCGGGCGGCTGGCCGCGCTCGTGGACGAGTACGAACTCCTCCACGAGGTCCGGGGGCGCGGACTGATGATCGGCATCGAGTTCGGCCGGCCGTCCTCACTGGGGCTGCGCGGCCGCTGGACGATGCTCCAGGCGGCCCGCAAGGGGCTCTTCGCGCAGATGGTCGTGGTGCCGCTGCTGCAGAAGCACCGGATCCTCACGCAGGTCTCCGGCGACCACCTGGAGGTCATCAAGCTGATCCCGCCGCTGATCGTGGACGGGCGGGACGTCGACCGGTTCGTCGGCGCCTTCCGCGAGGTCATGGACGAGGCGCACGGCGGGTCGGGGCTGATGTGGGACTTCGGCAGGACGCTGGTGAAGCAGGCGGTCGCCAACCGCTGACCGGAGCGGAGGGGGTGCGCCCGCGGCGCGCTCCCCTCCGGCCGGTGCGACGTCAGTCGAGCAGCCGCTCGCGGAGGCGGTCCCGGGTCTCCGGCGTGAGCCCGAGGCCCTGCGCCAGGTAGGGGTCCACGCCGCCCCAGGTCTCGTCGATGGTGTCGAACGCCGCGAGCAGGTATTCGGCGCGGGCGTCGAAGAGCGGGGAGAGGAGCTCCGTCACCTCGGGGGAGCGGGCCTCGGCGGACTCTCCGCTGCGGCGGACCCGGTAGCGGCGGTGCGGGGCGTTCGACTCCAGGTAGTCCGCGACGATCGCCTCGCGCTCGACGCCCAGCGCGAGCAGGGTGACGGCGATCGAGAGGCCGGCCCGGTCCTTGCCGGCGGCGCAGTGCAGGAGGGCCGGGACGCTGTCCTCGGCGAGGGCGTGCAGGACCCTGCCGTGCTCGGCGGTGCGGTTCTTGATGATCCCGCGGTACGAGTTCGCCATCCGGGCCGCGGCCTTCCCGCCGCCCAGGATCGAGCGGAGCTGCTCCAGGTCGCCGTCGCGGACCATCTTCCAGAACTCCCGGCCGTCGGCCGGGTCGGAGAGCGGGATGTTGACGTTCCGCACGCCGGGCAGTTCCACGTCCGGGCCCTCCAGCGCGTGGTCGGCGCCGTTGCGGAAGTCGAAGACGGTGTGGAGGCCCAGCGAACCGAGGAATTCTGTATCGGTTTCAGTGGCATGTGCGAGATGTCCGCTTCGGAACAGTCGTCCCGGCCTGACCCTTCGTCCGTCAGAAGTCGGCAATCCGCCCACATCGCGGAAATTGCGCACTCCGGACAACTCCGGCTCCCGTATCTGCTGGGTCAAGGGAACTCCTCCGCTTCGTCGTGCTCTCCGCGCTCGTCGGATGGGGCGCGTGTCCGAATTACACTACTTGGCTACAACTTGCCATAAGCGGAGGCGAGATCGGGCACGTCCCCGTGAGCCAGATCATACGGTGACCGTGAGTGCCTGATCGCGAAAGTCGAATGCCCGCGTCGGAGCGGTTGTTGGCAGCGGGGAATGGACGGAGGGTGACCGGAATTCAGCCGGTCCACCGCCTCTGTGATTCCGTCAGAAAATCCATGGCTTGTTCCCCGTGGCCGTTTGGGATTACGTTCGCGACCGATCCGGGTGGATCGCCTAATCCTGCCACCGCCCGGAAACCGCACCCGACCATTCACGCGCGGCAGGAGCGGGGGAACCAGGTAAGCCGCTGTCCCGGAACTCGGAGCCGGGACGGCTTGGGGTGAAGCCGTACATGTTCCGTTCATGTGCGGCCGGGCATCTCCAGTCCGAACCCGACAGCTCACCTCGCAGGCGCCGGAGAGGAATTCGCCATGCCTGCAAAGGGTAAGCACCGCCGCCCCAAGTCCCTTTCGATATCGCGCGGTTTCGCCGTCGCCGGAACCGGTGGAGCAGCCCTCGCGCTGCCCCTGATGGGCGCCGCCGGCGCCCACGCGGCCGGTGCCCCGGCCGCCGCGCCCGCCGCGGTGGCCGGCACGACCGCCGTGGCCCCCGTGGTGGCCCCGCAGGCCCCGGTCTCGCTCCAGGGCGCGACCGCCGCGCCGACCGTCTACACGGTCGTGCCGGGCGACTACCTCTCGAAGATCGCCGCCGAGCGCAACCTGTCCGGCGGCTGGGAGCAGCTCTACGCCGACAACCGCGAGGCCGTCGGCACCAACCCGTCGCTGATCCACCCGGGCCTGAAGCTGACCCTCGGCGGTGCGGGCCAGGCGGCTCCGGCCGACTCCGCGCCCGCTCCGAAGGCAGCCGCCCCGAAGACCGCGCCGAAGGCCGCCCCCGAGACGGCTCCGCAGCCGGCGAAGAAGGCCGCTCCGGCGCAGCAGGAATCCGCCGCCGAGGCCCCCGCCGCCAAGCAGTCCGCGACCGGGTTCGTGTCCCCGGTCGGCGGTGGCGTCTCCACCGCCTACAAGGTCGCCGGCAGCATGTGGTCCTCGGGCTACCACACCGGTGTCGACTTCATCGCGAGCTCCGGCACCACCGTCAGGGCGGTCGGCGCGGGCACCGTCGTCTCCGCCGGCTGGAGCGGCGCGTACGGCAACGAGGTCGTCATCCGGCACGCGGACGGCAACTACTCGCAGTACGCCCACCTCTCCTCGCTGTCCGTCTTCTCCGGCCAGAGCGTCACCGGCGGCCAGACCATCGGCCTGTCCGGTTCCACCGGCAACTCGACCGGCCCGCACCTCCACTTCGAGATCCGCACGGGCTCGTCCTACGGCTCCGACATCGACCCGCTGAGCTACCTCCGCTCGAAGGGCGTGAGCATCTGACGGCAGCCGCCGTCGGAGCGATGACACGCGTGAGGCCGGGACCCGAGGGGGGCCCCGGCCTCACGCGTACCCGTTCCAAATCCCCCGGGTGGTGAAGATCACGGCCCGTCAACCCCTCGTTACGTTGGCGTAGGTTGGTTACGGGAGTGAAGGATGTTGTCCCGTGGCAGCGACGACGACCAAACTCAAGACCATCGGCTCGTACGCGGCGATCGGGGACAGCTTCACCGAAGGCGTGGGGGACCCGGGACCCGGGGAAACGTATCTCGGCTGGGCGGACCGGCTCGCCGTGCTCCTGGCCGACGAGCACGGGGAAGACGAATTCCGGTACGCGAACCTTGCCGTGCGCGGCAAACTCCTCGACCAGATCGTGGCCGAGCAGGTCCCGCGGGCCAAGGCGCTCGCGCCGGACCTCGTGACCTTCTGCGCGGGCGGCAACGACATCATCCGCCCCGGCACCGACCCGGACGACGTGGCGGAGCGCTTCGAGGCGGCGGTCGCCGACCTCACGGGGGCCGTCGGCCGGGTGGTGATCACCACCGGTTTCGACACCCGGGGCGTACCGGTCCTCAAGCACCTGCGGGGCAAGGTGGCGACGTACAGCGTGCACGTCCGCGCCATCGCCGACCGCTTCGACTGCCCGGTGCTCGACCTCTGGTCGCTCAAATCCGTTCAGGACCGCAGGGCGTGGGACACCGACCGGCTGCACCTGTCGCCCGAGGGACACACCCGGGTCGCGCTGCGCGCGGCTCAGGTGCTCGGGCTGGACGTGCCGGCCGACCCCGACCAGCCGTGGCCGCCGGAGCGGCCGCGCGGCTCGGTCGACGTGACCCGGGACAACATCCAGTGGGCGCGCGAGCACCTGGCGCCCTGGATCGGCCGCCGGCTGCGCGGGGAGTCCTCGGGGGACCACGTGGAGGCGAAGCGCCCGGACCTGCTGCCGCTCTAGGACGCGGCAGGGGGGGGAGGGGACGACACGCACGGGGCAAGCGGAATCCTTCGGGGCCGGTGTGCGTTGGGATGGTCGTAGACCGACGAACGTCCTGACCGCACCGTCCCTGGAGGCGCCTTGACCGGCTCCCGTCCCTTGCGTCCCCGGCTGCGTGCCCTGCGGCCCGAAGCCTTCGGCGCGGACCCCTCAGGCGCCCGGCTGGAGCGGATCCGCCGCTCGCCGAACTTCGCCGACGGAATCTTCCAGAACCCGGTCGGGGCCCGGAACAGGCCCTCCGGCTCGATGGCGGAGTTCGCCAAGATCTACTTCCACCGGGAGCAGCGGGTCCGCAGGGCTCCCGCCGCGCCGATCCCGGTCTACCCGACCACGCTCGCGGAGCTGGCGAAGCCGCCGGTCAGCGGCCTGCGCCTGACCTGGATGGGCCACTCCAGCGTGCTCGCGGAGATCGACGGGCGCCGGGTGCTGTTCGACCCGGTCTGGGGCGAGCGGTGCTCCCCCTTCCCCTTCGCCGGGCCCAAGCGGCTGCACCCCGTACCGGTCCCGCTGGCCTCCCTCGGCGCTGTGGACGTGGTGGTCATCTCGCACGACCACTACGACCACCTCGACCTGCCGACGATCAAGGCGCTGGCCGGTACGGACACGGTCTTCGCCGTCCCGCTGGGCGTCGGCGCGCACCTGGAGCGCTGGGGCGTCCCGGCCGACCGGCTGCACGAGCTGGACTGGAACGAGACCACCAAGATCGCCGGGCTCTCCCTGACCGCGACCCCCGCCCGGCACTTCTGTGGCCGCGGCCTGCGCAACCAGCAGCACACCCTGTGGGCGTCCTGGGTGGTCGCGGGAGACGAGCACCGGATCTACCACAGCGGGGACACCGGCTACTTCCCGGGCTTCGAGGAGATCGGCGCCGAGCACGGCCCCTTCGACGCCACGATGATCCAGATCGGCGCCTACTCGGAGTACTGGCCCGACATCCACATGACCCCGGAGGAGGGCATGCGCGCCCACCTCGACCTCCAGGGCGGCGTTCCGCACGGTGTGATGCTGCCGATCCACTGGGGCACCTTCAACCTGGCCCTGCACCCGTGGGACGAGCCCGGTGAGGGAACCGTCGCCGCCGCCGAGGCGGCGGGGGCGGCCGTGGCCCTGCCGATCCCGGGCCAGCCGTTCGAACCCGGCGCGGCCGACGCCCCCGACCAGGCGTGGTGGCGTCCCTTCGTGGCGGCCGGATCGGCCCCCGTGCTGTCGGCGGGATCCGCCCCGGTGGCCGCGAAGGCCCCGGCCGCGGCGCCCGCCCCGGCGGGGCGGGGCGAGCCGGAGGCCGTGGGTACGTAGACGGGAGCCGTCCCCGAGGCTCTGAGGGGTGTCCGGCGGGCGCGCCCGAGGCGTTGCGCCCGGCGGATGGCCCGGCGGGCGGTCCGGCGGGCGGCCCGGCCGGCGTGTCGGCCTCGCGGGCGCACTCCTGCCGGGCCGCGGGCGTACGCGCTCCCGGCGCATTCGGGCTGTCGTGCGAGCGCTCCACCGGGAGCGGGAAGCACCCCCGCCAAGTTCCTCAACTGGCCGTCCGGGGCGGGACGGTGCGGTCTAGCGTGGGTATCCGGTGATCAACACCGGGCCCCGGGAACGCTGGGGGCCGGGCCCCACGTACCGAGGACGCAGATGTCCGGACTCCGCGCAGCCCGCCACGCCCCGTCGAGACACGCCGCCACCGGCCCCGGCCGGCAGATACGGCCCCAGCTGATCCGCTCCGCCGTGCTGCCCACGCTCGCCGCCGGGCTCAGCGGGGCCGCCGCCGTGATCTTCACCCTGCAGCTCGGCGGGGGCGCCGGGGACCGGGACGCCCGGCTGTGGCCGGTGCTCACCGGCTGCGCCCTGCTGGTGGTCGGCGCCCTCGCGGCGGCGCTGCTCGGGGCCCAGCGCACCGCCAAGGCCGTCCGTGACCGGTGCGAGGCCCTGCGCCGCTCCAGCGTGCGCGGCCGCCAGGAGCTGCGCACCGTCGCCGACCGGCTGGAGCGGGGCGAGACCCCGCCGTGTACGGTCCGCGGCGGCGGCCCGACGGGGCCCGGGCTCGGCGGGGACCCGGCGGGGATCGACGAGTTCTGGCTGCTCTCGCAGGAGCTGCGCGCCGCCCGCGAGCAGGCGCACCTGACGCTCGTACGGCTGGCCGGACCGGCGGCGCCCTCGGACAGCGAGCGGAAGGTGGAGGTCTTCGTCAACCTCGCGCGCCGGCTGCAGTCCCTCGTGCACCGCGAGATCTCACTGCTGGACGACCTGGAGGACACGGTCGAGGACCCGGACCTGCTCAGGGAGCTCTTCCACGTCGACCACCTCGCCACCCGCATCCGCCGCCACGCCGAGAACCTTGCCGTGCTCGGGGGCGCCGCGAGCCGCCGCCAGTGGACGCGGCCCATCGACCTGAGCGAAGTGCTGCGCTCCTCCGTCGCGGAGGTCGAGCAGTACACCCGGGTCAAGGTGGTGCCCCCGGCGGGCGGCAGCGTGCGCGGGCACGCCGTCGCGGACGTGGTGCACCTGCTGGCCGAACTGGTCGAGAACGCCACGGTGTTCTCCGCCCCCGACACCGATGTGGTGCTGCGCGCCGAACGGGTCACCGCCGGGATCGCGGTCGAGGTGGAGGACCGGGGGCTGGGCATGCCGGCCGAGGAACAGCACCGGATGAACGCCCTGCTCGGCGACCCCGACCAGATCAGCGTCCGGCACCTGCTCGCCGACGGGCGGATCGGGTTGTACGTGGTCTCGGCGCTGGCCCGTCGGCACGGGATCGCCGTCGAACTGAAGTCGAACATCTACGGCGGGGTGCTCGCGGTGCTGGTGCTGCCGCAGGAACTCTTGGGCGCGGCCGCCGCCACCCAGACGACGGCGCCACCGCCGCCCCGCCTGGAGCCGGTCCCCATGCCGACCCCGCCCCCGTCCTGGGCGCCCGCCAGTGCCCCGGACCCTGCCGGGCCGTCCAGGACCCCCGATGCAGCCTGGGCCTCCGCCACCGCGGACCCTGTCGGGGCCGCCACGCCTCCGGAGCGCGACAGGGCCTCCGCCGCCGCGAACCCTGTCCGGGCCGCCACGCCTCCGGACCGGGCCGGGGCCTCGGCCGCCTTCGACCTTGCCCGGCCCGCCACCGCTCCGGACCAGGACGGGGCCTCCGCTGCTCCGGAGCGGCCCGTACCGGAGAGCGACCCCGTGCCCGGGTACGGTTCCGCGCCCCTGTCCGGCTCCGCGCCCGTTTCCGCAGCCGGGACCGGCCCCGGCCCTGCGGCCGCACACCTGCCCGCGCCCCGTACCGGGGTCGAGGCGCCCCCACCGCTGCCGGTGCGGCGGGCCGGAGCCACGGCC
This sequence comes from Streptomyces sp. NBC_01351, assembly GCF_036237315.1. Lineage (GTDB taxonomy): Bacteria > Actinomycetota > Actinomycetes > Streptomycetales > Streptomycetaceae > Streptomyces. The sequence goes on along the minus strand of NZ_CP108356.1, from coordinate 1,338,457 downwards.
TCGGCACCCTCCCCGACCGCAGCGGCGGCCGAGAGGGGTGGGGACGGGCGGCGGCCCGAGCTGCCTCGGCGGCGGGCGCAGCAGCATCTCGCGCCCCAGCTGCGCGAGGCGCCCGCGCCCCGGCGGGCCGTGGACGACGCCGAGCAGCAGCCCGTGCACGACCCCGGCCTGATGGCCGCCTTCCAGCGGGGCTTCGGCCTCGCGCAGTCGGAGAACCAGGCATGACCCGGACCTCCCCGGTCCGGATCCCGATGCAGATCCCGGTCCGGATCCCGATCCGGATTCAGACCCCTCACCTCGGCAAGGAGCGCACCCCCATGGGCGGCGAAGTGGCGACCAAGACCGGCAGCCGGCTCTCGGACCTCGACTGGCTGCTCAGCGGCCTGGTGCAGCGCGTGCCGTACACGCGCAGTGCCGTACTGCTCACCGCCGACGGGCTCGTGACCTGCGTACACGGGCTGGACCCGGACAGCGCCGATCACATGGCGGCCCTCGCTTCCGGGCTCTACTCGCTCGGCCGCAGCGCCGGTGCCCGCTTCGGGGACGGCGCGGAGGTACGGCAGGTCGTGGTCGAGCTCGACACCGCGCTCGTCTTCGTCTCCGCCGCCGGCTCCGGCACCTGCCTGGCGGTGCTCGCCGACCGCGAGGCCGACGCCGGCGTGCTCGGGTACGAGATGGCGATGCTGGTCAAGAGCGTACGGCCGTACCTGGCGGCCCCGCCGCGGCGGCCCGCCGCCGACCCGGAGCGATGAGGGCCCGCGCGAGGGGGGCCTACGCGCGGGGAAGCTCGTACCGGGACACACCCTGGCTCGACGACTCGGCGGGCCGGGTGATGCGCCCGTACACGGCCAGCGGCGGCCGCACCCGGCCGGGCGTCGCGCTCGACCTGCTGTCTTTGGTGACCGCGACCGGTGTGCGGCCGCGCGTCCCGCTCGGGGCCGAGCACACCCTCGCGCTGCGGATCTGCGCCGGAACCGCGGCGGTCACGGTCGCCGAGGCGGCCGGGCAGCTGCGGCTGCCGGCGGCGGTGGTGAAGGTGCTGCTGGCCGACCTGATGGAACACGGGGCCGTCGTGGCCCAAGCGCCCCGGTTCCCGGTCCCCGCGGCCGGCGCCGGGCCGACGACCGTTCCTTTCCCCGGGATCGGCGGCGACGTGTACGCCGCCGCCGACCAGAACCTGCTCCGGGCGGTGCTCGATGGCCTACGCAAGCGACTGTGACACCCCGGCGACCGCGCCCGTGACCTTGAAGATCCTGGTCGCGGGCGGGTTCGGCGCGGGCAAGACCACCTTCGTGGGCGCGGTGAGCGAGATCGAGCCGCTGAGCACGGAGGAGCTGCTCAGCGACCTGGGCGCGGACGACGACCCGCTGTACGGCGTCGAGGGGAAGTCCACGACCACCGTCGCACTCGACTTCGGCCGGATCACCCTGGACGAGCAGCACGTCCTCTACCTCTTCGGCACGCCCGGCCAACACCGCTTCTGGTTCCTGTGGGAGGAGATGTGCGCGGGCGCCCTAGGGGCCGTGGTGCTCGCCGACACGCGCCGGCTCGCCGACTGCTTCCCCGCCGTGGACTTCTTCGAGCGGCGCGGGATCGCCTTCGTCCTCGCCGTCAACGAGTTCGACGAGGCCCACCGCTACGCGCCCGACGAGGTCCGCGAGGCGGTGGGGCTCGGGCCCGAGGTGCCCGTCGTACGGTGCGACGCGCGCCTGACCAGCTCCGGGACGGGCACGCTCGCCGCCCTCGTCCGCCATCTGCTGTGCCTGTCCAACGAGTCGGGGGAACCGCCATGACCTACTACGAATCGACCGGACACCTGCTGCTCACGCCCGTGGACCGGGAGGCGCCCGCGCGCGTCGTCCGGCTGCGCGAGCTGAGCCTGGGGGAGCGGACCGACCCCGAGCTCGACGCGTTCGCGCGCCGGGTGTCCGACGCCCTCGACGCTCCGTACGCGGGGGTCAACTTCATCGACGAGGAACGGCAGTTCTTCGCCGGCCTGCACCACACGGCCGCCGCCCCGGCGAGCGGCTACCCGGCGCGGGTCCTGCCCCGCGACCACGGCTACTGCCCGCACGTGGTGGTGCGCAGGCGGGCGCTGGTACTGGAGGACGTACGGGACTTCGCGCGCTTCGCGGGCAACGCGGTCGTCGACGAGAGCGGGGTGCGTTCGTACGTGGGCGCGCCGCTCACGGACCGGCGCGGGATCGTCCTGGGCACGGTCTGCGCGGTGGACGTGGTCCCCCGGCGCTGGGGCACGGAGGGTTTGGCCACGGCGAAGGCGCTCGCCGCGGAGCTGGTGGGACTGCTGCACGAGAGGGAGGACCGGCGGGCGTGAGCCCCGTCCGGGCGCGACTGTCGGTGGCGGGGTCTACGGTCGTGGGACGGGTTTCGCCGGTGCCTGGATCCGCCGGCGGCCGGAGAGGAGCCGCGGGATGGCCACGACCGCACAGGACGTCCGCACGATCGCGCTGTCGCTCCCGGACAGCAGCGAAAAGCTCGCCTGGGGCATGCCGACCTTCCGGGTGAGCGGGAAGATCTTCGTGTCCCTGGCCGACGACGACACGTCGATCGGGGTGAAATGCCCGAAAGAGGACCGGGCGGAGCTGATCGAGGCGGAGCCGGAGAAGTTCTTCGTGCGTGAGGGCCACGACGACAACTACGCCTGGCTCCGGGTCCGCCTGGCGGCGGTGCAGGACACGCACGAGCTGCGCGCCATCCTGACCGACTCCTGGCTCCAGGCCGCCCCGAAACGGCTGGCCGCCGCCCACCCGGAGCTGACCGCCGGCGACAGGGGCTGAGCGGGCCCCGGGAAAGGTGCGCGCGACCACCCCGCGAAGTGCGGTATTGTTCTCCTGCGCCTGCAACCAGGGGAAACCCCAGGTCAGCGGGCATCGGGACGTGGCGCAGCTTGGTAGCGCACTTGACTGGGGGTCAAGGGGTCGCAGGTTCAAATCCTGTCGTCCCGACTCGAAAGAGTCGCAGGTCAGAGGCCGTTTTGGAGCAATCCGAAACGGCCTCTTGATCGTTTTTGGGGACCAGTTGGGGACCAATGCGGTCAGTGCGGGTCAGACGGCGGTAACGGCCGTGACTGGCAGCGAACGAGGTGCACGGAGCACCATGAGGTGCGCAGACAGCGCGGCACCAGCTGCCGTGATCTGGCCGGCGTCGGGGTGCAGGTAGCGCTGAGTGGTGGTCAGCGAGCCGTGTCCAGCGATCTTGCGCAGGACATGCAGGGGGACGCCTGCGTCGGCGAACCAGGTCAGCCCGGTGTGGCGCAGGTCGTGTCGTCGAAGGTGTTCGAAGCCGAGTTCCGTGACGACGTCATCCCAGTGAGTGGCGTCGCGCAGGACCGCGGTGGAGATGCGACCGCCACGCGGTCCGAAGAAGATCCGGGCATCGGGGTCATTGCCGACGGCCAGCAGGCGTTGGGCCACCATCGGCCGTACCTCTTCGATGAGGGGTACCTTGCGGGCGCGCTTTCCCTTGGTGGCCTTGTCGACGAGCCCGCCTCGCGCGGGGGTGGTCTGCCGTCGTACGGTCCAGATCCAGTTGTCAATGTCGATGTCCTTGACGCGGACTCCGGAGACCTCACCGATGCGGGCTGCCGTGGATGCGGCGAAAGTGACCACGTCGCCCCAGCCCTGGTACTGGCCGTATGAGCGAGCGACCAGGGCCTTGACGAGGGCCTGCAGGGTCTCCCAGTCGGGCAGAGAGAGTGCGCGTGGGTCGTTCAGCTCGTCCTCGACCTGCTGGTACTGGCGCTGCCAGCCACTGACCCGGGCAGGGTTGACCTTGATGAGCCCATCGCGAACGGCCTGCTCCATGACACGCACGAGGACGGCGATGGTGTTCTTCACCGTGGAGCGGCTGAGCTCGTCTGCGATCCACCGGTAGACGGTACGGTCCACGGCACCGTTGGTGATCATCCGAACCGGCAGGTGCCCGAGGGAGGGCACTACGCGCAGACGCCAACCGGCCATATAGGGGTCGAGCGTCTTGAGTTCCAGCCCTCGAAGCGCGAGGTCCATGTTCGCGGTGCCGTAGTCGGCCAACGGCATGGTGGCAAGCGACGGGTTGATGCCGGCCTGGGCGGCCTCGACCAGGGCCGAGATCCACTCCTGAGCTTCGTCCTCGGTCTCCTTGGCCTCAGAGATGGACTTGCGGGACTTGGTCTCGGGGTCCCACCAGCGCACGCGTGCCCGGTAGGGCGAAGGGCGATTGGGCCGGTACTCGACATCAGCGGTGAGACGGACCCCGATCGGAACGGCTTCGACAGCGGCGGTGGGTGTCGCTATCGCCATGTCAGGCCGCCTGTTCGGGATCGACCCGGCGACTGCGCAGCCAGTGTTCGACGTCAACCGCGTTGTAGAGGGTGACGCGATCGGACACAGGGACGAACGGCGGCCCTTGCAGGGGGCGGCCAGTGCGCCAGCGACGGAGCGTGGAGGGATCGACGTTCAAGATGCCCGCGAGTTCATCGGTCGTTAGCCATTTGCCGGTGACCAGATCGGGGGAAACGTTTCGTCCGCTCTTCGCGGATTCTTGGGATGACATGGGGTCCTTGCGATGGCGCAGAACGCCGATCGGGCGAGTCGGTGCAAGAGACAGGTCGGTCACGCTCCCCTGGGTGGAGGAATGGTGGGACGACGACCATAGGGGGAACGTTTGAAAAGTCCAGCGAAATACCGCCGGATTCGCACACGGAGAACAACTCCGCTGGCGGGTGCGGCTGGCTGAGGGTCCATCCGAGGTACCGGTTGCTCTCGAGGATCTGTGGCTCACTGAGTGATCACTGCGCCCAACCGGACCATTCCGCCCTGAGGTGGAAGGCATCCCGTTCGGGCTGTGGCGTGGTGTTAGCTTGCTGGAAACGGTCTTGGGCGCCGTGGCGCTCCCGTAACAGAGCGGGGTTAGGGATTTCGAGATCGAAGCTGTGCCATCGGACGGCAAATACCCTTTCGACTAGGGGGAGGGAGTGGTGCGGTGGAGCTTCGATCATCTACGCGATCCCCGGTTTCCGAAACCGGGGATCTCCAGCTATATTCCACCGTGGATCGGCCGCAAAGCCGGGTAAATTGACCAACCGTCAGTCTTGGGTGTTGGCCGCAGGCTGATGGGTGACGTGGATCAGTTCCCTGCATTTCGCTACTTGGGGTGATCGGCACCGCATGAGGTCGGGCTCCGGCTGAATGGCCGCCCGGCAGGTTCTTCGTCCGCTGGTGGTACGGCGACGGCATCCGCGCTGACCAGTGAGAACGGCGGTACCCACGGCTTGTCATAGGGCGGTGGTCCGCAAAAGGTTCGGGTCTTGGTGCGCGCTGTTTTCCGTGATGCGGGCGAGGTCGAACCCCTTCCCGGGAGCGGGCTGCACACTTCCTCCAGCCGGTTCCGACCAGGTGGCGATGCCACTCTTCGCCTTGTTTGCCGACGGGTGGTTGCCGCCGCGCCCGGGTTGCTCAACGAGCGTTGCAACAGGATCTACCGCCGCCTGCGGGAGGCCGAGAATCGTGCCTACGGCACTTCGAAATGCACCAGCCCACCCGCCCCCGGCATGGCACCGCCCGGGGGCAACAACTGACGGAGGCCCGGTCATGCGCGCACGAGATCTTGCCGAGCCCTACCCCTTCGTCACCATGGACGACGACGCGATGGACGCGGCCCGCATGCTGGCCCAGCACTCGCTGCCCGCTCTCTTGGTCCTCGACTCCGATGGTCAGCCGTACGCCATCGTCCCCGGCCCCCAGCTCATCCGGCAGGTCCTCCCCACCTACATAGCCGAGGACCACTTGCTCGCTCCCTTTGTCGGGTAGCGCCACGCTGCCGAGTTCGTTGAGCGCTTGGCCGGGCTCACGGTCGCCGACTGGGCGCCCCACCGTCTCTATCCGCCGCCCGTCGTCGGGCCCGATGCGCACGCCGTGGAAGTTGCGGCTCTGATGGCCCGCACCCACAGCCCTCTGGTCGCCGTCATCGAACGCGATGGCGACGAGGTGATCCTGCTCGGCACGGATACAGCAGCCCGCCTCATGCAGCATTTCCTCGGGGCGGCGGCGTGAGCGGCGCCGCGTTCGTGCTGCCGGTGGTCATCACCGCCGCGCTGGTGATCAGGAGTGCGATCGGCGAACTCCGCAAGCCCGGCAGCGCCCGCAGGCAATGGGCGTTCGCTGCTGACCGCCGCGCGGTGGCAGGCGGTGCCACGGCGGCAGCGGCCACCGTTCTGATCGGCTGGAACCAGGCCGGACCCGCCGCACTCGCCTGGGCGCTCATCGTCGGGGCACTCACCGCCCAGTTAGTCCATCAGGGGACACCGCCGTGACCGTCACCAGGCCCCGATCGACGAGGAACCGCATGCCCGAACGACGCATCGGAGCCATCCTGGCCGCCGCGGGAGCGCTCCTGACGTTGGCCGGGGCAGTGATGTACCTCCTGCCCGGCCCGGGCTTTCACGTCCTCGTTATTGGCCTTGCCGCCCTGGTCACCGGTCTCGTGATGGCCGCGGCCGGCCACCGGCGCTGAACTGCACCACCGCCGGCGCAGGAGCCCTCATGCACCTGGCACTGGATCGGCTTGCCGTCTTCTCCCTGACCCTGCTGCCCGCCGACACCTGGCGCTCGTCGCCGACCGTATCCCGCGCCTGGCCGGCGCCGCGCCCTCGCTGCCACTGGCAGCGCAGGGCCGTGGCCGGATGCACGTACGCAGCCATCACCACCCGGCGAGCCATGATCGCCACCCCGTGATCAAATCCGCGAACCGCCCACGCTGTTCGCGAACAGTCCGCGCTGCCGGGCAGGGGTGCGGCTCAGCGGTCGTGGCGAGCGGCGCACCAGAGGCCGGCCGCGCATGCCAGAACGAAGGTGCAGACGGCCAACACCCAGGGGTTCTCGGCTTCGAGCAGGTAGAGAGTGGCGCCGCCCGCCGTGAGGACGCCCGCGAAGGCGAACAGCGGCGATGCTGGTCCTGCGGCGCGGCAGAGGCTCAGCACAGCGCTCCGGGCGAGGCTCGGTGAAAGGGCGAGGGCGGCATCAGGGACTCCAAGCGGCGGATGGGACGGCTGCCCTAGAGTCCCATGACCAGTGGCATGCAGAAAGATGCCCCTCGGGGTCAGTCCTCTGTACCGCCCCAGCCATCATCGTCTGGCCCCGGTCGTAAGCAGTGTGAATGGTCATGGCAACCGGGACACGCCGACCAGGATGGTTCCGGTGAGGAAGAGCCCAGCGCCCACTGCCATCAGCCAGCGGAGCGCGTCCCCTGTCGGGGAGAAGGCGAACACACCGAACACAAGGCAGAGGCTGCTTCCCGTCAGCACCTGGCCGAGACCATGCGGCACGGGACGTACGACCCGGGCGCGCTCCCATGGGTGGATCCACCCGGTGAGAAGCTCGACCACGCCACTTATCGCTATGGCCAGAGCAACCGCAGTGAACGCTCCCAGCCCCACATACTGCATCTCGCCTCCTCGGCGACCAAAGTGGACAATCCGTTGACCAGACGGGAGTACTGCCGCCCTGGAGGCCGTGAAGTCGTGATCTGCTGAGGCCCTCGAACGTCCACCCACGCCGTGGTCCCCTGACTGGGCGCCACCGCTGATCTTGACAAGGGCGAATGGCCGGTCTCGCGTTGCCCCGTGACCGGAAATGAATCACCGCTATCGGATCCGTCATGTGCCCGTCACCGGGCTGCTCCGGCGTCCGAGGAGTTCCGCGAGACCGCGCCGCGTGGCTGCGATCACCACGCGGTCCTGAGCCTTAAGGACGTAGCCGGGGTGGAGATCCCAGACGAGGCCCGGGAAGGAGTCGCGGTCACCGTCCGGCGTCGATGCCAGGTCCGGGCGCCGCTCCTCGGGAGCCGCGGTGTCGAGGGCGATGACGCGCCAGGCCCCCGGCCGGAAGGACTCCGCGACGGTCCTTCCTTCGAGCTCTCGGTGGCCGGTCACCTCCACCGCGGCGAACACCAGGACGCGGCGTTCCACGGGTATGGCCCCCAGGATCTGCCGGCCCATCATCGCTCCGGCGAAGGCGGGCGCCGCGAGGTGGGTGACGCTGCGGCTGCGGGTGAGGGCCTCGGGGTGGGCCGTGCGAAGGGTGCGGTACACGGCGGTCGCGAAGTCGTCGTCGTACAGGCGCAGAGCTACGCGTACGTCGGACCGTACGGATCGGGCGTACAGCACGGCTTCGAGGTTGGTGGTGTCGGAGCTGGTCAGGGCGAGCAGAGCCTGGGCCTTGTGGATGCGGGCGGTCTCCAGGACCCCTTCCTCGGTGACATCGCCCAGGACGACCGGTACGCGCAGGGTTCGGGCGAGGGCGACTCCGCGTGCGTCCGGGTCCGCTTCCACGCACACCACGGGGATGTGCAGTTCGCGCAGCCGGGCCAGGACACGCGTTCCGATCTTGCCCAGCCCGAGGAGGACCACGTGCCCCGTCAGGCCCCGGGGCGGACGCCGGAGCGCACCCGCGGTGCGGAAGGAGCCCAATGCCTCCAGGGCTGCCGCCACCAGGATCGGAAGGAGAAGCATTCCGGTCAGGCCGGCGAGGATTTGGAGGATCTGTCTTCCGGTTTGATCGTCGACGGCGGGATCGTTGATCGCGAAGATGTCCAGCAGGATCATGTAGGCGGCGTGCAGGGGATGGTCTCCGGTGACCCACCACCCCGCGACGGTCAGGGCGCCGACGGCGGCCACGAGTCCGGCCAGCGACCAGCGAAGCCGCTTGGAGAAGATCGATCCCATGGGAGGCGTCGTCGTGCTCAGCCGACGCGCGGCCGGCACGGGCCCTTCGTGGGTGACGGTCTCCAGTGCGATGATGCCGCGGCCGGTCGCTGCGGCCACCGCGCTGGCGTCGGGGAGTAGTTGGGGCCCTTCGCTCCCGCTGGCTTCCGAGCCTTCGCTGCCCGCGGGGTCGCTCGTGGTGGCGGACAGCAACGCCAGGGTGCACAGGCCCGGATCGGCTACCTGTCCTCGGCCCGGCGGTGTGCGTTCCACGGCACGCAGCAGCAGTCCGTCCGCCTGCACCACCTTGCTGGTCCCCGCGACGGCTGTCGCGGCCAGGGCGGGTGCCGCTGTGTCGGCGTCCGACAGCACGGTGGTCGACGAGTCCAGGTCCCGCAGGTCGATACCGGGCTCCGCGACGATCGACGCCTGGTCCAGCAGTTGTTCCAGATGCTGGCCCAGCTTGCGGTTGTACAGCCGGATTACCAGTCGCAGCCTGGGGTTGAGCCGACGCGCCACCAGTGCGGCTCGAACGTTGGTCTCGTCGTCCTCGTAGACGAGTGCGAGGGCGGCGGCGCTCACCACGCCGGCCGCGATCAGTACGTCTTCGTCCGGTTCCGTTGCCTCGAAGAACCGGATGCCCTGCGCGGCCGGGGGGTTGTCCGGGGACGGGGCGGGTCGGCTGCGGGCGGCCGGAACCCACCAGAGGAAGCGCCGGGCGAGCTCGCGGCCCTCTCCGTTGCGGGTGCCGGCCTGTGAGGCACTGCTCGGCGGGGTCACGAGGGTCACGTGCTCGCGGTAGACGCCCTCGAGTTCCGCAGCCAGTCGGTGGGCCAGCCCGTCGTCGCCGCAGACCACCATCCGCTCGGCGGACTGCGACTGTTGGCTGTATGTGGAGATCGACACGGCCCAAGGATGCGCTGCCCCTGTCATACCTGGCTCCTCATAGTTGTGGCCGTCTGGGCCGGATGGCCACAGACCGATCAGCAGGGAGACGTTGTCGTGGTGGCGTGCGACGGGAACGGTTGACGCTCACGCTGGGGGCGGTGATCGCGGCAGTGGCACGGACGGGTGTCGGCCTGTACCGCTCCAAGCCGTGGCACGCCCAATCCGGCAATCGGCGGAAAGACGAACCCTCAAGGCGTGATCCTGCCCGTCTTCGTCGCAGGGTGCATTGCCGATTTCCGGCAGCCTTTACGCGCTCTTGATGCCGGTTGCGGTGGACCGCAACCGGCATGGCACCCTTGGGCGGAGTCAAGAACACGTCAAGACTCATGGGGGAGCGCACGGTGGAGCGGACGGCTGCGGAGGAGTATCTGGCGGGATACAGAAAGATCCTGCTGGACGCCTGTGCCACCGGCCGCCGGCTCACCCGGGACGAGATCGAAGAGCGGCGGGCCGAGGGTGTGCAGGCGGCCGAAGCCGGCCTTGCGCTGCGAGAACTCGTCCGCGCCCACCTCGCCGAGGCGCGAACGGCGCAGGGTGCGCTGCCTGCCAGGAGCCGCGACCAGTTGCTGACCGTCGTCGAGCAGGCCGTCGACGCGTTCGCCGAAGGATATGAGCGGGCCCAAAGGCTCGCGGTGCGACAAGAGGAAGCCGCTCGGCGGGAGTTCATCGACGACCTCCTGTACGGCGGCGCCGACTTGGGCCGCCTCGCCGAACGCGCTGAGAGGTTCGGGCTGCGACTGTCACAGGCCCACGCGGTGGCGGTGGCCATAGGCCCGGAGCCGTATGGTGACGGCTATCCGGTCGCGCGCGGCATCGAGACCGCCGTCCTGGCCCGGTTCGGCGACCAGAGCACGCTCCTCACCACCAAGGACGGACGGCTCATCTGCGTGGCGCCGGGAGACAAGCCGGATGTTCTGGCGTTCTTCGCCAAGCAGGCGTATGCCGCAACAGACGGCGGCCGGGTTGCCGTCGGCCGCTCCCATCCAGGACCCGGTGGTGTCGTCCACTCCTATCAAGAGGCTCTGAACGCCCTCGACCTGGCGGACCGCATGGCACTGGATGACCCGGTGCTGCATGCCGCCGATCTGTTGGTCTACCCGGTGCTGGCGCGGGACCGGCAGGCCATGGCCGATCTGGTGGAGAGTACGCTCGGCCCGCTTCAGCAGGCTCGGGGTGGTGCGCAGCCCCTGATCGACACCCTCACCGCCTACTTCGACAGCGGCTGCGTGGCGGTGGAGGCAGCCCGAAGGCTCTCCCTCAGTGTGCGAGCCCTGACGTATCGTCTCGAGCGCATCCAGACCCTGACACACATCGACCCGGGTGAGCCGTCTCACCGCTACACCCTTCAGACGGCTGTCATCGGAGCCAGGTTGCTGGGGTGGCCGGCGAAGGAGTAGTGGCACCGATTCAAGCCGCCCCGCAACCGACAGGGCCGGCTGCCGGTCGGCGTTCCCCTTGCCCCTCGGGGGCTGGGTACTCGCCCGCGAACACGTGCTGCGTCGATCTCACTCCTCGGGCAGGCTTGCCAGGCGCGTGTACTCCACCATCTGCTCGCTGATACGCAACGCCGAGGAGCCCGAAGCGGACTGGAACAGACCGGTGGCAGCGACGGGAACGGACAGCAACAGCCAGGCGAGTACCACGCCCGGGTCCCGCTCGATGTTGCACTTCTCGTGCCGCTCTGAGTAGGCCACCCTTCTTTCCTCGCCGAGATTGTGGAAGGCCATTGACCTGCAAGAAATCTCTCCCCCGTACTTGCCGCCGCTCTCCGCGGTGAAGGGCACTAGCAACTGGTAGGCCATCCAAAGCCAGATCAGTGAAGCCACAGTCAACAGGCGTATGCCCAGGACTCTCTGGCGGTGGGCACGATGGCGGAACTCCCGGTCGTACGCCCGCGCTCTCAATGTTGTCATGGCACAGAACCTAAGCCCCGCCCCTATTTGCCAGAACAATCAGCCCCCATGGTGCGGACAGCGGACGATTCGCTCCGCTCCGGTCGGCCCGTGGACAGCACCTGTCAACGTGGGGAGTTCCGGAGCGGCTCTTGGGGATGCCAGTCCAGGGTGCAGGCATAGTGTGATGAACTGAAGATCGTTCGCCGTAGGTTGGGGAAAGGATGGCAGCCGATGAGACGGCTTTGGAAGTGTCCGATTCCGCAGATGCCGCACTGGGCCGTGCTGGGAAAGTGAGCCAGGACGCGGGCCGCATCGAGGCGTGGTCGATTGCGTGGATGATCATGGCCTTGGTGATCTGGGGATGGTTCGCCTTCCTGATGTTCGCCGACTACGGCCCCGAACAGGGGAGCCGCAGTTTTTGCCGGGGCCCGTTCGTCGAGCCGTCCCCCCAAGACCGATTCTGCCGCAGCGACGAGATGCGTCAGTGGCCCACGCTGCTGGGGATCCTCGCGTTGGCGGCCGTTGCGACCGTTACCGCTGCGGCGACCATGGTGTACTCCAAGGTCCTTTTCCGGTTGGCTCACGGCGAAGCGTCAGGCCCACGGTCGCAGGGCTGAGGCCTTGAGATCTGGCAGCGAAGCGCGCAGCGCGGACAGCACCACCGCCTACGACGGCTTCGGGCAGCCGATCCCCCTTCCCCGAAGCTCCGATTCCGCGGCCGATTTGCATCAACGGGTCCTTGACCGATGCGTTCGTGACCTGGTAGAGGCCCCGCAGATGGCTGGCCGATGGACCGGGGAGAGGGGCGGTCGGGGCTGCTGTGCACACTGGTGCCGGAAGTGGCACTCGGGTGAGTGGGGAGTGGAGGCACGGGTGGAGAACTGGGCATGGGCGCACCGACGGTGGTTGTGGGCTTCGGCATGTGTGCTGGCCGTACTGGTCATCGTCGGATTCTCGGTCCGGGCGCCGGTGAAGGACTGGTGGCTGGCCCGTGAGGCGTGCGGGGGCACGCTGGTCGGCAAGGACCTGGAAACGGTGAGGAAGGGAGTGGGGCTCGGGGCTCAGGAGGAGTCCTTCGAGGAGGAACGGGGCCGGTACCGCTGCGTGCTGGAGAGCGACCAGGGCAGGGTCGTGGTCGCCGTGAACGCCTACCTCGGCGGGGCGGAGCGGGACAAGGAGATGTCGTCCATCGGCAGTTCCCGTGCCCCGCACGCCGTACTGCCCGGCGGGCTTCCCGGTTTCGAGGACGAGAACAGCCTCGTCTACCTCATGCCCGAGTGTCCGCGCCGCGCCAGGGAGCCGTTCGGGGAACACCACAGGCTGCTGGTGAGCACTTGGACGTACTTCGCGAAGAGCCGCGAGGAGAAGGCGGCCATGCTGCGGCTCGCGGTGCGGATGGCGAACGAGATGACCGAGAAGCTCGGCTGCGGTGGTGAGCCGCTGCCCGCACCGAAGGACGGGGCGGTACCGGACAGGGGCACGTTTGTGCCCCGCGCCCAGGCGAAAGGCACCGCCTGCAACGCTCTGGCCACCACCAACGTCCCGGCAGAAGGCAGCGACGGACAGGTCCGTATCGCCATCGCCGATGGCGGAGTCGTCGGGCGCTGCACCTTGTACGCGCCGGGCAAGGCCGCCGAGGGGCACCAGGGTGGAGGTGCGCCGGGCAGGCCGCTCGTCGAACTCACCAGCTGGCGTGGCGATTGGGCCGGGAAGATGCGCGAGATGGGATCAGGCCCCGACCCGCTGCCGATGGGCACTGGCCGCGCCTGGAAGCCCGCGCTGACCGCGGACCGGGCGTGGGCCGTCGCCAAGTGCGGCGGTGAGAACGCCGGCTTCGCCGCGCATTGGGCCGAAGGCTACTCCTCAAGGGAAGAAGGCGCGAAGCCCGGGCCCTTGACGGAGGCCGAACGCAGCGAGCGGCGGTTGCTGTTGCGCGAGTACGTGGCCGCGTTCGCGGACGACCAGGCGCGGCGCGGCGGCTGTACGGGGTTGCAGACGCCGCAGATCCCTTGAGGTGTGCCACCCGCGCCCATCCTGGAGCCGAGCCGTACCGACCTCGGCAGCGTCGGCCCGACAAGTAGTGGCGGCCGCCGCCGTGGCCACCCTCGGGCTCATCACCGCATGAGCGGCGTTTCCCCAGCAGCCGTAGGTGCGGTGACAACACCTACGAGGAGACCACTGGCGTCACCCTGGCAGAGCTCCGCGAGGCGCAGGGCGTGGTCACCCGGCGCCCACTCGGTCCGCTGCTGCGCTCGCTGGGCTCCCGGCGCTGCTTCGCCAAGGCTCCGACCCACAAGGAATGGCGCGGACCGCAGAGCTTCTCCGCGTTCGTAGGTCCCCGTTTGCCATTGCTATGCATATGATCATGATCTGCGGATGGGGGAGGGGCGAGTCGTGTCAGGGGATTTCGATCACGAGTGGGGCGTTGAGCGCGCGGATGCGTCCGCGCGGCAGGCGGCCATGCGGCTGAACGGTGTGGGCGGTGGACCGGCGGGTCCCTTGGTGCCGGGCGGTGCGGGTGCGTTCGGTTCGACGCCGGCGGAGAAGACAGCCGCGGCGAACACGATCGAGAACGAGCTTGAGAAGAGCACGCAGAAGGCCGCCGACCACGCCGACGAGACCACCAGCGCTGCCGGCAAGGGCTTCGACGGCTGGGACACCGCCGCCGGCCTGAAGAAGGTCGCGGATACCTGGGACAAGCAGGTCACGGTCCTGATGGGACGCCTTGCCGCAGAGAAGAACCAGCTGCGCGGCGCCTCGAATTTTATCGCCCGGAACGATATCGGCCTGGGTGACCAGTTTCGCGCGTCGAACTCGAAACTGAACGGCCTGGGCAGGGGGGAATGACGTGCTGACGTATTACGAAGTGATGACCACCGACCTCGGTCTACTGAGCACGGCCGCCACCAAGTGGGATGAGATGGCCGGTGAGCTGAAGAAGGTTGAGACCCGTTACGGCGACACGGTGCAGAAGATCACCGTGAATCAGAACTGGGTCGGTATCAGTGCCGGGGTTGCGCACACGAACTTCGCAGCCACCCGCTACGAGTACTCCGCGGCCCAGATCCAGGCGAAGGCGGTCGCCAGCCTGCTGCGCGACGCGCATGAGCAGTTCACCGATCTGAAGAAGAGGCTCGATTCCGCGCGTGATGACGCGATCACGAAGGGAGGCATGACCGTCTCCGAGCAGGGTCGCGTCACCTTCGACTACGCCAAGCTCTCCCCCTCCGAGCGCAGCGCCTACCAGCATGATCCGGACGGTCAGGCCTCCATCCGTGAAGCGGTCACGAAGTGGCAGCAGCACATCGACGACCGCGTAAAGGCCGTCTCCGACGCCGACCAGGGCGTCAAGATCGCCCTTGAAGCCGTCGTCGTTGACAGCAACAAGGACGCCTTCGGCAAGGGCAACGACGAGACCTACGACGGCTTCAACGCGGGTGCGCAGGGCGACATCGAGGTCTACGAGGCCCGCAATGCCGAGGACATTGCCACCCGCATCAATAGCGGCGACAAGGTCTCGGCAGCGGAATACGCCGAACTGGACCGCTCCTTCCGCGACAACTCCACCAACAAGGCGTTCTCCCAGACGTTCCTGGCCGGCATGGGTCCGCAGGGCACCATCGCTCTGACGAACAAGCTGAACGGCAAGACACTCGATGCGGGGAAGGACGGCAGCGCCCAGTTCCTGAACCTGCAGAAGGGCCTCGCGAACACGGTGGCGGGCGCCACCGAGGTACCGGGCAAGGTCTCCGAGGCCCCGCCCGGGTCGAAGCGGTTCAAGGAATGGCTGGCCAGCGAAGACGGCAGGTTCTACCGAGAGTTCACCGAGGGCCTCGACAAGGCCGGCGTCGAGTACACCGGCCGCCAGGAGAACCCGCTCTACGGCTACCAGTCGTTCGTCACACTGATGCAGCACGCTGACACGAAGTTCGACGACCAGTTCCTCTACGACCTCGGTGACGACCTGATCGCGGCCGAGAAGAAGAATTCCGGGATCTTCTACCAGTGGGGAGCGGGTCACAAGGGCATCGAGACCGACGCCATCGACGGGCTCCTCGGCGTCATGAGCAAGAATCCGGACGCGGCGACGGCGTTCTTCGATGCCAAGGGCAACGGTGCGGACGGTGACAAGGTCACCAACGACCACCTGCACTACCTGGCGGGCACCGGCGACGGGACTCGCGAATGGCCCCGCGTCACGGTCATGGGGACCAACGTCACGAACCTCGACGACGCGACCAGCCGTATCGGTTTGGGCTTGGCGCTGGAGGCGGCGACCACCGGCCATCCACCGCTCGGCCCCAAGCAGGACCCCTGGCCCGTCACCCCGCACACCGAAGCCCAGGCCCGCCTCATGCACGACATCATCGGCGAAGTCGGCGCGTCCCAGCAGATCCACGAGAACATACGCGAACCCCTCGCCCGCGCCCTGTCCTCCTACACCGCCGACACGCACGAGATCCTGGCGGGTCTGGACGCCAGATACATCTCGGCGTCCGGGAGCGGCTCGTTCCAGGACGGCAGCACTACTCACATGTCCGCCTCCCAGAAAGACCTCGTCCAGTTCATTCGAGGGCTATCGGACGACCCGGAAGCGTACGCCACGCTCTACAAGGCGGAGTCCCGTTACAGCAGCCTTGTGATGGAAGGAATCCCGCAAGGCGCGACCGGTGACGATCTGACCAACCCCCTGTACAAGTCAGGCAGTGCTATGGGGGCTTACAGCTCAGTGATGGAAGACGTCGTCAACGACAAACGCATGGCCGCGTACAGCGAGGCGGACTGGAAGTCGAAGGTGGCCTACCACGTCATCGGCGGAGCTGTCACACCGCTGTACTTCACGACAGCGGGCGGGATGACCCTCGCCCTCGGCGACTCGCAGCAGCGCGGTGTCGACGTGTGGGCATGGGTTATGGGCAACGACATGAAATCCGCAGCCGATGCGGAAGCCAACGCGAAAATCGCGGACAAGTACCTGGAAGTCAACAACCAGGTTCCCATCATGGTCCAGGACTGGGCACAAGACCGGCCCGACCTGAGAGGGCAGACGGTGGAGGCACTCAGCCGCCACATCCTCGACGGCCACGACCGGGGCGCGAACACGGCACAAAAGTACCTGACGGACACCACGAACTGACTTTCGACTGCTCGGAACGAGAAGAGCCATGCCCCAGACCAGACCCGCACACCGATTCCCCAGCGGCAGGAGACTGCTCCTTCTTGGCCTGTGCCTGGCACTGCTGGGCGGAATGGGGGTATGGCTGCTCCTTGGCGGGAAGCCTACCGAGCCCTGCAACGGACTTCTCCGTAACGAGAAAGTAATGACGTCCCTCGGGGTAGCGCCCACAGAACGGCCTTCCGATTGCGCAGCCCTCGGGAAGGCAATCACGAGGGCTACCATGGGCGACCAACCGGGCCGGCACACCCAGGCGCAGGCGCAGGCCATGAAGCATGTGTTGTACGCCTTTACCTGGTCTTACGGGGCGGAGTTCACCCTCGACCCGGCGTTGCGCCCACCACTCGCGGCCGCGCTGGCGGACTACAGTGGCGACATCTATGCCAGGCTCCACTCGCTGGACCCCCAGTACACCACCAAGTCGGGTGCGGACGATCCCCCATGGCAGATGGGGGACGGCTTCCACATGGCCGTGGACTACCGCCGCCTCCTCTCCGTGCTGCGCGCCGTCTCGACGGATCCGGAGGGCTACGCTGCCATCCACTCGGCCCTCACCCGTTACGCCGCACAGGACCTGGGGTACGTCCCCGCCGACGCGCAAGGAGACGACTTCACTGTCCCGCCCGCAAGAAGCGGCAGGGCGCTCGGCGCACTGGACGGTGTGGCCTTCTCCACCATCGAGCGCCTCGACAGCGAGCAAGCCCGGAAGTGGCAGGGCAGCATGGTCGACAGCCTTCTGAAGACTTCCATCGAGGATCGCACTTACAACCAGGATCCTTCCGCCTACATCACCGCAGCTTGGCTGCATGGCCTGCGCACCGCGCCACGGGACGCACAGGCCGACTACCTCCGTGCGCAGCCGGTGGACATGGCCCGCATCTGGGTTGAGGCCCGCGGCATCGGCGATTCTGCGCAGCAGGGTTTGCTGGCTGCTGTCGAGACATCCGCCGCCGCTGCGCGCAGCGAGGCGAAGCGAGTGCTGAAGCGGTGACTGGCGGCGGGGGTCGGGGAGCCACGCCGCGGGGAACCGTCGGTCGGGTACTGCTCGTGCTCGGGGTGTGTCTGATCCTGCTGGGTGGGGCCGGCGTGTGGTTCCTCTACGGGCGCGCGACGGCCCCTGCCTGTAATGGGCTGCCCGAGGACGAGCGGGTGCAAAAGTCCGTAGGGGTGGAAGTTCGTACGGGGATGAGCTGCGCAGCCTTCGGTGAGCTCCTGGTCAAAGTGACGACAAGCGACGGCTCCGGCCGACATACGCAGGGGCAGGCGCAGGCTCTGAAGGATGTGCTCTTCACGCTCGGGTTCAGCACGCCGGACGAACTCGTCCTTGACCCCGCCCTCCGTATGCCGCTGGCCACCGCGGTGGCCGACTACGCACCGGATCTGCACGAAATGCTCGCGGGTCTCGACGGCGAGTACGTGCGTCAGGCGGGTCGGCAGACCCCGCCGTGGGAATCCGACGGCACTTACCACCTGGCCGTCTACAACACTGTCCTCAGGAAAGTCCTGCGCGAGGTTGCCCAGGACCCCCACGCCTACGCCCTGCTGCGCGTCACGGAAACCCGAACCGCCGCTCAGCGCCTCGCCACCGTGCTCCCGGACGCGACCGGCTACGCGCTCACCGTGCCGCCGACGGCGAACGCGCGAGGGTTCGGCATCCTGGACGGCATCGGCGACGCGGTCACGCACGGGCAGGACAAGGACCGGGCCGTGAAGTGGCGCCGGGCCGTCATGGAGCGGCTGTTGAGTGACCCGACCACCCCGCACACCTACCAGGACGGCCCGGCCTCCTACCTCACGGCGACTTGGCTCCAGGACCTGAAGAACACGCCCGAGAAGGAACGTCCGGACCGCCTGCGCACCCAGGGCGTCGACATGGCCCGCGCCTGGGCGGAGGCCCGGAAAACGGACGAGCAGACGCGGCAGGGGCTGCTCGCGAAGGTGGAGCGCAGCGGGCTCAGTGCCTACCGCGAAATAGAGCCATGACCCCAACCGAGCGTGCCGGGTTTCGCAGCAGGTGATCGGCGATGCCGGCGGCCTTTTCCAGCGCGGCGCGTATCGCCTCGGTGATCAGCTTCAGGCGGGTCAGGTCGCGCACTGCGGCCAGGACGTGGGTGGAGTCGGTGCGCTGCGTGGTCCGCTCACGCACCAGCCCGGCCCTCCTTGAGGCGGGCCAGCACGAGGTCGAGAAGGCTGTCGGCACGGCCAGCCTCCGCGAGACGGTCTCGGAAATCGGCCAGCACGCCGTGGTGGAAGTCGAGGTCGTCCAGCCGGTCTCTCACCCACATCGCTGTCGTACCGCTCGGGTTGCTCGCCCGCGGGACCTGCGCAGTCAGAGGCGGGGCGTGCTCACCGGAACGGGGATGGAGCGACGACGAACACCTCAACAACGGCATCGGCCTTTGGAACAGCCCGAGCATGCCTGTTGATCACGCTGCCGCACCGGGAAACGCCAAGATCCCCGACTGAGTCAAGCTTGAGCGCCGTGGCGACGGCTCTCGCAAAGGGGCCGTGACGGTGGCAACTGCAGACCCGGCACCATCGTCTCGGTACGGACCACCATGGCATCCGTCCGTTGGCGGAATATTGCCGGGCTCCGGCAAACCTGGAGCCAGAAGCCGACAGTCGGGCCCCCTGTCCTGACAGAGGCGCACCACCGATAGAGTCACCTGGCCGCACTGCGGTCCGCCCTCCGATCCCTCCACCCGCGCCTTCGGCGGCGCACGCGCATGCGTGCACACCGCGTGTACACGTTTCAGGAGTCAGACCCATGATGTGGCATTGGATCGGTTTGACCGTCTTCTCCCTCACCCTGCTGCCGGCAGGCCTGGCCATGGCCACGGATCGGGTCCCCGAACGGTTGCGCGGCCGCCTGACGCCCGTACGGCCACGCGGATGGGCCTTGCTGCTGATCTACGCCACCGGACCGGTCAACGCGCTCCCACGGCTGGCCGATGCCGCCCCCGATGTCACGCTGTTCTGTACGGCGGCCGGCGGAATAGTCGCAGTCGCCGGCTGCCTGGTATTGGGCGTCGCCACTCTTGCGCATCAGCGCCGTCCGGTCGCGGCCCCTCGCGAAGGGGCCTGACACCGTGCCCGCCCCACGTCGCACGTACCGCAGGCGACGTGAAGTCGTATCGGTCATCGCCTGGTGGGCTGTGCTCACCCTGGCCCTCTGGCTGTTGGGGCGGGTGACGGGTTATCCAGTCGGCCTCACGTCGAGCGCCGCCTCCGCGGCCCTCCTGGTTGCTACCGGCGAAATCGGCGACTGGGTTCGGCGACGCCGAACGGCACGGCGAAACCGCCCGGAGGCGGAGCCACGTCTGCTCTGAGTCCGTAGGCCGAATCAGGATCCTTGACCGGACGACCGTAGGAGCAGTTGCGGATCGTGTTGGGCAGCAGGTCTCGGGCGAGGTGCTCGAGGCGGGGTCCCGGTGGTGCCGGTGTCGGATGAGGCGGCGAGGAGATGGTGCAGTACGGCGTCCGCCGATACGACCCCCAGCATCCGGACGTCGTCATCGTCGACGCGTTCTATGACGGGCACGAGAGGGGTGCCCTTGCGCGCCATGACCTCCGCGATCCGCGCGACGGTCGCGTCCGGTCCCACACACTGCGCGCGGAAGCCGTGTCGGGGCAACCACTCGGCGACAGTCAGCCCCACCAGACCGGCGAACTGCTGCGCGGAGTGCTCGTCACGGAGGACGGCGGCACGAAGCGGATCCTCCACCGCCGCATCTGGCACCAGCTGGCGCACGAGTTGGGACACCGGAACCACCGCGCGCGGCATGCCGTTCGTGTCCAGGACGAGCAGAGCCGGGAGGCTGTGCGCGACCAGCAGGCGGACGGCGTCGTCAGCGCTGTCGGCGGTCGTCACGCACGGGTAGGGGGCGGCGAGGTCACGCGCGGACATGAGCGGACTCCTGGGAGGGTACGGTGCGGCGATCCTGCTCGCCGCCGGGGATTCCCGCGATGTCCTCGACGTGGAACAGCCGGGCCACCGGGACGTCGGTGCTGCTGTGGGCGATGATCGAGAAGGCGATGCAGACGGCGATGAGGGTGTATGCCTGCTCGCCCTGGGGGATACCCGCCTGGAGCACGAGCAGTCCGTAGACGACCGAGGCGAAGCCCTTGGGGCCGAACCAGGCGGCGACGAGCTTCTCCCGGCGCTCCAGCCGGGTCCCGAGCAGCGACAGCAGCAGCGATGCGGGCCGGATCAGGAAGATGGCCAGAAGTACCGCGACGTACCCGCCCGCGGACAGGTCGCCGAACAGCTGAGGCGTCAGGAGAGCGCCGAAGACCAGGAGCGCAGCGAACTTCGCCAGCTCCGCCAGAGACTCGCCCAGCGGTTCGAAGGCGGCCTTGGGCTCCGGCGACACCGTGGCGAGGACCGCGCCCGCGGAGAACGCCGCGAGGTAGGGGTTGGCGTGGGTGAGGTGGCAGAGCCCATAGAGAATGATGCCGGTGGCGAGTGGCAGCAGCGGCTGGAGCTTGGGCTCGGCTCCCAGCAGCCTCAGTCGCACGAGGCCGGCCACCACCAGCGGCAGGACGATACCGAACGCGAGGCCGAGGCCGAGCTCCAGGGCGATCGACCCGATCGACGTCTTGGAGTGGGAGGCCGTCGGGCCGGCGGCGGCGATGAGGATGAGGACGACCGGAAGCGCCAGCCCGTCGTTGATGCCGCTCTCGACGTTCAGCAGCTGTCGAAGCTTGGCAGGGACTTCCTTCCGCCCCACGATGGCGGAGGCGAACACCGGGTCGGTCGGTGCCAGGACCGCGCCGACGAGGAAGGAGGTCGTCCAGTCCAGCCCGGCGATGTAGTGGGTGGCCAGGGCCATGCCCACCATGGCCAGGGGCATGCCGAGTCCCAGTGCGCGGGCCGGGTTCTTCCAGTTCTCCCGAAGCTTGGGGAACGAGACGTGCATGCCGTCCGTGAACAGCACGGCGAACAGGGCCAGATCCGCGGTCACGGCGACGATTTCGCTGTCGGGGGTGATGTGGATCAGGCCGAGGAAGCCGTCACTGACGAGGGCGCCTCCCAGAAGGAAGAGCAGTGACGTGGAGAGCACGGTGCGGGCGGCGAGCCCGGACAACAGCACCGCAACCAGCAGCGCCACACCGAAGACGGCGACGAGAAGCATGACAGAGTCCCCCTGATCTGCGAAGAGAGCTATCCCTTGTTCGCCGACCAGGCTTCCCGGCACACCGGGGGTTACTTTATACGACCCTTACGCTTTCCTGACGGGATCCTGACGGCAGTTCCACACCGCCTGTACTGCCGGGTTCCGGCAAGCAGCTTCACGGTCGTGACCGCGTAGCGTGGGCATCCGCACCGGAGAGGTACCCATGAACGGAAATCTGGCGCACGCCCTCGCCCTCGCGGCGGCGACGCTGCTCCTGCTGCCTTTTGCGATCGCCCTGCTCGTCGGCTGGACGCCTTCCCGCCTGGGCGCGCGAGAGGTGAGCAGGCCGTACGCTTATGCGATTCTCTGCCTCTACCTGCAGGCGCCCTTGAACACGCTGCCGCGGATGGTCGACGCTCCACTGGGGGTCGTCACGGCGGGCGTAGCGGTGGGCGTCGCCTGCGGTGGAGCGGCAGTCGCCTTTCTGGTGCTGGCACTCAGGGCTGCTCGCCGGCTCGTTCCAGAAGGTGAACGGTGACGATGACCCTCCGTACCCGAGTCAGGATCTGGCTCCGCGCAAACGCCACGGAATTCCGTGCCGGGATGCTGCTCGTGGCTGTGGGGGTGCCTCTCTCGCTGGCGGGAGCCCTCGTGTACGTCCTGCCAGAGCCCGGCTTCCCCGTGCTCTTCATCGGACTGTCGTGCTTGTTCACGGGGTTGGTCATGATGGCTGCGAACGTTTCAGAGCGAGAGCGGCGCTGACGGGCGCCATGAAGGCTTGAGGGCGGGACAGCGTGCGATGCCTCTTTCAACGGCCCGCTCCAGGGCGCTGTACAGAATGAAGGGCGCCCTTCCTGAAGTCGCTGAGGCGGGATGTCACACGTGGCCCGCTGCTCCGGTGAACGGGTTCGTGCTGACGTCCCTCTTCGTTCAGCCGGGTCAGGAAGCAGGAGCCTTCGATTCGCGCTGGTAGATGTCGGGGATGCCGTCGGCGTCGGCGTCGAGGTTCTCTTCCTCGTACAGGCGCTTGTAGACGGTGTTGCGGCGGCGGAGCAGTACGGCCGCCAGGACGGCGGCGGTGACGGAGGCGATGAGTACGGCCGCCTTGACGTGCTCTCCTACGGCGGCGCCGGGGAAGGCGAGCTCGCCGATGAGGAGGGCGACGGTGAAGCCGATGCCTGCGAGGACCGACAGTCCGAGGACATCGGCCCAGGCCAGGTCGGGGTTGAGCTCGGCTTTGGTGAAGCGGGCGGCGAGGTAGGTGCCGAGGAAGATGCCGAGGACCTTGCCGACGACGAGTCCGATGACGACGCCGAGCGGTTCGGGGGTGGTGAACACCTCTGCCAGGGCGGGTCCGGAGATGCTGACGCCCGCCGCGAAGAGGGCGAAGAGCGGCACGGCAACACCGGCGGAGAAGGGGTGCAGCAGGTGCGAGACGCGAGCGGCGGGGGAGGCCTTCTCGTCCTTGTCGCGGGTGGTGCGCAGGATGAGGCCCATGGCGACGCCGGCGACGGTGGCGTGCACGCCGCCGTTGTACATGAGGGCCCAGATCGCGATGGCGAGGGGCACGTACCACCACCAGCCGCGGACGCGGTAGCGCTGGAGGAGGTAGAAGACGGCGAGGCCGGCGAAGGCTCCGCCGAGCGCCCAGAGGTTCAGGTCGCTGGTGAAGAAGATCGCGATGATGAGGATGGCGCCGAGGTCATCGACGACGGCGAGGGTGAGGAGGAAGGCGCGCAGGGCGGCGGGGAGGTGGGTGGAGATCACGGCGAGCACGGCCAGCGCGAAGGCGATGTCGGTGGCCATGGGGACGGCCCAGCCGTCGAGGCTGCCGCCACCGGCCGAGGCGGTTGCGGCGTAGAGCGCGGCGGGCACGGCCATGCCGCAGATGGCGGCGATGACCGGGAGGGCGGCCGTGGCGGGGGTGCGCAGCTCGCCGACGACCAGTTCGCGTTTGAGTTCGATGCCGGCGACGAGGAAGAAGATCGCGAGGAGGCCGTCGGCGGTCCAGTGCCCCACGGAGAGGTCCAGGCCGAGGGCGGGTATGCCGAAGTGGAAGTCGCGTATCGCCTCATAGGCGCCGCTGAACGGGGTGTTGGCCCAAATCAACGCGATCACGGCGGCGGCGAGGAGAACCAGCCCGCCTACGGTCTCGGTGCGCAGGGCGGAGGCGATGGCCTGCCGCTCGGGCCACGGCATGAGGCCGAAGACGATACGTGGGCGCTGGTTGCTCATACGGGAAGCCTTCCGGGGGCATCGGCTGGAAATGGGCACACGGCCCCAAGGACGCCGACCAGACTTCCCGGCACACCGCGCGTCGCGGGCAGCCAGCTGCCCCTTGACGCGTTCTTTACACCCTATCCCGGGTCACCGGATCCCACCAGAGGGGTTCTCACCTGCTGAAATGCAGATGAGCGGGCTCGTACACACCAAGGCGCAAGGTGTGTACGAGCCCGCTCAGGAGCCGGGCCGCCGGGGGGACGGTCAGACGGTGGTCTTCACCGGCTCCTGGTCTTCGTCCTCGTCTGCTTCGGTGTCCAGGCCGGCGTCGCGGCGGCGGACGTAGGCGAGGAAGGAGTTCAGCTCGCGCTTGACCACGGGGGCCAGCAGGTACAGGCCGATGATGTTGATGACGGCGAGCATGAAGAGAACCGCGTCGGCCATGTCGATCAGGGTCTGCAGGGTCAGCAGGGAACCGGCGACCGCGAACAGGGTGTACATGACCTTGAACGTCAGCTCACTGGCCTTGCTGCGGCCGAAGAGGTGGGTCCAGGCCTTCATGCAGTAGTAGCCCCAGGTCAGCACGGTGGAGATGGCGAACAGCATCACCGCGATGGTGAGGATGTACGGGAACCAGGGCAGGACCGTGCCGAAGGCGTCGGAGGTGATGGTCACGCCGCCGATGGACTCGCCCTTGCGGGCCTCGCCCCAGCTCGCCGGGTTGGCGATGACGATCGTCAGCGCGGTCATGGTGCAGATGACGACGGTGTCGATGAACGGCTCCAGCAGGGCGACCAGGCCCTCGCTGGCGGGGTGCTTGGTCTTGACCGCGGAGTGGGCGATCGGGGCAGAGCCGAGACCGGCCTCGTTGGAGAACGCGGCCCGCTTGAAGCCGATGATCAGCGCACCGAGGACACCACCGGCGACACCCTCGGGGTTGAAGGCACCCTCGATGATCGTGGAGATCGCGGACGGTACGGCGGAGACGTTGACGAGGATGACCACGAGGCAGGCGACGATGTAGATGCCGGCCATCGCGGGAACGAGCTTGCTGGTGACGGAGGCGATGGAGCGGATGCCGCCGAGGAGCACGATGCCGACGATCGCGGCGATCAGGATGCCGAAGAACAGGGCGCCGGCCGAGGAGCCCATCATGCCGCTCTCACCGCCGGTGACGGAGACCAGCTGCGCGTAGGACTGGTTGACCTGGAAGAGGTTGCCGCCGAAGAGACCGAAGAACAGGATCATCGCGGAGGCGAGGACCGCCAGGACCTTGCCGAGGGTCTTGCCGCGGGCGCCGAAGCGCTCGGCCAGACCCTTGGGCAGGTAGTGCATCGGGCCGCCGGAGACGGAGCCGTCGGCGTGCACCTCGCGGTACTTCACACCGAGGGTGACCTCGACGAACTTCGTCGCCATGCCCAGCAGGCCGCAGAGGATCATCCAGAAGGTGGCGCCCGGGCCACCGATGGAGACGGCCACCGCCACACCCGCGATGTTGCCGAGGCCGACGGTGCCGGAGACGGCCGCGGTCAGCGCCTGGAAGTGGTTGACCTCACCGGCCGACCCCTTCTCGTCGTACTTGCCGCGCACCACGTCGATCGCGAGCCGGAACTTGCGTATCTGCACCAGGCCGAACCAGCCGGAGAAGATCAGACCGGCCACGACGAGCCAGGCGACGATCAGCGGGAGCTGGGTGCCGGCCACGGGGACGGAGTAGAAGACGATCTCTCCGAGCCATGTGGCGATGGGCTCGAAGAAGCCGCTGACGGCATCGTCGATGGAGCTGGTGATGGTGTCGAGTGACATCTGGCAAAACCTCGATGGCGCAGAGCCGGCGCAGTGCGGTGCGGCGGCTGTGGATGCGGGCTTTGAGCGAACGCCGTTGTCCGGTCGGCGACCCTGGTCGTCTCGATCCGTGGACTCGGAGTGAGACCTTCCTGGTTTGTTCTGGCCGGTGCGTGCCGGCGCTCCGCATGCGGCGAGGGGTGGTGCCGAAGCGGAGTTGCGTATTCATAGCACGGTCTTTACGAGATCTTTAGTGATCCAGATCACTGCTGCGGGCGGCTGGCGTGCGATTCCCAGGTGCGGTGATGCGATCGTTATCCGGATTTGAGGTTTTGCTGAGCGGACGCGGCATGTGGGCGACAGCTCTCCGGAGGCCAGCCACGGGGCTGAGGAGACGAGGGAGCGGGTAAAGAAGTCCGCATGAACTGGCTGATCACCTTTGCGGGCGCGGCCCTGGTGCTGTTGGTCCTGCGGGACGTGTTCCACACCCTGTGGCACCCCACGCGGCACGGTGGTCTCAGCCGACTGGTCATGACAGCCCTGTGGCGGCTGGCCGCCTCCCTGCCCCTGCGCCGCCGGGCCTCAGGGCTGGCGGGCCCCCTCGCCATGGTGATCGTGGTCGCGGCCTGGGCCCTCACCGCGGTCCTGGGATGGACCCTGATCTACTGGCCGCACATGCCGCAGGCGTTCACCTACGCCACCGGACTGAAGCCCGCCGACCACGCGGGATTCGCGGACGCCCTGTACGTGTCCCTGGTCCACATCTCCACCCTCGGGCTCGGCGACATCGCACCCGCCGAGGGATGGCTCCGGATCCTCGCCCCCATGGAGGCCCTCGTCGGCTTCGCCCTGCTCAGCGCCACGGTGGCATGGACACTCGGCATCTACCCCGCGTTGGCCCGCCGCCGCGCCCTCGCCCTGCGCCTCTCCCACCTCGCCCGCACCTATCCCACGACGGAGCAGATCGACGCCGACGCGGGCGCGGCCATCCTGGACGGCCTGGCCGGGGCAGTGGCTGTGGTCTCCGTCGACTTCCAGCAGTACGCAGAGTCCTACTACTTCCACGACGGCGACGACCGGACCTCCCTCGCCCGCCAGATCACCTGTGCCATGAACTTGGCGGACCAGGCCGCCGCGGCCCGCCACCCCGACGTCCGGCTGTCCGCCGCCGTGCTCAGGGCAGCGCTGGACGACCTGGCCGCCATCCTCGACGAACGCTTCCTCCGCACCCGGGGATCAGCAAGGGAAGTCTTCGAAACCTTCGCCCACGACCACGGCCGCCACACGGGTGGCGGAACCTGATGACCGTCCCGCCTTCACCCCCGTAGACCGTGGTCGCCCTCCCGGGCAGCGTGCCGGCCGCCCGGGAGGGCGAGCAGGTGGCGCGGGTCCGTCGCCCGGGTGATGGCGCCCTCCACAGCGGCGACCCGGTCGGCGAGCAGGCCGAGTGCGGCGACCGCCCGGGTCAGCGGGTCGTCGTCCCGGCCTCCGAGGGCCTGGCCCCGGACGTAGGAGGCGGTGACCGCGGCCCAGCGGGCCTCCTGCTCCGGGGTGAGGGTGCCGCGCAGGGCGGCGAGCTTGAGGCGGTTGGCCTCAGCCTCGGTGGTGAGGGTCTGGGCCTCTGCCGCGTAGTGGTCGTCGACGAGAGCGGTCAGCTCGGCATCGTTCATGACCAGCGAGAGCCGGGCCGCGATCTTGTTCATGTTGCGGTAGGAGCCCTGGAGCCGGAACGGCGGTTCGGTTCGGCTCGCCTCGCTCTGGGCCGCGGAGGCGATGTAGGCGGCGTTGACCGCCAGGACCGTCGTCCGCGCGGTGAGGAGGTGACGCAGCACGGCGAGGATCTGGTCCAACTCGGCCGAGGGATAGGGGTGGGCGAGCCGGTCACGGCCGGCGGCGGGGTCCCCGTCGGCGAGGCGGACGAGGAGCTCCAGGTCCGCGCGGTCGCGCCCGGCGAGCGGAGCCAGGACCGGGTTGGAAGTGAGTGCGTTCTCGACGAAGCTGAGCGCGAAGGCGTCGTCCTTCCCCGTGAGGACGTCGCCCAGGTTCCAGACGTCGGCGCGATTGGCGAGCATGTCGGGGACGCGGAAGCGCTGCCCGGACTCGGTGTACGGGTTGCCGGCCATGCAGACGGCGAACCGCTTGCCGCGCAGGTCGCGGCCGTCCAGCGTACGGGTCGTGTCGCACAGCGGGATGAACTTCTGGAGCAGTTCGGGCGAGGTGTGCTGGATGTCGTCCAGGTAGAGCATCACGTTGTTGCCGGCCTGTAGTGCGAAGGCGATCTTCTCCAGCTCGCGCCGGGCCGTGGCATCCGGGGCAGCCTCAGGGTCGAGGGAGGTCGTGCCGTGCCCGAGGGAAGGACCGTCGATCTTGATCAGGAGCAGCCCAAGGCGCTCGGCGACGTACTCGACGAGGGTCGTCTTGCCGTATCCGGGCGGTGAGATGAGCATCAACAGCCCGCTGCTGTCCGTGCGCTTGTCGGCCCCGGCCGCTCCGATCTGCTTGGCGAGGTTGTCACCGATCAGGGGGAGGTACACCTCGTCGACCAGCCGATTGCGGACGAAGGAGGACATGACCCGCGGACGGTGTGAATCGATCCGGAGCCGCTCGTTCTCGGCCGCCGTGAGGACGCCGCGCTGCCGCTGGTAGGCACGGAAGCCCGGGACGTCCTGCGCGGCGAAGTCGGCGTTGCGGGCGAGGAATTCGTCCAGGCGCAGGACGAGGGAACGTCCGCTAATCCGAGGGTGGGCGCCGAGCAGCCCGGATACGGTCGCGATGGTGGCGCCGGCGGCCTCGTAGCGGTCCAGGCCGGTGCACAGCTCGACGGCGACGGCCTCGGCGATGTCGCCGTCGTCGATGTCCTCGCCGCAGGCCGCCGCGTAGGACGTGAGCCAGCCTTCGACGAGCTGGCTGCGGGCGGCGAGGTCCGGGAGGGCGGTGAGGTCCTCGTCATAGGGCGAGGCGCCCACGCTGCGGCGGAACTTGTCGAGGAAAGTGTGGGCCGCGGCGGAAACGGCGAACCCGGCCGGTTCACAGGCCAGTTCTTCGAAGAGGTACTCGGCGGAGCGAGCCGCCGCGGCCGTGTCGAGAGCGAAAGCCGTTATGGCCTGGGCTAGTTCGCCTCGGAGGGCGTCGAGCGCCGCACTGGGCCCGAAGGTGTCGCGTGCCCGGGCCAGGGAGGCGGCGCGGCGGGTGAGGGAGGCGCGCTCCTCGGCGGTCGTGCCGTGTGCCCAGAACAGTGCGGCGGCCGCCCGGTCCCGGGCCGGGTAGCGCAGCAGCCCGGCGCTCTCGTGCAGGCGCAGCAGCACGCGCAGGATGGCGGCGGCGTCGTGGTCGTGCACTCCGCGCTCGTAGCCCTCGTCGTACGCGGCCTCGGCTGCCTGACGGACGAGGGCATCCAGGTCGGAAGCGGTGAGAGCCGCGCTGCCGTGTTCGGCCAGCAGCCGGGCCGCCAGGTACTCTGCGCGGTAGACCACGGCCGACTCGGACGGCAGCAGCCGGTCCCAGTACGGCCGGGTGGCGGCGAACTGCGGATCGGTGACCGGGCGGCGGTAGTCGGTGCCGGTGAGCGCGAAGGCCAGGCCGTCCCCGTGCGGTACGAGGGTCAGCTCGGTGGACTGCCGGGTGACCGCGAACCGGTGCCGGCCGAGGCGAATCGTCTCGCCGCCGTCGGCGAACAGCTCCGTACGGTCGCGCAGCGCGCGCCCCGCTTCCTGCCGTGCGGCCGAGAGCAGACCCGTCAGCTCCTCCGCCCGGACGGCATCGCCGAGTTCGCGTAGTTCGTCGGCCATGCGCCGGACCCTGCTCACCATCGGGTCGGAGGCGAAGTACGTGTGGATCTCGTCGGCGCTGTCCAGCGTCGTCACCCGGCGGGAGACCGTCTCCAGCACACGGCGCGCGGAGTCGGCGAGGGCCTCGGCACGTCGGGCGCGGGCGTCCTGGAGCGTCTGCCGGCGGGCGGAGAACGCGTCGTGGACCTCGGCTCGCTTCCCGGCGATCTCGGTCAGGAACCCGTCGTGCTCCGCGTAGCGCGCCTCCAGGTTCTCCAACCGAAGTAGCAAACGGGCGAGTTGGGACGCGCACTCCTCGGGGGTGCCGGCCGCCGCGAGGGCGCCGGTGACGGCTTGGCCCAACAGCGCGAACTCCGCCGTGAACCCGGCGCGCCCTTCGATGTCGAGCAGTTCTCGGCGGCGGGATGCGAGCGCGGCGAGGGCCCGGTTCGCTGCGGCGAGCACCTCGGAGATGCGCGCCAGGATGGCGGTGCGGACGGTCGCGTCGCCGATGTCCAGGTCGGCGACCACCTCGGCAAGG
Source organism: Streptomyces sp. NBC_01351 (assembly GCF_036237315.1). GTDB lineage: Bacteria > Actinomycetota > Actinomycetes > Streptomycetales > Streptomycetaceae > Streptomyces. The sequence goes on along the minus strand of NZ_CP108356.1, from coordinate 1,308,307 downwards.
GACTGAAGGCCGAAGCTCCGCTCCTCCAGACGTTCCCGGAGGGGAGCGGTCTCGGCGACGGTGGGGACCGCCCCGGCGTCGACGGCGAGCTGTTCGGCCTCGTCCACATGCGCGTCGAAGACGTCCTCACGCGAGAGGAAGGCCACGGCGCGCTGCCCGGCAGCGGCGATGTCCGATGCCACGTCATGGCTCAGGGCTTCGATGGCGCTGGTGTCGGCGTACCGCATATCGCCGAGCGTGAGCAGGTGTCCATGGGCCCGGCGCAGTTCGGCGATGCGCTCGATCCACTCCTCGGCAGTGGCCGGGGACTCGCTACGGGCGCGGCGCACCAGCCGGGCGATGTTCCGGGCGGACTCCGCGAGGGCGTCGGCCGCCTGCCGGGTGAGGGCGGTGACGGACTCGAACTCGTCGAGGACCTGCTGTGCGGTGGCCCGTACCGCCTCCAGCGCGCCACGCAGCTCGCCGGCCTCCGTGTCGCCCAGCCAGGGGTGCCGGTCGGCGGCCTTGACGCAGGCGGAGAGCAGCGCCTCGTACAGCGGTCCGCGGGGTGCTGATCCGGTCTCGGAGGCCTGTCGTGCGACAGCCAGGCAGTCGGCGATGCCCCGGACCAGGTCGGCGTTGCCGATCCGGCCGAGCGAGCCGCTTCCGGCGGGGGAGGGGTGGGTGTCGGAGGTGAAGGGGGTCTGCCAGGTCTGCACCGGGTGCGTTCGAGCCGGCTCGTTCGCAACGGCCCGCAGGACGACGAGGGCTCCGTCGTCGAACAGGGCGTGGCCGTGGCAGGAGATCGGCGCGGCGACCTCCTTGCGGATCACGTTGTACGGGAGCAGCAGGGTGCGTCCCTCGGAGCGGGCGTGGAAGGCGAACAGCACGTCTTCGCCGTTGGGGGCGCGGAAGGTCCGCTCGAACTCCAGGCCGGTCGGGTCCGCGACCGCCGGGTCGAAGGTCCGGACGGTGCCGGAGCCGAGGCAGTAGCCACCGGGAAAGACGATGCCCTCGTCGTCCGGCAGCCGCCGGCAGGACTGCCCGATGCCGTCGAGCCGGACCACCGTGCCCGTCACGGAGTTGAAGACCAGGTGGCGTCGCGTCTGCTCCTTGTACGGGCGGATCCGGAGCAGGATCAGCGGGCCGACAGAGGCGTGTGCGATGTCGGCATCGGCCAGGGACTGGAGCGGCTCATCGACGGGCTCGCGGTGGACGCCCTCGTCCGTTTCTGTGTCGTTGTCGGTCTTCACCGTGAGCGCGCCGCCCACTGTCGAGACGAAGAGGCGGCCGTCGATGGAGACGTGCGGATGGCGGCCCTGGACGTGGTCCTCCCGGGTGGTCTCCTGCCACTTCACCTCGTGCGCCGCCGGGAGTACGTGATCGCGCTCGCCACGGGCGTCCAGGAACCGGGCCTGACCGTCCGGGGTGAGCGACCAGCGCAGGACGCGGATGTCCTCGGCCTGCTCCCCGGTCCGGAACACGGCCAGCAGCTTGCCGTCCACCCGGCGCAGCTGGAGCAGGCGCGCACCCCGGTAGTACCGGTGGAGCGCGGTGAACTCCCTGACGAATTCCGGGTCGTCGAGCAGGCCGGGGGCCGCGTCGGCGGGGAGCGGGTTGAAATCGCGGTCGTAGAGGGCCAGAACGTCGGAGACGGCCCGATCCGGACCGGTGGAAGCGGCACCGTTGCAGCCGAAGAGGAGGACGTCTCCGACCGCGACGATGTCGCGGGCCGTCCTGCTCTCCTCGGTGCGCAAACGCCCGGATCCCGAGAGCACGAGCCCGGTGGAGCCGAACTCCTCGATTCTGGCCTTGTTCAGCGTCTCGGTGCGGCGGGTGAGCTCTGCGGCCTGGGCCGTGAGCCGGTCGCGCAGCACCCCGTACGTCCCGGCGTCCAGTCCGGCGTTCGTTTCGGAGACCGTCTCCGGCTCCGTCGCCCTGACCGTGCTCGTGGCCGTGGTCATCTGGTCCAGCTCCTCGTCGTTCAAGGCGGTGACGCGGTTGCGGAGCCGCCGCCCCCTCCGCGGCGGCTCCGCAACCCCTGACCGCACCCCCGTGTCGGTCAGCTCTTGGCGGTGCCGTTGACGGCGCCGTTGGCAGTGGTGAGGGCATCGGTGAGCCCGCTCACGGGCATGTCGGCCAGGCCCAGTTGCCGGGCCTTGGCGATCAGCTCGTCCAGCTGCCCCGATCCGGCGGGCATGAGCTTCATCAGCAGGGCGGACACGGTCAGGTTCTGCACGTCGGATGTGGAGACCGAGCCGAGCACCTTGGTCAGGTCCCCGGTGAAGGATCCGGAGCCGTCCAGCCAGGGCTCCGCCAGTGCCTTTGCGGTCTGGGAGTTGTCCATGAATCCGTCCACGGCGCGCCCCATCGACATCGCCCCGACGATCCGGTCGAAGAACACCGACTCGCCGCCGATGATGTTGATGTCGGCGCTCTCCAGCCCTGTCGCGAGCACGGTGGCCTGGGCTTCCGCGACGTGCCGCTGCACGTCGAGGCCGGCGAGCCGGATCTCCTTTTCGGCCTCCAGCCGCAGCCGGTACTCCTCGTGGGTGCGCGATGCTTCGTCGAGGGCGGCCATCGCCGCCGCCTTCTCGGTCAGGCCCTCGGCCTCCGCCTTCAGCTTCTCGCCGATCGCGGTCGCCTCGGCCAGTGCCATCTCGCGGGCGCCGTCGGCCTCCGCCTTCAGCCGCGCCGTCGTGGCCCCGGCCTCGGCCCGGCCGGCCTTCTCGATCGCGTCCGCTTCCTTCTCCCGTACGGCGACCGCGGCCAGGCCCTCGGCGGCGGCCTCCGCTTGGATACCCTCGGCCAGACGGATCTTGGCGCGGGCGTCGAGGTCGGCTGTCTTGTTGCGGGCCTCGGCGAGGGTGAGCTCCTCCGCCGCCCGGTGGACGGCCGCCTGCTCGGCCGCCTCGGCGGCCTTGATGTCCTTGACGAGCCTCTCCTGGGCCTCGGCCTCGGCGGCGATGACCACGGCCTGCCGGGTGCGCTCCGCCTCCTCGACCGTCCGGAGCCGCTTGATGGACTCCTCCTGCTCGGCGACCGTCCGGTCCACCGCGACGCGTTCGCGCACGACCTCGGCGATGTCCCGCTTCTGGATCTCGACCTCCTTGTCGGCGGAGATCCGCGTCAGCTCCGTTTCCCGCTCCCGCGCGATGACCTCCAGCTGCCGGTCCTTCTCGATGCGCTCGTTCTCGATGGCGATGACCCGCTCACGGTTCTTCTGCGCCACGGCCACCTCGCGGGCCTGGTTCTCCCGCTGGATGCCGAGCTGCTCCTCCGTCTTGAGGAAGGCTCCCTGCGCCCGCAGGCGCTCCTCCTCCACCACGCGGGCCGTCTCGGCTTCCTCGCGGGCCCGCACGGTCTCGATCTCCCGGCGCTGCTTGGTCTCGGCGTCGGCCTGTCGGCGCTCCAGCTCCAGGATGGCCTCGCGGGCGTCGACGTTCTGCCGGGTGATCTCCTTCTGCTCGTGCTGGCGGAACTCGTTGGTACGGACGTTCTCGATGGCCGTCAGCTCGGTGATCTTGCGGATGCCCTGGGCGTCCAGGATGTTGCCGGCGTCCAGCTGCGCGAGGGGCGTCTGCTCCAGGTAGTCGATGGCCGCGTCCTCAAGGCTGTAGCCGTTGAGGTCGATGCCGATGATCTCGATGATCCGGGACCGCAGTTCCTCGCGCATGGTGTAGAGGTCGGTGAAGTCCATCTGCTTGCCGACGGTCTTCAACGCCTCGGAGAACTTGGCGCTGAACAGCTCCTGCAGGGTCGCCTTGTCGCTGGCCCGTGCGGTTCCGATGGCCTGGGCGACCTTGATGACGTCCTCGGCAGTCTTGTTGACGCGGACGAAGAAGGAGATCCGGATGTCGGCGCGGATGTTGTCCTGGCAGATCAGACCGTCGCGGCCGGTACGGGAGATCTCGATGGCCTTCACCGAGATGTCCATGACCTCGGCCTTGTGCAATACGGGCAGCACGACCTGCCCGGTGAAGGTCACGTCGACCTTCCGCATCTTCGAGACGATCAGGGCCTTGCCCTGCTCGACCTTGCGGAACAGCCGGGTCACCGCGATCAGCGCGGCGATCGCGACGACGATGACGACGATGACGAGTGTGCCAAGGCCCGTTGATATGGCATCCACGAGAACTCCCCCATGAAAGTGCGTAGCTGAGCGGCGGCGGCCAGGCCGTGAGGCCGAGCTGTCGCCGTATGTCGTTGAGAGGTGCTACCGGAAGGCGCCGTCCGCGAGATCCCCGGCGTGGCGCGCGGCAGCGATGCCGGAGCGGAGGGGCTGCCCACGAGTGACGGACGGCCCGGGACGCCCCACTGCGGCCGTCCCGTGCTGGGCCGGATTCCTCGTTTGCCCGGTCCCGACCGCTTCCGTCAGCTGGCGAAGCAGCGCCGGGACGGCCCGGGTTCATCCGGGAAGAGCGGGGTCGGGGAACCCGAAGCGGCCTCGGTGTACTCGTCCACGCTTCCCCCCCTGCCGTGACCACATGTTTCCGGAGCCCGGCATCAAACGCCTGGGCCATCCCGTTCTTGAGGCATCTTCCGTCAAGCCAGGGCCTGCCCACATTGCTGACCGCTGGCAATCTTTACGCCGTTTTAATGCCGCTGCAGGATGCGGGAGTCTGACATTTGCGTTAGCGTCTAACATTAGTTAGTTGCTAACTTTAGGTGGTGGCGATGCCTTCGACGACCGTCGTCGTGACCGGTGCCGGGCCGACCGGACTCGCTCTGGCCTGCGGACTGCAGGCTGCCGGAGTCGCAGTCCGGGTGCTGGACAAAGCGCCCGGACCGGCGATGACCTCCCGAGCGCTGGGTCTGCAGCCCCGGGGGGCCGAGGTACTCGACCGCCTCGGGGCTCTCGGCGACCTGCCGGAACGATCCGTGCCGATCGCGCACGTCCTCACGTACGTGGACGGCAGTCCATTGGCGCGACTCCCCGTGGGGCAGCCCACGAAGTTGGTGACCAGACCCGGCCTGCTCATGTCCCAGTCCGAAGTCGAGGCGCGGCTCCGCGACCGCTTGGCCGCGCTCGGCGTCGAGGTCGAATGGGGCCGCGAGCTGCTGGACGTTCACCAAGAGGTGGACGAGGTCGTTCTGCGCCTCGGCGACGGCGAGCAGCGGGCCGCTTGGCTCGTGGGATGCGACGGCGCACACAGCCGCGTACGCAAGGCCGCCGGGATCGGCTTCCCGGGCGTTCCTGTCGTCGAACGCTTTCTGCTGGCCGATGTGACGGCCCGTCTGCCGATTCCCAGGGACTCGGTCGCGGTCTGCCTGCGCGGGGACACGATGCTCGGTGTGTTTCCTCTTCCGGGCGAGGACATGTGGCGGCTGATGGCCCCGGCGCCGACCGGATCCGACGCCGGACCGATGACGGTGCTGACCGAGTTGCTCCAGAAAGAAGCAGGCGTTCCGGTGGGCGCTGTGCGCGAGGTCCTGTGGACGTCCACCTTCCGGATCCACCGGCGCCTGGCATCGTCATACCGAGCGGGCAAGATCCTGCTCGCCGGCGACGCCGCGCACATCCACAGTCCGTTCGGCGGCCAGGGCATGAACACCGGGCTGGGGGATGCGGAGAACCTCGCCTGGAAGCTCGCCCTCGTCGCCACCGGACGTTCCGAGGACGGCTTGCTCGACTCCTACGAGGCGGAACGCAGGCCCGTCGCCCGCGAGGTCCTGGCGTCCACGAGCGCCATGACGGGCATGATTCTCGGACAGACCGCTCTGGCGCGGACCCTGCGAGATCACGTGTTCGTACCCCTGCTGAACCGGCCTTCGGTGCAGCGCCGGCTCTGGGAGAAGTCCTCTCAGCTGACCCTCACCTACCGAAGGGGCCCGCTCGGCGCCGGCCACCACGTCCCCGGTTCCGGCCCTCTGCAAGGCGACCGGGTACCCGACCGATCCTGCATCCGCCAGGACGGCACCACCACCCGCCTGTACGCCGAACTGCGGACCGGATGGGCCCTCCTCACACCCGCCGGGGTCAGCGCCGACCACGAGGTGGTCGCCCGTCGGCGCCTTGGTGCGGACCGCGTCACCACCCTCACGGCGGTGGAGGGACGGCAGCGCGTCGTGCTGGTTCGACCTGACGGCCATCTCGCCTGGCACGGAACCTCTCCCGAAGCTCTCGGCAGGGCGCTGGAACGCATACTTGTCAACGGCGGAGGAAGCAGGCACAACGATCGTCCGGAGGCGACAGGCCCATGAGTACGTCCCCCACGTCGCCCGGGCTGCGGGAACGCAAGAAGGCGCAGACCAGGCGGACGATCCAGGAGCACGCGCTGCGGCTGTTCCTGGAGCGGGGGTACCAGAACACCACCGTCGAGGAGATCTCCGCCGCGGCCGGCGTTTCCCACATGACGTTCTTCCGGTACTTCCCCACCAAGGAAGCGGTTGTGGAGTCCGACGACTACGACCCGCTGATCGTCCGACTCATTCAGGAGCGGCCGCCGCAGGAGGACGGCCTCACCGCCCTCCGTAACGCTCTCGGTCAGGGCCTGGAGGCGGTGTACGCCACCGGCAGGGACACGCTGCTCGCCCGTACGCGACTGATCTTCGATACGCCGGCCCTGCGCGCCCGCACCTGGGACACCCAGTACGCAACCCAGCGGTTGTTCGCGGATGCTCTGCGGGCACGGAATCCGGAGGAGAGCGATCTCGCCACTCGTGTCACTGCTGCGGCCGCGCTCGCTGCGGTGACCACGGCGCTCGCCGCCTGGGTCGAAAGTGACGGAGCCCTGGAACTGCCCGCCCTGGTCAGCGAGGCGTTCGGTGCCTTGCGTACCGCCTGACAGACAGCAGCTATCTGCACGAGTGGTGAAGCTGTCGAACCGTGGGCCCTACCTGTGACGACCTCCCCGCTGCAGCGGGGTTCACCCGTACCGCGACCGAGACCAGGGTTGCGGGCTTTCAGTCGGGCTGACCTGCAGGTGGCGTCTCCGGCTGATGGTGACGTCCCGCGGTCTCGAGGGAGGACGGCAGTGCGCCGGTGGCGGCGGCGTCGGCTTCCGCTGCGTCGGCGAGGGCTTCCGCAGCGGCTTCTGCCGCCTTCGCCGCGTCGTTCGCGGCTTGGACGGCCAAGTCGTCCGATGACGTCCGGCGGGTGGCGGCAGACTGGGGGAGGACTTCGCTGAAGGCCCGGGAGACGTCCTGGAGAGCGGATGTGACCTCGCCGGGGATCACCCAGAAGGTGTTTCCCGGGCTCTGCGCGAGTTGCGGGAGCGTCTGGAGGTACTGGTAGGCGAGCAGCTTGGGGTCGGGGTCGTTGCGGTGGACGGCCTGGAAGACCTCGTCGATGGCTCGCGCCTGACCCTCCGCCTTGAGGATGTCGGCTGTCCGGTTGCCTTCCGCGCGGAGTACCGCAGCCTGCTTCTCGCCTTCCGCGGTCAGGATCTGGGACTGGCGCTGCCCCTCGGCCCCGAGAATGACGGCCCGCTTGTCCCGCTCGGCCCGCATCTGCTTCTCCATCGCGTCCTTGATGGACTGTGGCGGGTCGATGGCCTTGATCTCCACCCGGTTGACCCGCAGCCCCCACTTGCCGGTGGCGTCGTCAAGCACGCCGCGCAGCTGGTTGTTGATGGTGTCCCGTGAGGTCAGCGTCTTCTCCAGGTCCATGGATCCCACGACGTTGCGCAGTGTGGTGACGGTCAGCTGTTCCACCGCCTGCAGGAAGTTGGCGATCTCGTAGGCCGCCGCGCGCGGGTCGGTGACCTGGAAATAGAGGACGGTGTCGATCTCGACGACCAGGTTGTCCTCTGTGATGACCGGCTGGGGTTTGAAGGAGACGACTTGCTCGCGCAGGTCGATCACCGGGTAGACGCGGTCGATGTACGGGATGACGACGTTGAGTCCGGGCTTCAGAGTGCGGTGGTAGCGGCCCAGCCGTTCGACGTTGCGGGCGCGGGCCTGGGGGACGATGCGTACCGCACGGATCACAGTGAACACCGCGAGGACCGCGACGAGCAGGCCGACGATGAGGAACGCCGAGATCTCCATGGTTCACTCCCGGGGATAGACGAGCGCGGTGGAGCCTTTGATCTCGATGACGTCGACGGTTGTTCCAGGAGGAATGACTTGCGTCTCGTCGTAGGCGCGGGCCGTCCATTCCTCGCCACCGATGCGGACCCTGCCGCTCAATCCCGTCACCTCGGCAGTCACGTACGCGGCTCCTCCGACCAGGGCCTCCACGCCGAAGCGCTCGCCTTCCCGTGGCATCAGGTGGCGCATGGCGATCGGGCGCAGGAACACCAAGCCGACCGTCGCTACGAGTGTGAAAGCCAGGAGCTGCCATGGGAGGGGCAGTCCGATCGCCGCGAGGACTGCGGTAACCAGCGCGGCGCCGCCGAGCAACCCGAGTGCGGCGGTGAGAGTGAAGATCTCCGCCACACCCAAGAGAGCCGCGGTGATCAACCAGATCAGCCAAGGGTCCATCGACTACGCCTCCCGACGGGGTAAAGGAGAACGCCGCTATTGCCGCTTTTCCAATATTTTACCCGGTTTGTTCGGCTGGAATCGGAGCCAGGGTCCCGCCCGGCGGCCCCCCGGCTCTGTCGCGTAGGCGCAGTCACCGGCGGCGTACACGTCCGGGTGCGAGACCGAGCACACGGTGCGGTCGACGACGATCCGGCCGGTCTCGGCGACCTCCAGGCCGCTGTCCGCCGCGATGGAGTGCACGGCGAACCCGGCCGACCCCACGGTCACGTCGGCCGGGATGGACGCGCCGTCGGCGGGGAACGTCCCTGTCTGCTTGACGGCTTCCATGCCGGAGGGCTCGTGGACGTTGATGCCGAGCCGGTAGACCTGGCGCAGGCAGCGGGTCTTCGACGAGCCTGGTGGCGGTCTCGATGTAGGTCAGCCCCTCGCCGACGACCAGCACGGTGTCGTCCTCGCCCAGGCAGCCAGGCGCTCGCGCAGACGCAGCGCCGAGGACCGGCCGGTCACATCGAAGGCCTACTCGGCCACGCCGGGGACGTCATGGTGGGCTACGGAGCTGCCGAGCGCGGAGAGAAGCGTGTCGTACGCGAGCTCGCCGTCGCCGTCCTCGAGGGTCACGGCGACTGTCCTGCGCTGGGGATCGACGCCGGAAACCCGCGCCAGGCGCAGCCGTACCCTGCGGCCCGCGAAGACGTCGGCCTCGGCGTCGGCGGGGAGAGCCGACGGGCCAGGCTCCCGGCGGCGAAGGCCCCGGTGCATCCGGCGCCGGGTACGACGATGCGGTACTTCGAGACTTTGCCCTTGGCTCGTTCGCGTGCTCTTTGAACGGGACGCTGCCCCGATTTGCTGATGGGAGTCGGGTATGGCGCGGGTCACCGGGCTGAGCCGGGCGGCTGAGCCGAGCTGTAGTGGTTGAGTGGACTGGTTCTTGACCCAGCTGCCGGTGGCGTTGGATTCGACGGTCCAGCCGTAGAAGCGGAGCATGACGACCGCGGGTCGGGGCCCGGGCCCTCCGAGAGCAGGGCCCGGACGCAGGAGGTGGTGACCTCGGCTCAGCGGGCCGCCTGTTTCGGGGTGGGGGCGCCGCAGACTCAGAGGGATGCAGCCTCCATGCGGTCAGGTGCGAAGGTCCCGCAGTTGGTAGCCGATGGCACCAGCGGCCGCGGCGAGCGCGGCGACGGCTGTCATCAGGAAGGCCGCGGACCAGTTGACGGGGTCGTCGGGTACGGCGGCCAGGTGCGCGAACGGGGACAGCTGGCCGACCCATGCCGGCAGTCCGGACCTTTCGGCGATGACTTTCAGCAGGAACCCGCCCGCGGCCGGGAGCGAACCGAGGACGGCGACCGCGCGTGGCGCCCAGCCCAGAGCGAGTACACCGGCGCCCAGGCAGAGGAATGCGACCGGCAGTACATTCCAGGCCCCGGCCAGCGCGGCGAGGAGGCCGAGGTCGGCACCGACGGCCCGTGTCCCGCTCCAGATGGCGAGTCCGGCGACGGTGGTGAGCATGATGACGCCGCCGAGCGCGGCGGCGATCTCTGCGATGAGCATTCTCGCCCGGGTGAGGGGCTGGGCATAGAGGAGAGTCAGGCGCCGACCGGCTTCGTCGGCGGCGAGCGTGGCGAGCCGGACCGCGACGAAGGCCCCTGCTGGGACGGCCAGCAGCGCGAACAGCGTGGCGGCGTATCCCCGTACGGTGCCGAGCCCGGTGAAGCCGGCCTGCGCGGCGAGGTCGGCGAACCGCGGATTGCCGGTAAGGAAGTCCGTCATGGACACGGCCAGCACCCCGATGAGCAGGTAGTACGCGCCGACACCGGCCGACCAGGCGGCCAGAGGCCGCACCAGCCGCCGCACCGCGAACGCCTGGACCGAGCCGAGCAGCCACATACGCGGTGCCCGGCCGGAGGGCGAGCGCAGGTAGCCGTCGCGGATGTCACGCCGCCCGGCCGCGCCTGCGGCCCCGGTGACCAGTGCCAGGCAAGCAGCCACCAGGACCATCAGAGGCCAGATCCGGTTCCCGTCGTACGGGCGGGTCAGCGCCATCAGGCCGAACGGCGACAGCCAGCGCAGCCACCCCAGGGCGGCGACACCGTCCCCGACCATCCGTAGCAGCATGCCGATGCCGAGCACAGCCACCGCCGCGCCGCTGGCCGACGATCGTGTCGCGAACACCTGAGCGGTCATCGCGCCCACCGCGGCGAAGAACACCCCGCACAACGCCAGCCCGGCACTGTGCACCGCGGCGCCGCCCACAGCGGCACCCGCCGCGACCAGGCCGGCGAACACGGCGGAACCTGCGACGAGTGACGCCGCCGCCAGGACGGCGACATGGCGTGCCACCACGGTCGTGACCGGCACCCGCCCGGCCAGCAGCACATCCCACCGGCCGGCATCCTCCTCACCCCGGGTGATCCGCGTCGCGGCAAGCAGCGCCCACACGGCCAGCACGACCGCCAACACCGTCCCCGTGCGCCACACGGCGAACCCGCCGGCATCATCCAGCGCCACCGGTTCGCCGAACAGGGTGCGAATCGCTGGGTTCCCCGCCAGCGCCTCCAGCGCCGCCGCATCCGCAGGGTCCTTTACGGTGCTCGCGTAGGCAGCCACCGCCACCGCCGACATTCCGGCCGCCAGCCCGATCACGACGAGCGCACCTCGCCTGGTCTGACGCAGAGCCAGAGCAGTCACCGCCCGCCCCGCGTCTGTGGCGGGGCGGCTGTGCTTGGTCGGCGATTCGACGGCCGTCACCGCTGCTCCCCGCCGTAATAGCCGAGGAAGATCTCCTCCAGCGAGGGTTCCCGCACCGCGAGGCTGACCACATCCGCCGCCGCAAGTACCTGCAGCGCATCCCCTGGCGGGCCGGTGAGGGTGAACCGCACCGAGGCCGCGCCGGTCACCTCGACGGCCTCCACACCGGGCACTTGGGCCAGATCCGGTGGCGCCGCGTTGAAGCACACCGCCACTTCCGTGCGGTGCAGCCGTCGCAACTCCGTCACGGCGGCGACGTCGACGAGCCGCCCGGCACGCAGGATCGCCACCTTGTCGCAGACGGCCTCGACCTCGGCGAGCTGGTGGGAGCTGAGGAACACCGTCTGGCCGTTGTCCCGGGCCTCGCGGACCGCGCGGCGAAACTCGCGTTCCATCAGCGGATCCAGACCGCTGGTCGGCTCGTCCAGCACGAGCAGAGGTGCGCGGGTGGCGAACGCGGCCACCAGCGCCACCTTCTGCCGGTTGCCCGTCGAATACGCCCGGCCCGGCTTGGACAGGTCGAGGTCGAATCGGTCGACCAGCTCGTCCCGGTAGGACCGGTCGGTGCCGGGGCCCGTGCGCGCGAGCAGTTCAAGGATCTCGGCGCCGGCCAGCTGCGGCCACAGCGCTACGTCGGCCGGCACGTACGCCAGGCGCCGGTGCGTGACCGCGACGTCGGCCGCGTCGGTGCCGAAGATCCATGCCCGGCCGGCGGTGGGCCGGGCCAGCCCCAGCAGCAACCGGATGGTGGTGGACTTGCCGGCCCCGTTGGGGCCGAGGAAGCCGAACACCTCGCCGGCCGGGACAGTCAGATCCAGCCCGTCGAGTGCCAGTACGCGGCCATAGCGCTTGGTCAGGGATTCCGTACGAAAGGCGGGCGAGACCATGCGGGCCTCCAGTGTCGGTACGGCGGGCACGCGGCCCCTAATCGCCGACCAGACTTCCCGGCACACCGCTGACGAAGATACTCGCGCCGTATCACGCCGGACAATCAGCAGGCACAAAGAACTCCGGCTCTCTCGCCCTACGGTGCGGATACGTCGGGCACCCCGCAGTGCGGGGGCGGCCTGTATCGCTACTCGACCGGCTCCACATGGCCGATGCCAGCCTGGTGTGGTCCGCGCGGACTCGTTGCCATACGCGACCGGTGCGGTGAGGGGCCTCAACGACACGCGGTCCCTGCCTCTCCCCATCTGAGAATCCGCGAACCCGTCTGCTTCTGTCGGGCCTGGTCGGAAGAAGCCTGAGCTCTTGCCCTTCAGCGGCCTGCCGCGTCCGTGGCCAGATCGTCGGCGAGCAGGATGGAGGCGGTGATCCGTTTGCCGACGGGTTCGCGGCGGAGCTGGAAGGTCAGGGCGGAGGCCATGATGATCTCGAGTCCGTGCTGTCCCACTCGGGTGGGGTCTGGAGGCAGGATCGTCGGCATATCCGGGTTGCTGTCCCAGACGGTCACATCCACGCAGCCGTCTCGGACCTGGAGGGTCAGCAGGCTGGGGCCGGGTGCGTATTTGCGGGTGTTGGTGACCAGCTCGCTGACGACCAGCTCCACCAGGTCCAGAGCGCGGTCCGATACGCGCAGGCCATGGATGTTCTGCTCGTCGGCCAGGAAGGAACGGGCAAGTAGCCGGGCCTCGGCGATCGGCTCACTGCCCTCGAACCCGGCAGAGAGTGACACCGGGCGGGGGAGGGGCGTGGCGTGCCGCTCGACGGTGGGAGAGCAGAGGGCGGCGGCGGTGCTACCGGCGGCGGGCCGAGGCGGCCATGGCGAGGCCGGTGACGAGGAGGGCCAGGCCGATGATGAGAAAGGGGAATCCGGGGCCGGGCAGGAAGTGCATCGCCACTCCGGTCAGGGTGAGGGGCGCGCCAACGGCGGCCATCACCTTTCCGATCTGTAGTTCCGACATGGCCTGCTCCTTGCTCGGCGCTGCCGTAGATGTGGGGTCAGGAGTGTCACGGCTGGTGAGGAATGCGGTGAGTGCCCCGGCGAGAAGTGCCCAGGCCACGGCCGCCCAACCGAAACGCTGACCGCCGATCAAGATCATGGCCGCGGCGACCGTCGCGCCGGTCGCCATGGCCCGGGCGTCCGTGGCGAATGCCCATTGCCGCCGGGCACTGCCGGGATCTCGGAGCTCGGTGAGTGCTGTCCGGATGACCAGGGCTGCGATGACGATCACCGGCGCCAACAGCGAGGTGTCACCATCGGCCATCAGATGTCGTGTCCGTCCGCGCCGACTGTCTCGGTTCGGGGAGCGGCCGCGGTGATGGTGCGCTCGGGCCGGGGTGGGACACCGGGGAGCGGCGAGCGGGGGGAAGAGGCGTCACGTGGGTCGGCGGGCATCGCGGTTGGCCTTCGGCGTCGGTAAGAAAGGGCGCACTGCCCTAGGGACGCCGACCAGACTTCCCGGCACACCGCGCGCCAGCTCTTGACGCGTTCCTTACACCGTATCCACCCGAGGCCGGGTTGTCTGCCCCGCACCCGGCCCATGAACACTTCGGTGTCAGGTCGTGATCACCCCTGGCGGGAGGCACACCACCAAGCGGCGATGGCCGACAGAACGAGTGCGCCGGCGGCGACGATTCCCGGCCGCTCACCAGGCGTCGTGTAGAGGGCGGCACCGGTGATCGTGAGGATCACTCCCATAGCGGCGAGCGGTGAGACGGGACAGCGCACGCGAGCGCGGAGGTTCGCTCGGCGTTGGCCGGAATGGGGGTGGTGGCTCATGAAGGGGCTCCTGGCAGGAGGGCTTTCTCAGAGGGAAGCTTCCCACGGGCTGTCCGCCGCGTCCGCTGGTTGTGTCCGGTCTCTCGTCAGCCGGGAAGTGGGAGGCCCGCGGGTACCCCTGGCGCTTCGAGCGGCCAAGCGGTGGAGGAGCCGAGGGAGCTGGACACCCACCAGGGCCGCTGCCCCGGGGCCGCCACCGCTTCGTACAGGTGGAGCTGCGAATGCGCAGCGCCTACGATGCTCTGGCGAACGCGCCCGGCAGGCTCCCGACCAGCAGTGTGACCGCGACGGGCCAGGGAAAGATCTCGATCATCGGTCTTCGTACCCATGGGAGGCGGAGTGGGGCGGCCCCGGATGGTGGGCCGCCCCACCCCGAGGTCGGATCGGACAGCGGTCAGCTCCCGCTGGCTCTGCCGCAGTGGCCGGCGGCCCTTTTGCGGCGGGCCTTCTTCTTGCGGGCGCGTTTGGACACGGGTGTGGCGTCCTCCTTCAGCCGGAGTGGCTGACGAGCAGGTCTGCGAGCTTGTTCAGCCGCTTGACGGTCCGTTCCTCGGTGGCGGCGGGTGCTGGCTCCATGCGCCGGCCGCGGTCGTAGTAAGCGCCGTTGACGATCTCGACGGCCGGGTCGCAGAGCCGCGCGACGTGGGCGGCGCCCTCGGCGGCAGAGGTGCCTTCGTGGCCGTAGAGGGGCCGCAGTGCGGTCTCACACACACCCGGATCGACGGAGACCGCGGTGACACGCGGGTCGGCGGCGAAGACCGTGAGTGCCAGCTGGGACTGGGCGTAGGCCGCGAGCCTGGAGTAGCGGCGGGTGCGGTTGGGGTCGTTCCACATGATGGAGGCGGTCCGGTGCATTGAGGAGGAGACGTTCACGACGCGGCCGCCCGGGGCGCTGGTCAGCGCCGGTTCGAGGAGGTTCGTCAGGAGGTAGTGGGCGAGGAAGTTGACCTGGAATGCGAGTTCGTTGCCATCGGGCGTCACGGTGTGGCGCTCGGGGGCGGCGACGGCGGCGTTGTTGACGAGGACGTCGAGGTGCGGGTGACCTGTGATGATCCGGTTGGCCAGCCGCTCGACCTCGTCGAGGTGTGCGAAGTCCGCCGCGCACGGGCGCAGTAGTTCCGCGTCGACGTCGGCGGTGGCGATGAGGTGGTCGGCGGCTGCCCGGGCCTCCTGCGAGGTGCGGCCGTGCAGCAGGACGGTGGCACCGCATTCGGCGAGCCGACGGGCGGTCTCGTAGCCGATGCCGGAGGTGGCGCCGGTGACCAGAATGGTCCGGCCGGACAGGAATGAAGGCATGAGTGGTTCCTGTGGAAGGGCATGGCTGCGGAGGGGACACGAAGTGCCCCGCCGGCCATGCGGTGAGGTGAATATGGGTGGTGTGCGGACGCGAGGGCACCGGCCTTGCATGGTGATCGCGGCGAGCCCGGAAGGGCCTCCCGCACGGGTCAACGGGTGCTAGCGCACTGGAGGGCGCGCAGGGCGCTTCGCGCGCGGCATCGACGTGAGCCGGGCACGGATCAGTCCTGATGGCGGCCGGTCGTCGTGGCGCTGACCGATGTTCACGGTATCCATCCAATGTGCCTGCGACGACGGGTTCAAGTGTCCTGACGGCTCCTTGACTCGGCTCTGACGGATCTCATCCGAGGCCGGGAACGGCGGACACCAGCAGGTCGATGAGCTTGATACCCACGAAGGGCAGGATGAGGCCGCCCAGTCCGTACAAGGCGAGGTTTCTGCGCAGGAGATCGTGCGCGGAGGCGGGCTTGTAGCGGACGCCGCGCAGGGCGAGGGGGATCAGGGCGATGATGATCAGGGCGTTGAAGATGATCGCCGAGGTGATGGCGGACTTCGGGCTGTGCAGGCCCATGATGTTGAGCGCCTCCAACCCCGGGTAGGCGGCAGTGAACATGGCCGGGATGATCGCGAAGTACTTCGCGACGTCGTTCGTGATGGAGAAGGTGGTCAGGGCGCCTCGGGTGATGAGGAGTTGCTTGCCGATCTCGACGATCTCGATGAGTTTGGTGGGGTTGGAGTCCAGGTCCACCATGTTCCCGGCCTCTTTCGCGGCCGAGGTACCGGTGTTCATGGCCACGCCCACGTCGGCCTGGGCGAGGGCGGGAGCGTCGTTGGTGCCATCGCCGGTCATCGCGACGAGCCTGCCGCCCGCCTGCTCTTGCTTGATCAGCGCGAGCTTGTCCTCGGGGGTGGCCTCGGCGAGATAGTCGTCGACGCCGGCCTCCTGCGCGATGGCTTTGGCGGTGAGGGGGTTGTCGCCGGTGACCATGACCGTACGGATGCCCATGCGGCGCAGCTCCGCGAAGCGTTCCCGGATTCCTTCCTTGACCACGTCCTTGAGATGGATGATCCCCACCACCCGCGGGCCGTCCCAGTCGTGGACGGCGACCAGCAGGGGTGTACCACCGGACGCGGAGATGCCGTCGGACCAGTGCAGGGCCTCGCTCGGCACGCTCCCGCCGCGCAGCGAGACCCATTCGGCGACCTGGGCCGCCGCGCCCTTGCGGATGGCACAGGCGGCGCCGTTGCTCCAGCTCAGGTTGATTCCGCTCATCCGGGTCCGAGCGCTGAAATGGGTGAACGTCGCATTGCTCAGCTCCCCCTCGGCGGGCGGCTGAAGGCCGTACTGCCGGGCGAGCGCGACGATGGAGCGCCCCTCGGGGGTCTCGTCGGCGAGCGAGGCCAGCTGGGCGGCGTCGGCGACCTTGAGGTGGTCCACCCCGGGGAGCGGCACGAAGGAGGCCGCCTCCCGGTTGCCGAGGGTGATGGTGCCGGTCTTGTCGAGCAGCAGGGTGTTGACGTCGCCGGCGGCCTCGACCGCGCGCCCGCTCATCGCGACGACGTTGCGCTGGACGAGGCGGTCCATGCCGGCGATGCCGATGGCGGACAGGAGGGCGCCGATGGTGGTGGGGATCAGGGTGACGAGGAGGGCCACCAACACGGTGGTGGTCTGGGCGGCGCCCGCGTGTGCGGCCATGGGCTGGAGTCCGACGACGACCAGGATGAAGACGACGGTGAGCGCCGACAGCAGGATGTTGAGCGCGATCTCGTTCGGGGTCTTCTGCCGGGTGGCCCCCTCCACGAGGGCGATCATGCGGTCGATGAAGCTGTGCCCGGGGCGCGAGGTCACCCGAACGACGATCGAGTCGGAGAGCACGGTCGTACCGCCCGTCACGCCTGATCGGTCGCCGCCGGACTCCCGGATCACCGGGGCCGATTCGCCTGTGACGGCCGACTCGTCGACCGCTGCGGCGCCGTCGATCACATCGCCGTCGGCGGGGATCAGCTCCCCCGCCTCCACCAGGACCACATCGAGTGGCTGGAGGTCGGCCGGGGAGACGGCCTCGGTCTCGGCGTGCCGGAGGTTCAGGCCGTACGTCCAGTGACGTAGGCGCAGCGCGACGGTGTCTGTACGCGCCCGGCGCAGTGATTCGGCCTGGGCCCGGCCGCGCCCTTCGGCGACGGCCTCGGCGAAGTTGGCGAAGATCACCGTCAGCCAGAGCCAGATACTGATCACCCAGGTGAAAACGGACGGGTGAACCAGCGCCGAGAGGGTGGTCAGGGCGGACCCCACCGCCACCACGAACAGGACGGGCTTCCTGACGAGTTCACGGGGACGCAGCTTGCGCAGGGCTTCCTGGAAGGAAGCCGCCGGCTGTACGGAGTCCAGCAGGGGCCGGCGCCCTGGGCGTCTGTGAGGTGGCCGGTTGACGGGAGCCTGCGACGGGGTCCGGACGGGAGGTACCTGCCGGGTGGCGGCGGGAGGCATGGAGAGACCTATCGGTGGGATCGGCTGGGCCGGAACGAGGGATGCGCCGCCGGGGGACCCGTCCCATAGGGCCCCTCCGGCTCGTCACGCGACGTTCGGATCCCCTGGCGGTGCAACGGGCAGGAACCTACCGTTCGTTGAGCCCATGCCGAGCCTCCGGAGCCGTCAATTGGCGAGGTCTTGACGGGTGTGCGGTGACTTCCGTCAAGACTCCGTCAGTGACGCGTCAACAGGTATGGATCCGCCGGCCCTGCCTGCTCGCGGAGGTTCCGGTTCCTGTACGTCACGGGGTGTCGGCGAGTGCTGGACGGTTTCCGTATGAAGTCCGACAAGGCAGCGTCAGCACGGGCGCGGTCCGCCCGGCGCGGGTGCATCGTCGCATTGCGGGCATCCGCCCCGCGTGGCCGAGAGAACGGATCACAGATGGACCTGGAGAATGTCGTCGGGCTGCTCGTGGCCGTTTCCCTGCTCGCATACCTCGTGGCAGCCCTGATCAACCCGGAGAAGTTCTGAGCCGACGTCCTTCGGGCTCCGTCCCGAGACGGATGAACTGGAAGGTGACCGAATGCCCCGGTACCTGGTGAGTGATCGTGTCGCACTGATCGGGGCGCTCGTCCTGCCCTTCCTGGTCGCCCTCGCGCTCGTGCCCTTCCGCAGCCGGCTGGCGGAGACGAACGAAGCACTGATCCTGGTGGTGGCCATCGTCCTGGTGGCCGCCCGTGGCACCCGCCTCGCCGGGGCGCTCGCGGCCGTCTCGGCGGCGGCCTGGTTCGACTTCTTCCTGACCCGCCCCTACCAGCGCTTCACCATCACCGACCCGGACGACATCCAGACTGCCGTCCTGCTGCTGGTGGTCGGACTCCTCGTCGCCCAGCTCGCCGTCCGGGTGCGACGGCTCGAGGTGGTGACGGTGACAGATGCCGATCACCTCTCCCGCCTGCACGCCACCGCCCGTCTCGCCCAGCGCGCCGGATCTCCCGAGGCCGTGGTGGACCGCGTCCGGGGCGATCTCACCGAGCTGCTGGAGCTGCGGGGATGCCGCTTCGAATACGGGTCCCTGCTCGGCCGTCCGCCACGGCTGGAGCACGACGGCAGTGTGTCGGTCGGTCACCGCGCCTGGGATCTGGAACGCAACGGCTGGCCCGAGGGCGAGATCGAACTGCGCGCCAGTGGCAACGGTCACTATTACGGCCGGTTCATGCTCGCCCCTACGCCGGGTTCGGTGCCTTCGGTCCAGGCGCGCCGGGTGGCCGCGACACTCGCCGACCTGACCGGCTCTGCCCTCGACACGGCGTTGCCCGGCGAGGGCTGAACAGGGCTTGCGTATCGGCGCCGCGTAAGGATTCCGTCAAAGGCGCCACGTCCGGCGTATGGGAGCCGTCAAGGCCCCTTAACGACGCTTCCGGGATGCGGTTAGCTCTGGATCGGCCAGCTGGCCGATTCCTTACTTCCACTTCCTCCAGGAGCTCACGATGGCCGATGTGGCCTTCGTCGTCACCACGATCGCGGTTTTCGCGCTGGTGGCTCTCATCGCCAAGGGGGTGACGAAGCTGTGACTGCCGAGAACATCGTTGGCCTGGTCGTGGCCGTCGCTCTGCTGGGATATCTCGTCCTCGCCCTCGTCAAGCCGGAGAGGTTCTGAGTCCCGAAATGAGCCCCGTTCTTGCTGACGTGCTCCAGGTGGCGGCGCTGATCGCCGCCCTGGCCCTGGTGCACCGCCCCCTGGGCGACTACATGGCCCGCGTTTTCTCCTCCGAGAAGCACCTGCGGGTCGAGAAGTGGATCTACCGCAGCGTCGGCGCCAATCCGAACGCTGAGATGCGCTGGTCCGCCTACCTGCGCGCGGTGCTGGCCTTCTCAGCCGTGAGTGTGCTGTTGCTGTACGTGCTCCAGCGCGTACAGCACGTACTGCCGCTGTCGCTCGGCTTCGAGGCGATCACCCCGGACCAGGCGTTCAACACGGCCGCGTCCTTCGTGTCGAACACGAACTGGCAGTCGTACTCGGGTGAGACCGCCATGAGCCACGCCACCCAGACCGCCGGCCTGGCCGTCCAGAACTTCGTCTCGGCGGCCGTCGGCATCGCCGTCGCGGTGGCCCTCGTACGCGGCTTCGCCCGCTCCCGCACGGGCGAGCTGGGCAACTTCTGGGCCGACCTGGTGCGCGGCACCGTCCGCATCCTGATCCCCATCTCGGTGATCGCTGCGATCCTGCTGGTCGCCGCTGGCGCCATCCAGAACTTCGGCGGCATCCACGAGCTCACCACGGTGACCGGGCAGACTCAGAGCATCTCGCCGGGCGCGGTGGCCTCCCAGGAAGCCATCAAGGATCTGGGTACCAACGGCGGCGGCTACTTCAACGCCAACTCCGCCCATCCCTTCGAGAACCCCAACGGCTTCTCGAACCTGCTGACGATCTTCCTGCTCCTGGTGATCCCCTTCTCGCTGCCGCGCACGTTCGGCCGCATGGTCGGCAACGTCAAGCAGGGCTACGCGATCGTCGCCGCGATGGGGACGATCTGGTTCGTCGGCGTGATCCTGGTGACCTGGATCGAGTACGCCCACCCGGGCACTGCCTCCCAGCTCGCGGGCGGGGCGATGGAGGGCAAGGAGCAGCGGTTCGGCGAAGGAGCGTCCTCGCTGTTCGCGGTCTCCACCACCATGACCTCCACCGGTTCGGTCAACTCCTTCCACGACTCCTTCAGCGGCCTGTCCGGCGGTGTGCTGCTGCTTGGCATGATGCTCGGCGAGATTGCGCCCGGCGGCGTCGGCTCCGGCCTCTACGGCATGCTGATCATGGCGGTCATCGCGGTGTTCCTGGCCGGTCTGATGGTGGGCCGCACCCCGGAGTATCTGGGCAAGAAGATCGGCACCCGCGAGATCAAGCTCGCGGCCTGCTACATCCTCATCACTCCTGCCCTGGTCCTGGTGGGTACCGCTGTGGCGATGGCCCTGCCGGACGGCAAGGAGGCCATGACCAACGTCGGGGCGCACGGCTTCTCCGAGGTCCTGTACGCCTACACCTCCGCGTCGAACAACAACGGCTCCGCGTTCGCCGGCTTCGGCGCCAACACGCCGTTCTTCAACACGACGCTGGGCCCGTGCATGCTGCTGGGCCGCTTCCTGCCCATGGTCTTCGTGCTGGCGCTGGCCGGCTCGCTCGCCGAGCAGAAGCCGGTCCCTGAGACAGCAGGCACCCTGCGCACCGAGAAGCCCCTGTTCACAGGGCTGCTCGTCGGAGCAATCCTGATCATCACCGGTCTGACGTTCTTCCCGGCGCTGGCGCTGGGGCCGCTCGCCGAGGGGCTGGGGTCATGACCGCCAACGTAAAGAAGCACGAGGACCCGATGTCCACCAGCACGGGGACCCCCGCGCCGCACAGTGATGTTCCGACGGGGCACAAGCCCGAGAGCGGCCGCGTGGGCGCTGGTCTCTTCGACCCCAAGCAGCTGCTGAAGTCCTTCCCGGACGCGGTCCGCAAACTCGACCCCCGGATCATGATCAAGTCCCCGGTCATGTTCGTGGTCCTGATCGGGTCGGTGGTCACCACCGTACTGGCGATCACCAACCCGATGGACTGGTTCGGCTGGGCCATTACGGCCTGGCTGTGGCTGACCACGATCTTCGCGAACCTCGCGGAGGCCGTCGCCGAGGGACGGGGCAAGGCGCAGGCCGACACTCTGCGCAAGGCCAAGACCGACACCGTCGCCCGCCGCATCGTCGGCAAGAACGAGGAGCGCGTCCCGGGCACCGAGCTGCGCATCGGCGACCTGGTGGTGTGCGAGGCCGGCGACATCATCCCCGGCGACGGTGACGTCGTCGAAGGTGTCGCGTCCGTGGACGAGTCCGCCATCACGGGGGAGTCCGCCCCGGTCATCCGCGAGTCGGGCGGCGACCGCAGTGCGGTGACCGGCGGTACGAAGGTCCTCTCGGACCGGATCGTCATCAAGATCACGACAAAGCCGGGCGAGACCTTCATCGACCGGATGATCAACCTGGTGGAGGGCGCGGCGCGGCAGAAGACGCCGAACGAGATCGCGCTGAACATTCTTCTGGCTTCCCTGACGATCGTCTTCCTGCTGGCCGTGGTCACGCTGAAGCCGTTCGCGATCTATGCGGGCGCCGACGAGCAGACCTCGATGATCGTGTTGACCGCGCTGCTGGTCTGCCTGATCCCGACCACGATCGGGGCCCTGCTGTCCGCGATCGGCATCGCGGGCATGGACCGCCTGGTCCAGCGCAACGTGCTGGCCATGTCCGGGCGAGCCGTGGAGGCGGCCGGCGACGTCTCGACGCTGCTGCTCGACAAGACCGGCACGATTACGCTGGGCAACCGGCAGGCCGCCGAGTTCGTCCCGGTCAAGGGCACGACCGAGGCCGAACTGGCCGATGCTGCCCAGCTGTCCTCGCTGGCCGACGAGACCCCCGAGGGCCGCTCGATCGTCGTCCTGGCGAAGGAGAAGTACGGGCTGCGCGAACGCCACCAGGGCGAGCTCGCCCACGCTGAGTGGATCGCGTTCACCGCCCAGACCCGTATGTCCGGTGTCGACGTCGACGGCAGGAAGACCCGCAAGGGTGCGGCCGGTTCGGTCATCACTTGGGTGAAGGAGCAGGGCGGTCAGGTCTCCGACGATGCCGACCTTCTCGCCAACCGCATCTCCGAGGCCGGCGGCACGCCGCTCCTCGTCGCAGTCGAGGACGAGAAGGGCGCCCGCGTGCTGGGTGTCATCCACCTCAAGGACGTGGTCAAGGAGGGCATGCGGGAGCGGTTCGACGAGCTGCGCCGCATGGGCATCAAGACGGTCATGATCACGGGTGACAACCCGCTGACCGCGAAGGCCATCGCCGAGGAGGCGGGTGTCGACGACTTCCTCGCGGAGGCGACTCCCGAGGACAAGATGGCCCTCATCAAGCGGGAACAGGCCGGCGGCAAGCTCGTCGCGATGACCGGCGACGGTACGAACGACGCCCCGGCCCTCGCCCAGGCCGATGTCGGCGTGGCGATGAACACGGGCACCTCGGCCGCGAAGGAGGCCGGGAACATGGTGGACCTGGACTCCAACCCCACCAAGCTCATCGAGATCGTCGAGATCGGCAAGCAGCTCCTCATCACCCGGGGGGCGCTGACCACCTTCTCGATCGCCAACGACGTCGCGAAGTACTTCGCGATCATCCCGGCCATGTTCGCGGTCGCCTACCCGGGCCTGGACAAGCTCAACATCATGGGCCTCGCCTCGCCCGAGTCCGCGATCCTCTCCGCGGTCATCTTCAACGCGCTGATCATCATCGCGCTCGTCCCGCTCGCCCTGAAGGGCGTCCGGTACCGGCCGACCAGCGCGGACAAGATGCTCCGCCGCAACCTCGGGATCTACGGACTGGGCGGCCTGATCGCCCCGTTCATCGGCATCAAGCTCATCGACCTGCTCATCTCCCTCATCCCCGGGCTCGCCTGAATTAGGAACGTGCTGATCGCCATGAACAACTCCGTCTCCAACACAGGCCGTCTCCTGGTCGCCGCGCTGCGGATGCTGCTGGTGCTGACCGTCGTGACCGGCATCCTCTACCCGCTCGCCGTCACCGGGGTCGCCCAGGCGCTCTTCCACGACAAGGCCAACGGCTCCCTGGTCAAGGCCGACGGCAAGGAGGTCGGATCCTCGCTCATCGGCCAGAGCTGGGACCTCCCCAAGAAGAACCCGGATGACGAGGAAGAGGCAGCGCGTCCGGACCCCAAGTGGTTCCAGCCGCGCCCCTCCAACAGCGGCTACAACCCGCTCGCCACCGGCTCCAGTCAGCTCGGCGCGTCCGACTCCCGGCTGGTGCAAGCGGTCACCGATGCCAAGAAGCAGGTTGCCGAGTTCAACGGCGTCCCGGAGTCCGAGGTGCCCAAGGACGCGGTCACCGGCTCCGCCTCCGCCATCGACCCGCACATCTCCCCGGAGTACGCGGAGATCCAGATCAAGCGCGTGGCCAAGGAGAACGGCCTCACCGAGCAGCAGGTGGCCAAGCTGGTCGAGGAGCACAACGAGGGCCGCACCGCCGGCTTCCTCGGCGAACCCCACGTCAATGTCCTCAGCCTCAACCTGGCACTCAAGGCGCTGACCAAGCGCTAGGGCCCGCCTTGAACGGGCTCCGGAGCCGGCCAGATACGGAACTCTCGTGTCCGGCCGGCTCCGCCCCATAACCAGCACGCCCACCGCGGAAGGAAGGCGCCACACAGATGACCAGGGTCCTGGTGGTGGAAGACGACCCGCAGCTCGTCCGCGCCCTGAGGATCAACCTCCAGGCACGCAAGTTCGACGTCGAGTCGGCGACCGACGGCAGTTCGGCCCTCCGCCTCGCCGCCGCCCGCAAACCGGACGTCATACTGCTGGACCTCGGCCTGCCCGACATGGACGGCATCGAAGTCATCAAGGGCGTACGGGACTGGAGCCGCGTCCCGATCCTCGTCCTGTCGGCCCGCCACACTTCCGAGGAGAAGATCAGGGCGCTCGATGCCGGAGCCGACGACTACGTCACCAAGCCTTTCAGCATGGACGAGCTGCTGGCCCGGCTGCGCGCAGCGGTCCGCCGCCAAGAGGCCGCTGAGCCTTCGCAGGAGACGGTCCTGGTGACGACCAGCGACTTCACGGTGGACCTGGTGGCCAAAAAGGTTCGGCGTGATGGCCGGGATGTCCGGCTCACTCCGACCGAGTGGCACCTGCTGGAAATCCTCATCACCCACCCCGGCAGGCTGATCAGCCAGCGTCAGCTGTTGCTTGAGGTGTGGGGCCCGACGTACGAAGACAAGACCAACTACCTGCGCGTCTACATGGCCCAGCTCCGGCGCAAACTGGAAGCGGACCCGGCGCATCCCAGATACCTGATCACCGAGCCCGGCATGGGCTACCGCTTCGAAGGCTGAACGACATGAGACGCGGCACATTCCGGATCTACCTCGGCGCCGCCCCGGGCGTCGGCAAGACGTACGCCATGCTCTCGGAAGGGCACCGCAGGATCGAGCGCGGCACCGACGCCGTCGTCGCCTTCGTCGAGCACCACGGCCGCCCCCGCACCGAGGTCATGCTCCACGGACTCGAAGAGATCCCGCGGGCCGAGCTGGAGTACCGGGGTGGCGTCTTCACGGAGATGGACGTGGACGCCGTACTAGCCCGACGCCCTGCCGTGGCACTCGTGGACGAACTCGCCCACACCAATGTGCCCGGCTCCCGTAACGCCAAGCGCTGGCAGGACGTCGAGGAACTCCTCCAGGCGGGCATCGACGTCGTATCCACGGTCAACATCCAGCACCTGGAGTCCCTCGGCGACGTCGTCGAGGCCATAACCGGGGTCCGGCAGCAGGAAACCGTGCCCGACGAGGTGGTCCGCCGGGCCGACCAGATCGAGCTGGTCGACATGTCCCCGCAGGCCCTGCGCCGGCGCATGGCACACGGCAACGTCTACAAACCCGACAAGGTCGACGCCGCCCTGTCGAACTACTTCCGCCCCGGCAACCTCACCGCCCTGCGCGAGCTGGCCCTCCTGTGGGTCGCCGACCGGGTCGACGAGTACCTCCAGGAGTACCGGGGCGAGCACAACATCCGCTCCACCTGGCAAGCCCGCGAGCGGATCGTCGTCGGTCTGACCGGTGGTCCCGAAGGCCGACAGCTCATCCGCCGGGCCGCACGCCTCGCCGAGAAGGGCGCCGGCGGTGAAGTCCTCGCCGTCTACATCGCCCGCAGCGACGGGCTCACCTCCGCCTCGCCCAAGGAACTGGCCGTCCAGCGGACCCTGGTCGAGGACCTCGGCGGCACCTTCCACCACGTCATCGGCGACGACATCCCCGACGCCCTGCTGGAATTCGCCCGCGGCGTCAACGCCACCCAGATCGTCCTCGGCGTGAGCCGCCGCCGCCCCTGGCAGTACATCTTCGGCCCCGGCGTCAGCGCCACCGTCGCCCGCGAGTCCGGACCCGACCTCGACGTCCACATCGTCACCCACGACGCGGCCGCCAAGGGCCGGGGCCTCCCCGTGGCACGCGGCGCCCGCCTGGGCCGATCCCGCATCATCTGGGGTTGGCTGGTCGGCATCGCCGGACCGGTGATCCTGACCGTAATGCTGCGCACTGTCGTTCCCGACCTCGGGCTCACCAACGACATGCTGCTCTTCCTCACGCTCACCGTGGCCGCCGCCCTGCTCGGCGGACTGCTCCCCGCGCTGGCCTCGGCCGCCTTCGGGTCCCTGCTGCTCAACTACTTCTTCACGCCGCCGCTGCACCTGTGGACCATTGCCGACCCCAAGAACATCGTCGCCATCGCGGTCTTCTTCGCGGTCGCCGTCTCCGTCGCCTCCGTGGTCGACCTCGCCGCCCGCCGGACCCACCAGGCCGCCCGGCTGCGCGCCGAAGCCGAGATCCTCTCCTTCCTCGCCGGCAGCGTCCTGCGCGGCGAGACCGCCCTGCCCGCCCTGCTGGAACGGGTCCGCGAGACCTTCGCCATGGAATCGGTGGCCCTGCTCGAACGCGACAGCGAGGTCGAACCGTGGACCCTCGCGGCCGGCACCGGGCCCGCCCCGGCCGCGCGACCGGAGGAGGCTGACGTCGACATGCCCATCGGCGAGAACATGGCCCTGGCCCTCACCGGCCGCGTCCTCCCGGCCGAGGACCGCCGGGTCCTCGGTGCCTTCGCCGCACAAGCCGCCGTGGTACTCGACCGTCAGCGCCTGGTCGGCCAGGCCGAGGAGGCCCAGCGGCTCGCCGAGGGCAACCGGATCCGTACCGCGCTCCTGGCAGCCGTCAGCCACGACCTCCGCACGCCCCTCGCCGGAATCAAGGCATCCGTCACCTCCCTCCGCGCCGATGACGTGGAATGGTCGGAAGAGGACCGAGCCGACCTGCTCGAAGGCATCGAAGAGGGAGCGGACCGGCTCGACGCCCTGGTCGGCAACCTCCTCGACATGTCGCGCCTCCAGACCGGCACCGTCACCCCGCTGATCCGCGAGACCGACCTCGACGAAGTGGTCCCGATGGCACTGGCCGGTGTGCCCGACGACAGCGTCGAACTCGACATTCCTGAAACCCTCCCCATGGTCGCGGTCGACCGCGGTCTGCTCGAACGTGCAGTTGCCAACATCGTCGAGAACGCCGTCAAGTACAGCCCCGAAGGCCAGCCCGTCCTCGTCGCGGCCAGTGCGCTGGCCGAGCGCGTGGAACTTCGCGTCATCGACCGAGGACCAGGCATCCCGGATGAGGCCAAGGACCGCATCTTCGAACCCTTCCAGCGCTACGGAGACGCCCCCGCCGGAGCCGGCGTGGGCCTCGGCCTCGCTGTCGCACGCGGCTTCACCGAAGCGATCGGAGGCACACTGACAGCGGAGGACACTCCCGGCGGCGGTCTGACCATGGTCCTCACCCTGCCCACCGCGGACACGGGCCCCAGATCCGTCCCCGACCTCCCCAAGGCGGCACTCACCTGACAGGTCCCGCACCCGGCCGTTCTTCCCCACACGCCTCGACGGACTCCGCCCCACCGGGGGACACCCGCTCCGGTCGGCCGTGGCCTGTTCGAAGGCCGACACCCGCCGGGGTAGGGTGACGCCGCTGGTCCTTGACGCACTCCTGATGCTCGGGCCCAATGGTGGCGTCGAGTCGGAGGGAAGTCGGTCGAGTGGCCGGACGCGCGGCAAGGGTGTGGCATTCGCTGTTCACCACTCATCCGGCCCGCAGCGTGGTGTGGGCGTTCGCCCTGGTGATCGCCGCCGGCACCGGATTGCTGATGCTGCCGGTCTCCTCCCAGGACGGCTCGACGACGGACGTCGTGACGGCGCTGTTCACGTCCACCTCGGCGGTGTGCGTGACCGGTCTGGTCGTCGTGGACACCGCCACGCACTGGAGCGGTTTCGGCGAGGTTGTCATCCTGGCGCTGATCCAGGTCGGCGGCTTCGGCATCATGGCCCTGGCATCCCTGCTGGCACTGCTGGTCTCGGGCAGGCTGCGGCTGCGCATGCAGCTGACCGCGGCAGCGGAGACCAAGAGCCTGGGGCTCGGCGACGTACGCCGCGTCCTCCTCGGCGTGGCAGGCTGCACGCTCATCGTCGAACTCGCCGTGGGCGCCTTCCTCGCCCTGCGGCTGCGCTTCGGATACGGCCGTTCCGTCGCCGAAGCCGCCTACTCCGGCTTCTTCCACGCGGTATCGGCCTTCAACAACGCCGGCTTCGGGCTGCACGGCGACAGCCTCACTCCGTACGCCCAGGACCCGTGGATCACGCTGCCGATCGCCGTGGCCGTGATCCTGGGCGGCCTCGGCTTCCCCGTACTGCTGGAACTCCTGCGCCACCGCACCCGGCGCCGCACCACCGGCCGCCGCAACTGGTCGCTGCACACCCGTCTGACGCTCGTCACCAGCGCCGCCCTGCTGTTCATCGGCACCGTGCTCACCTGCCTGCTGGAATGGACCAACCCAGGCACCCTCGCCCCCTTCGACTGGGACGAGAAGATCCTCAACGGCTTCTTCTACTCCGCGATGAGCCGCACCGCCGGTTTCAACGCCATCGACATGGGCGCACTCAACGCCACGACCCTCCTGTTCACCTGCACGCTGATGTTCATCGGGGGCGGCAGCGCGGGCACTGCAGGCGGCATCAAGGTGACCACCTTCGCGGTCCTGGCGGCGGCGATGCTCGCTGAGGTCCGCGGCGAGCCCAACTCCACCGTGATGGGCCGGCGCCTCGCCCCGCACGTGCTGCGCCAGGCATTGACCGTGGCACTGCTCGCCGTGGGGCTCGTCATCGCTGCCACCCTCGCCCTGCTCACCGTCACCAGAGCCGCCTTCGAGGACGTCCTCTTCGAGGCCGTCTCCGCCTTCGCCACCGTCGGCCTGTCCACCGGCATCACCGCCGACATCCCCGACTCCGGCCAGCTGATCCTCGTCCTCCTCATGTTCGTCGGCCGCCTCGGCCCCATCACCCTGGTGTCCTCGCTCGCCCTGCGCGAGCGGACCCGCCGCTACCAGCTACCCGAGGAGCGACCCGTCATTGGGTAATTACCTGCACTCCCTGCGCCGACGCCGCCGCAAGCGGCTCCTGGACCTCGGCGCCCACGCGGCGGGCGACCAACGCGTGGCCGTCATCGGTCTGGGCCGGTTCGGCAGTTCACTGGCCAACGAACTGACCCGGCGCGGCTGGGACGTGCTGGGCATCGACACCGACGCCGCTCTCGTCCAGAAGCACAGCGACATCTTCACCCACACCGCCGTCGCAGACTGCACCGATCCCGAGGTGCTCCGACAGCTCGGCGTCGGGGACTTCCCCAGCGTGGTCGTCGGCATCGGCACCGACATCGAGGCCAGCATCCTCGTCGCCTCCAACCTCCTGGAGGAGAACGTCCCCAACATCTGGGCCAAGGCCATCAGCCGCCAGCACGGACAGATCCTCGAACGCCTCGGCGTCCACCACGTCGTCCTCCCCGAACACGAGATGGGCGAGCGCGTCGCCCACCTCGTCACCGGCCGCATGCTCGACTTCATCGAGTTCGACGACGACTACGCCCTGGTCAAGACCATCACCCCGAACGCGATCACCGGCGTCCCGCTCGGGCAGAGCGCCGTACGCACCAAGTACGGCATCACCGTCGTCGGCATCAAACGCCCCGGGAACGACTTCACCCACGCCACGGCCGAGACCGTCGTCGAGAAGGGCGACGTCATCATCGTCACGGGCAAGACCACCGCTGTCGAAACGTTCACCGAACTCGCATGACGATCGACGGACGGCAGGAAGTACGCCGCCAGTACGACGCACTGCCCCGCAGCTGTGGCGGACTGATGGCGGAGCAGGTCAAGGGCGGTGCCGGGCAGGATTTCCGCCGCTGAGGTCACGGCGAGCCGGAAGGCCTGGTGCCGACCGCTCTCGATGGGGCTCCGGGGCCCTGCCGGAGGCCCGCAGCCGCGTCACCGGGCCGGCCGAGGTTCTTCGTCACGTACCAGCGAGGAAACGTCGGCTAACGGCAGTCGGCGTCCAGGCCCAGCATGAGGACACCGGCCACGAGCATGGCTATGCCGACGGCGAGAACCGGGATCCATGGGCCCGGGAGGATGTAGAGCGCGGCGCCGGCCATGGTGGTGATGGTGCCGACTACGGCCAGGGCGATGGCACCCCAGATGCGCGACATGCTCCCTCGCTGGGCTGTTGCGGCACGACTGATGTGAAGAACGTTATACCGCTCGGCGGGCCGCTTGCAGGGCGTGCCCTCCCGGCGGATGCGGCGCGACGGGGAGGCCGAGGCCCCAGTTCAGCGTTGCGGGTGGTCGGAGCGGGATACGTGGGTGGGGCGCGGGCTGATCACCGCGTCGGGTTCGATGACCAACCCGGTACCGGCGTCGGCGGGCTGCTCGCCGGCGGCTGTTCTGCTGGCCGGGTCGTTCTTCATCGCCCGGGCCTCGCTTTTCAGAATCCGGGCGGACTTCCCCATCGAGCGGGCGAGTTCGGGCAGCTTCTTGGCTCCGAAGACCAGGACGACGAGGATAAGGATGATCGCTATCTCACTGATGCCGAACACTGCGTTGGCCTCCGATGCGGGTGGTGCCCTCTGCGCCGAGCCTGCACGCCGGCTCCGGCCTGTACGTGTCCGCTGCGCTGGTGCTCGTTACAGATGGGAGGTGATGGCGGGCAACAGGTCCTGGAACGTGCGGCCGTTGGCCGGCTCGCCGATCGCGGACATGTTCCAGCCCTGCCCGGACCGGTGGACCTTGGCCATGACCTGGGCGGTGTAGGTGCCGCCGCCGGAGAGGGTGTAGCGGGCCAGCTCCTGGCCGTTGGTCTCGTCGATGAGGCGGCAGAAGGCGTTCTGCACGTCCGTGAAGGTCTGCCCGGTGAAGGAGTTGACGGTGAAGACGATCTGGTCGACGTGCACGGGAACCCGCGAGAGGTCCACCAGGATCGACTCGTCGTCCCCGCCCTGTCCGGCGCCGCCGACGCGGTTGTCCCCGGTGTGGCGCACCGAGCCGTCCTTGCTGACCAGCTGTTGGAAGAACACCACGTCCACCGGATCCTTGCCCGCGAACAGTACGGCCGAGGCGTCCAGGTCGATCTCCCGCGCGGTCATCCGGGCGAGAAAGCCCTTGCGTGGGGCGGATTGCCAGCCCAGCCCCATCCGGACCACGCTCAGCGTGCGACCGCCGGCCTTCTCCAGGCTGATCTGCTGGCCCTTGTCGAGATTGATTCCCACCGTGTCCTCCTGATGATCGGCCGTCGGACAGCATCTTCGCGAGGCCGCCTTCGCGACCGCCATGAATCTACAGCACTGTAGAAAACGATGACGGTGTACGTGGTGCCCCGCTCCTGGGCAATCCGGCGCGCGGTCGTACCCGGCGGATGGGGGAGTTGCGGGTCGGTGCGGCGGTGATGCGAGCCGCATGGGCTCGAAGTCGGCTCCGCCCGCGGTTCCGGGCGGGCCTTCCTGCCTCAAGGGATCCCCGGATCGAGTGACACGGCTGCGCCTGTATCGGGTGACGGGGGTGGTCCGCCGGGCCCGGCGGACCACCCCGCCTGCATGCGGTTGTTCAGACGCCGACGCCGAAGTCTGCGGCGATTCCGGACAAGCCGGAGGCGTAGCCCTGGCCGACGGCGCGGAACTTCCACTCCGCGCCGCTTCGGTAGAGCTCACCGAAGACCATCGCGGTCTCGGTCGAAGCATCCTCGGAGAGGTCGTAGCGGGCGATCTCCGCACCGCCGGCCTGGTTGACGACGCGGATGAATGCGCCCCTCACCTGGCCGAAGCTCTGACTGCGGGCCTCGGCGTCGTGAATGGAGACCGGGAAGACGATCTTTTCGACGTCGGCGGGCACGGTGGCGAGGTCGACCTTGACGACCTCGTCGTCCCCCTCGCCCTCACCGGTGAGGTTGTCGCCAGTGTGCTCGACGGAGCCGTCGGGGCTCTTGAGGTTGTTGTAGAAGACGAAGTGCTGGTCGGAGGGGACCTTCCCGGACGCGTTCACCAGGAGCGCGCTGGCATCGAGGTCGAAGTCGACCCCGGTGGTCGTCCGGACGTCCCAGCCCAGGCCGACCAGCACGGCGGTCAGACCCGGGGCCTCCTTGCTCAGCGAGACGTTTCCGCCCTTGGACAGGCTCACACCCATGTCGTGACTCCCATTCGGTATCCCCGCGGCCCCGGCTGGCGCGCCCGTACCGTCGGATCAAGACGAATCTACAACACTGTAGAAGTATATTGGTGGGAGTTCGGCCGGTGTGGCGGCTTCGCGGAGGCGGACCGTTCGCGGTCCGCCGAGCAGTCGGCCGGTGGATCAGTACGATGAACCGCCGCGCCGCATCGGGTGAGGCCATGAGGCGGGAGGTTGACGGCATGACAGTGAAAGACTCGAGCGGTGCCGACCCGTCCCCCCGCCGGGGGCAGGGTGAACTGGAGGGCCAGGTACTCGCCGCACTGTGCCAGGCGCCGGGGCCGGTCACGGCCGGCTGGGTCCAGGAACGCCTGGGCGGCGGCCTGGCCTACACGACGGTGATGACGATCCTGACCCGGCTCCAGGCCAAGGGTGCTGTGGCGCGGGAGCGGGTGGGCCGGTCGTTCGAGTGGATGGCGGTCGCCGACGAGGCCGGGCTGGCCGCTCTGCGGATGCGCAAGGTCCTGGACGCCGAGAGCGACCGGCAGGCCGTCCTGGCCAGCTTCGTGACCGCCCTCACGCCCGGGGACGAGGAGCTGCTGCGGGAACTGCTGGGCAAGGCGTCCGA
The DNA here is from genome assembly GCF_036237315.1 of Streptomyces sp. NBC_01351. Classification (GTDB taxonomy): domain Bacteria; phylum Actinomycetota; class Actinomycetes; order Streptomycetales; family Streptomycetaceae; genus Streptomyces. The sequence goes on along the minus strand of NZ_CP108356.1, from coordinate 1,275,932 downwards.
GGCGGGAGAAGACTGAGGGACATGGGAATTTTCGTGTTCCTGCCGCTGGTGCTGCCCTTAACGGCGTGGCCGATCGCACGCCTGGCCGGGCATCATCTGCACCCGCGTACCGCGACGTGGCTGCTGACCGGCGCCGCGGCGGTGCTGGCGGTGTGCAGCACGCTGTGCCTGGCGCTGCTGATGGTGGTGGGGACCGCGCAGCTGCCCGGCAACCCGTTGCCGGACGGCTGGTCCGACCCGGAGGTGCGCGAAGCGGTCCCGTACGACGAGGTCGCCGGCAAGGCCGCCATCCCCGCGCTCCTCGCGGTAATCGCCTCGTGTACGTCGGCGGCATGGCGCCACCGGCGCGTACGCCGACGCAGCCAGCGCGCACTTGCCGGGCTGCCCGCCACCCCGGTGGCCGTGCTGCCCGATGAGGTTCCGTACGCCTACGCGCTGCCCGGCTCGCGCCGTGACCGGATCGTGGTGAGCACGGGCATGCTGGCCGCGCTCTCCTCCCGCGAGCGCCGGGCACTGTTCGCGCACGAGCGTGCCCACCTCACGGGAGGCCACCACCGGTTCCTGCTGGCCGTCCAGCTCGCCGCCCGCGCGAACCCGTTCCTGCGGCCGCTGAGGTCGGTGGTGGCCTACACCGCCGAGCGGTGGGCCGATGAGGAGGCGGCGGCCAGGGTCGGCAGCCGCCGTACGGTGGCGGTGGCGATCGGCAAGGCGGCGCTGATCAGCCGCGGCGCCCCGCTGGCCACGCTGCCCGCGTTCGCGGCGGCGGGACCGGTGCCGAGCAGGGTCGCCGCACTGCTGGAGCCCGCCCCTGCCTCCAGCCGCTGGCCGTCGGTATTCACCGCGGTGGGCGTGGCCACGTGGGGTGCGGCGGCCGGCACAACGGTGTCCGCACTGTCCTCGGCGAACTCCGCCGTCACCCTGTTCTTCATCCTCCACGCCGCCACACCGCTATGACCTGGCCCGGGGACGCCTGACGCGGCTGCCCCTGGTCGCGTGGGTGCGGCCTGCGAGAGAACCTGGGAGGACGAAGCGCGGGCCCAGCCCCGCAGCAGGAGCTGCGGGAAGAGGAGAGGCAGGGCGATGTCCGGTCCGGTCTTGGTCGGGGCGGACAGCTCGCCCTACGCCATAGCCGCCGTGGACGCCGCCGCACGGGAAGCACTGCTCAGAGGAGCGGAGCTGCATGTCGTGCACGCCTTCGTCTGGCCCGCCATGCACGTCCCACTCGGCGCCTCACCTCTCGGACCGCCCGGCGGAGGAGTGCGGGATCTGGTCGAGCACCTGCTCCACGAAGCGGTCGACCGGGCCCAGGCTGCAGCCCCAGGAGTGCAGACCACCAGCGCGGTGATGCCCGGCGAGCCGGTGGCCGCCCTGGAAGCGGAGTCACACACGGCTCAGCTCGTGGTGGTGGGACACCGTGGCACGGGCGGTATCCGAGGGCTTCTCCTGGGATCGACGGCCGTCCACCTTGCCGCACACGGCCACTGCCCGGTGATGGTCGTACGCGGCCGGACGGGGCCCGAGGGGCCCGTACTGGTGGCGGTGGACGGCTCGCCTCAGGGCCTGGGCGCGATCAGGTTCGCGTTCGCCGAGGCACAGCTGCGGGGCAGTGAACTGGTGGCCCTGCACGCCTGGAGCACGTGGAGTGATCACGGCGAGAGCGGCCCCGGCCATCCCGTGGAACTGGTGGACCTGATCGGTGTCGCGGACCGACAACGGACGGTGGAAGAGCGGCTGCTGGCCGAGGCCTTGTCCGGGCAACGCGAGCAGTACCCCGAGGTGACTGTGCGCCAGCGGATCGTCCGGGGCCGTACGCGGCCGACACTGATCGAGGCCAGCGAGACCGCCCAGCTGATCGTGGTGGGTGCGCGCGGGCGGGGCGGATTCGCCGGGCTGCTGCTGGGCTCGGTCAGCCAGGCCGTCCTGCACCACGCCCACTGCCCCGTCACCGTGGTCCGCTCGAGCCTGTGACGCCCACCCGCACCCGGCTGGGCGCGAGGCCGTGAACGGCTCCGTGTGGGACCTCGCGCTCACGCCGCGCTGATCGTGCTCAACGCCCTGTTCGCGGGCGCCGAGATCTCACATCGGACAGCGCCTCGACACGTGTCTCGCCGCCTTCGGCGCGTGTGGTCCTGGCGCCTTACGTCGGAAACGACGACAGCCGGTCGTTCGGGAAGGAAAGGATCAGGATTCGCCGGGCTGGACCTCGGCTGATTCGGTCCCAGGCCGACGGATCGTGCCGATGCCGAGTCCCAGCGCGACACCCACGCCGAGTCCGAGCGCGAGGTTGTCGAAGATGAGCAGACCGAGTACGACTCCCATCATCATGCCCAGCGATATGCCCGCCGTGAAACCTACGTACGGAGCGCCGCGTTCCTCGCTGTTCGCCATGCGGACATTGTGCTCCAAGGCAGGTGACGACTGCGGACCGGGCTCCGGAATCGAACGGCGTCCGGAGCGTCATCGCCCGGCCGGAGATTCGCTACGTCGACACAGCCTTCGCCTGATCGTGCGCACCCGCCCGAAGCCCGGTCTCCTCGCAGGCAGGCCTCCCCGCGCCTTGGGGGCCGCGACGCCGGGCTCGTACGGGCAGGGCCGTGGCGCTAGAGGTCGAACTCGTGGGGCGGGAGGTCGAGGGCGTAGCAGGCTTCGCGTACGACGGCCTGCTCGGTCTTGTCGAAGTCGCCGTCAGCGCCTCCGATGACGATGCCGATCTGGATGACGGCGCGCGCCTCGACGGGCTTCTTCTTCGCCTTGGCGATCTCCTGCATGATGCTGACCTTGCCGAAGTCGAAGTCGGCGGCGAGGGTGTTGAGGTAGTCGTCGAAACGCGTCTGGAGATCGGCGGCCGGGAAGTTCTGCAGGACCTCATTGGTGGCGATCAGGTGGGCCACCCGTCGGCGCTCGGAGTCGTCGATCGTTCCGTCCGCCGCGGCGACCAGGGCGCACATGGCCATGCTCGCGTCGCGGAACGCGCCGGACTTCAGCTCGTTCTTCTTTGCCTCCAGCTGCGTCTGCATCTGCCGGGCGGACTGCTTGAAACGGTCCCACAGGGCCATGCCAACTCCATCGGGTCGCAGGGTTGTTCGGGCCGGGGACGGACGGATCCGGCCCGGACAAGTTATTTCTACACCACCGTAGAAGCTACGGTGCGGGTGACGGATTCGCTACGCTTCCTCGCCGCCGGCCTCGTCCTCGTCGTCCTCGAAGAAGTCGCCGATCTCGTCGACGGCTTCGGCCGCCACCATCCCGCCGACGACACCGACCGCGAGGCCGGCCGCGCCAGCGGCGACCACGGTGCCCACGCCCGGCCCGGACCGGTGACCGTCATGGTGTCCGTGGTCGTCCTTGTGGGCGTGAGCGTCGTGCCCTGCGCCGTGCCCGTAGGGGCTGTGGGGGGTGTGAGCCGCGCGGGCGGTGTGCGCGTCGAGGAGCTGGCTGATCCAGGAGCCGACGACGGCGTTCCAGTCCCGGTGGGCCGCTCCCTCGTGGCTGACGTGGTGCCGGCCGAGGACATCGTGGCCTCCGGAGAAGAGGCCGCCGCGCTTGTCCGCCTCCAGGACGACCTCCAGCCCGCCAGGATGGGCGAGGAAGGTCAGTTCGATCTCGTTGACCTGGTGGGCGTACTGCGCAGGCGGGGTGAGTTCGATCTCCTGGTAGAAGGGCAGCTGCTGGCCGGTGCCGCTGATGCGGCCCAGTTCGAGATCGGCGGACTTGAAGCCGAAGCCGAGCTGCCCGAATGCCTCAAGGATCGCCTCCTGTACGGGCAGTGGCCCCACGAAGAGGGGGTCGAGGTCGCCCTTGTCGCTGGCGCCGGCGATGCCGAGCTCGGTCCGCACCCCGAGGACGATTCCCAGAGGCTGGCCGTGCAGCTGGGTGATGGGGGTCTCCCACGGCAGCGTAATGGCGAACGGCGCGGAGCGGTGCTCGGCCTCCGCGAGGCGGAAGCCGCCGCCGATGTGGAATCGCTCGAAAGCAACCGTGCCCTCGTGCTCGCCGCCCTCGGTCTCGGCCTCGACGCGGGCGACGAGTTCCAAAGTGATGTGTTCGATGTCGAAGCCGGCCCGGCCGCCGGTGAGGCGGACCTCGCCGGTCAGGCTGCCCCCGGGTGCGGCGGTCGTCAGGTCGAGAACCGTGTCCACGGCGGGGCCGCCGACACCCATCGAGCCGAGCAGGCGCTTGAACACCATCGTGGCGCTCTCCTTCATGTGCGTTGCGTTGTGATCTTTGTTGCGGTGCCCGCGACGGTGCCGCGGACCGGGGTCCGGTCCACGGCACCGCGCGAGCCTGAGGCGTTACTTCGCCGCGTCCAGGGCCGCGAGGGCCTGCGCCCAGCGGACGTACTTCAGCTCTGCGAGTTCGGCGACGGTTGTGACGCCGAACGCCTCTTTGAGCAGCTCGCCGTCACGGTCGGAGACGCCTTTGAGGGCTCCCACGGGAGCGGCCAGGATCTCGGGCAGGCTCTTGTCCGCCCACGCCTTGTCCAGCACCTTGTCCAGATCGATCGAAGCCACGTTCTGTTCCCCTCCTGACTTCACGCGAGCCCGACGGGCGCGCGTACAGGCGCCCGGGCAGCACGGAGTGCTCCGTCCGCCCTGGCATAATCTACAGACATGTAGAAGCATAGGAGCAGCGTGGCCGCTGTCGAGTGAACAGGCGACGGTTGAGCGGGAAAGTCCGAAAGGGCCCTCCCTCTCGCCGTGTGGGACGTCACTGGCCAGGGACTTTGCTGTTCCTTTACAGTTGTCGTGCGGATACTGAACCGCCCCTGGCGTGGACCGCGCCAGTCGGCCTGAGTGAAGAAGGAGCAGCAGACCCGCAATGGGTGAACCTCCCAGTACGAGCCGTGCCACGTCTTGCCCGCTGATTGTTGAGCCGGGAGCGGGGGTGGCACGGTGACCGAAGTCCTGCTGCTGCTTCTCGCTCTGGCGCTGACTCTGGCGTGCGCGGTGTTCGTCGCCGCCGAGTTCTCGCTGACCACCGTCGAGCGCAGTGAGCTCGAGCGCGCCGCCGCGGCCGGCGAGCGGGGCGCCGAGAGTGCCCTGAAGGCCGCCAAGCGGCTGACCTTCCAGCTGTCCGGGGCCCAGCTGGGCATCACGGTGACCTCGCTGGTGATCGGCATGCTGGCCGAGCCGTCCGTTTCCGCGCTGCTGCGCGGACCTCTGGAGGCCCTCGGCCTGTCCTCCGGGGCGGTGTCCACCACGGCGACGCTGCTGGGCGTCGCGCTCTCGACCGTCGTGCTGATGGTCGTGGGCGAGCTGGTGCCGAAGAACTGGGCGATCTCGCGCCCGCTGGCCGTCGCGAAGGTCGTTGCCGGCCCGCAGCGCGCCTTCACCGCCGCTTTCGGCCCCCTGATCCGGCACCTGAACAACACCGCGAACCGCTTGGTGCGCCGCTTCGGGCTGGAGCCGGCCGAGGAGCTGGCCTCTGCCCGTACGCCGGAGGAGCTTGTGGCTCTCGCCCGGCACTCGGCCCGCCAGGGAGCCATCGAGGCGGACTCGGCCGAACTGTTCGTGAAGTCCCTGCACCTGGCCGAGCTGACCGCGGAGAACGTGATGACCCCCCGCGTCGATGTCCAGGCCTTGGAGGCCCACGCCACCGCGGCCGACGCGGCGAACCTGACGCTGGCCACCGGCGTCTCCCGCTTCCCCGTCTACCGCGACACCCTCGACGAGGTGATCGGCACCCTCCACATCCGAGACGTCCTCGCACTGGAGGAGGAGCAGCGGGTCAAGACCCCGGTCACGGACCTGATGACCTCGGCTCTGCTCGTGCCGCACTCACTTCCCGTGGACACCCTGCTCGGGCGGCTGCGCAAGGCCCGCACCATGGCCGTGGTGATCGACGAGTACGGCGGCACCGCCGGTGTCGCCACCGTCGAGGACATCGTGGAAGAGGTCGTCGGCGAAGTCCGCGACGAGCACGACCCGATAGAGGTCCCCGACCTCATCGAAGGCCCCGAACAGGACGGCCGCCAGGTCTGGGAGGCCGACGGCAGCGTCCGCCTCGACGAACTGGAAGAGATCGGCTTCGACGTGCCCGAGGGCCCGTACGAGACCCTCGCCGGCCTGATCGCCACCCAGCTCGAACGCATCCCCGCCGAAGGCGACACCATCACCGTCGACGGCTGGGAAATCACCGTGCTCGACATAGAGCACCACCGCGCGGACCGGGTCACGATCGCCGCACCCGCCGTCTCCGCAGCCGATGAGGAGCGAGCCCGATGACCGCGATCCAGCTGCTGATCGGCGCCCTCACCCTGATCACCAACGCCTTCTTCGTCGGCGCCGAGTTCGCCCTGATCTCCGTACGCCGCAGCCAGATCGAACCCGCCGCCCTCAAGGGCAACCGGCGGGCCAAGACGACGCTGTGGGGCCTGGAACACCTCTCCGCGATGATGGCCACCGCCCAGCTCGGCATCACCGTCTCCTCCCTGGTCCTGGGCGCGGTCGCCGAGCCGGCTATCGCCCACCTGCTGGAACCGCCGTTCCACGCAATCGGCGTGCCCGAGAGCCTGATCCACCCGATCGCCTTCGTCATCGCGCTCACCCTGGCGACCTACCTCCACATGCTCGTCGGCGAGATGATCCCGAAGAACATCGCCCTCGCCGCCCCGGCACCCACGGCGCTGCTCCTCGGGCCGCCGCTGGTCGCCGTCACCCGGGCGCTGCGGCCGTTCGTCTTCGGCATCAACGCCTTCGCCAATGCGCTGCTGCGTCTGCTGAAGGTCGAGCCCAAGGGCGAGGTCGGTTCCGTCTTCACCGACGACGAACTCGCCCGCCTGGTCAAGGACTCGTCTGCAGCCGGCCTGCTTGGCCCCGAGGACGGCGAGCGCCTCCAGGACGCCCTGGAGCTCGGCACCCGGCCGGTCGGCGAGGTCATGGTGCCCCTGGAGCGCATGGCGACCGTCGGCCACGACATCACCCCGCGACAGTTGGAGCGCACGGCCTCGCACCACGGCTTCTCCCGCCTTCCGGTCACCGGACCGGGCGAGGAGATCCTGGGCTACCTGCACATCAAGGACGCCCTCGGCGCCCCCGAACGCGACCAGCCCTTCCCGCGTGCGTCGCTGCACCCGATTACCAAGGTCGCGCTCGACACCCCGCTGGACGACACCATGACCGCAATGCGCACGGCCGGTACCCACCTCGCCGCCGTCACCGGCAGCAAGGGCACCGTCCTCGGCTTCGTCACCATGGAAGACCTCCTCGAAGAGCTCGTCGGAGCGGCCCACGACCCCGGCGCCTGACCGCCTCCCCGCACCACGGTGGCCGGACCCGACCCGGGTGCCGGCCACCGGCGGATCAGCCGGCCCGTACGACACGGCGACGCCGCCGCCCCCTTGCCGCAAAGCGATCCACCTGCTGTGCCCGACTCCTACCGTGGGCGCGAGGACATCGCCTCTTGTAACCGGGCGGCCCCGCCACTCAGGGCATGCCCAGTGACGAGATCGCCGAGCGGATGGTGGATCAGCCCGGTGATCGCGAGGATCAACGTCAACCAGGGCATGACCAGGCTCCGGCCTTCGACCGCGCCCAACTCGTCATCCTCGCCTGACCGGGGGCTGGTCCGGAAATGGTCTGGATCTTGGTGCGGCGGCGCCCACCCAGGTCATGTCTCGGCTGCAGTGGGAATGATTGGGGGCGAACGGGACCCGACGGGCCAGGTGGGCTGGCGGTCCGGGGCGCGGGCCACGCAGGATCGACGCGCGGTCGCGAGCCTGTGGCTGCTCCAAGGTCAGGGGGAGTCGGAAGTCCCGTGCGTCGCCGTCGACTGTGGTGAAGCGGGCCCACGTCTTCCGCGGCCTCGAATGTGATCGACCGGTTACGGAGTGCACGGGTGCTGTGGTAAATGTGGTGATCTTCCGCCGTCGGCCCTGGGGGCGTAGCTCCAGCGGCGGGGTGGGGGGTGAGCAGTGGCGTTTGAGGCTGAGGCGGCAGAGGACGCAGAGTCTGATGAAGGGTTCGTGCACCCGATCTTCCGCGTGGCTCCTCAGGAGGACAGCGGGTCGGACACCCTGGGCAACTACCGGTATCAGGCAGAGGTCGCCGCCCAGATCTGCGTTGCGCTGCTGACGCAGGAGTCTGTCGAATCGGTGGTCTGTGAGTGGCACGAAGACTTTGTGGTCTCGTACGCCGGCGGTTCGGTCGAACTCGTATCAGTGAAGCACCGCGGAAAGCGGCGGAACCCCTGGAACGTGGCGGATCTGTGCAAGGACGGAGGTCTGGCGCACCTCTTCGACCGATGGCGTGCGTGCGATGGCCTGAGCAACGTCCGGCTTCGTCTTGCCACGAACGCCGGCCTCACAACAGGCAAGGGGGGCGCTACCAGCCTGAAAGCGATGTGCGGGCCTGATCCGCGTATCGCTTTTGGGGTGGACGACATGGCCCGCGCCGTCGCCCAGTACCTCTTGAAGGTTCGATGGAAGCAGCCTTACGCCACCATCCCCGAAGTCCCCCAGGTTTCGCGGCTCGCCGACATCGCCATCCCGGACGGTTTCACCGACATGGTGAAGCTCTTCTTCGCCGCGCTGCATATCGACGATGAACTGCCGTCCCGCCGGCACATCACTGACGTCAACCTCCAGAGTCTCCTCATTCCTGCGATCGCGACCCTGCAGCGGGAACACGTGGATGTCGAGGCCACCTATCGCGCACTGATCGAGCGAATCGAGCAGTCGAACCGCGACGAGAGCGATCGCGGACAGCTCGCTGTCTACATCGCCGATCCGACGAGGGTCCTGCACAGCGTGCAGATCCAGCAGCGCATCGCGAGGCGCCGGCTGACCAAGGCCACGGTCCTCGACACGTTCGTCTCCAGCCGTTCCATAGTGCCCACGTTCGCCCGCGGCCAACTGCCGATCGTAGCTCCGGGTGGGGGCAACCTGCGCAAGAAGATGGCCCGCGGGCGTGTTCCGGCGGATGAGGCTGCTCATGCCGAGCGCCTTCGATCAGCCTGGTATGTCGCCTGGTCCCAGCACCGGTCGGGATTGGCGGGAGACACCACGGAGCTGGCCAACGCGAGCTACGAGGTCTTGGACACCGTCTTCGCCTGCCGCGAGCAGGCCGAAGTGGAAGCGTCCGACGGCGCACCCTACGGGCGCCGCATGAACCAGCTGATGACGCGGCTCCTGACACCAGACCTACTTGGTGGCGGGCTTCCGTTTCCCGTCAACGGGCGTCATCTGCGGGGCTTGGCCTACCAGCTATGTGACGACTGCGACTTCTACTTCTCCGACGTGTTCGACGCCTCGGAGGAGGAGGCGTCGTGACAAGCGCCAGCGACCGTCTGGTGGCGACCACGCGCCTCAGGGACCGGGCCCGTCGACAGGAGCAGTATGAGGCTCACTATCACGAGGCCCGTGTGCTGCTGCTGATCGACCGTTTCACCGGAGTGAAGAAGGGCCTGGAAGGGCTGACCAAACTTGCCAAGCTCGACTTCCTGCTGCGCTACCCGGCCATGCTGGAGCGCCTCCTGGCCGAGGACGGAATCCCGTGGCCCGACGGAGCCCAACCCACCTCCGCTGAACGCCTATCCGTCGAGAGCCGCATGACCCGCTACAAGTACGGACCCTGGGACCACCGCTACTACACCGTCCTGGGATCCCTGGCTGCCCGCGACCTGATCACCTACAGCGGGACTGACCGGGCCGAGTTCCGCATCACCGCGTCCGGCGCGGTCGCCGCCGCAATGCTGGCAGAAACGGACGAGTGGTCCGTGGTGGCGAAACGCATCACCCTCCTCAAGAAGCACTTCAACAAGTCAGGTACGACCCTGAAGACCCTCATCTACGACCGTCTGCCGGACGCGGTCGACAGGCCCTGGCGGACGGAGATCTGAAATGGCAGTCCACCTTCGCTTCCGCTCCCTCACCGTCACCACCGCCGACGCCGAGAAGACCTACTGCTTCGACGGGCCGGCCACCGTCGTCAGCGGTCCCAGCGGCACAGGCAAGTCCAGCCTCCTGATGCTGCTCAAGCATGTGGTGGGTGGCAAAGCCGTACTGACCCCGGCCGTCCGCGATCACGTCATCTCTGCCTGTGCCGAGGTCTTCATCGGCGAGCAGCACGTGATCCTCAAGAGGACCGTGAACGACGCCCGCTCCGGCCAGGTGGAGGTCCTGGACCCAGGGACCCTGGCCACTCGCAACACCTACGCCGTACAAGCGGACGACGACCTGCCATCCTTGTCGGACTACCTTCTGGCGGCCCTCGACTTCCCCCGTGAGACGATCCCCGCCAGCCGCGACGGCAAAGCCACAACGCGGGACCTCACGTTCACCGATCTCTTCGCCTACGTGTACCGGGAAGCCCGCAACATTGACCGCGAAGTCGTGGGACACCTCGACACATGGTTCAAGACCAAACGCACCGCCCTCTTCAAGCTGATGTTCGCGCTCACCGACAGCACCGTGCTGGAACTCAGCCGGAAGCTGGGCGAGCTCAAGGAGGAGCTCCGTAAGAAGACGGACGAGTACGAGAACGTCAAGGACTTCCTCAATGCGACTGATCCCCGCACCGAGGACCAACTGCGGGCCGAGCTCACCAGCCTGCGGGACATGCTGCAGCGAGCAGATGCAGCGCTGGCATCCCTGCGTCACGAACTGGAGGAGAGCACCGCAGCCGACGCCGTCCTGCGCCGAGACCTGCGTGCGGCACTGGACAGTGCCCGCGACGCCGAGCAGGACGTCCTTGCGGCAGAAGAGCTGGTGGAGGCCCGTGCCGCGGTCGTCGCCCAGGTCGAGCTCGACCTGGCCCGACTCGACCGCTCCACCACCGCCATTGAGAAGTTGTCACCCTTCGACTTCGTTGTCTGTCCACGTTGCATGCAGCGCCTCAGCACCCGCTCCGTACCCGAGGACCACTGCGTGGTCTGCCTTCAGGACGACCCGCACGACCAAGACGTCGATCCCGCTGCTATCGCACAGACCCGAAGGAATCTTGACTTTCAGCTTCAGGACGCCCGAGCCGTGCTCGAAGCCGATAGCGCTGTCCTGGAAGTCGCGCAACAACGAGCCCAGCAAACCGACTTCCTCGCCCACAGTCTGCGCCGTCAACTCGACGCACAGACCCGCGACCTCGTGGCACCCCGCTTCGACGCCATCGCAGACGCCAGTGCCCGCGCGGCCTCCCTCAGGGCAGCCATCGACTCCGTGTCCCAGCTACGAGACTCCTGGACGCGGGCACACGCGATCGCACGAGACGTCCGAGCCATCAAGGAGCAGCGAACCCGCGCAACCGCTGAGAAGAAGGCCCGCACAGCTGAACTCGCTGCGCGACAAACCCTCGTGAGAGACCTTGGTCGAGACTTCAACACGATGATCTCGCAGCTGCGCCCCGCACCGTGGATCCAGTCCGCGACCATCGACCCGTCGTCCTATTTGCCGGTCGTGGACAACGTCTCGTTCGAGAGTCTTCAGGCCGACGGCGGGGGGATCGTGACCTGCATCAACGTCGCATACAGCCTCTCCCTGCTGGAGTTCGGCATCACACACCGAGACGTCCGGGTGCCGTCACTGCTGATCATCGACTCGCCTCGAAAGGCGTCCGGGAGCAACCTGGACGACCAGGCGCGCGGGCATCGGACCTACCAGCGCTTTCAAAAACTCGCCGAGGTCCACGGCCCGCAGGTCCAGCTGATCATCGCCGACAACGATTCGGCGCCCACCCCAGGCGCAGCTTTCGGCAAGATCGAACTTGACTACGACAATCCTCTCGTCCCAGGCGTAGCCCACCCCGGACCCGAGCACACCCACCGCGCCGAGGACGAGTCCTGATCAGGCTGTTTGGACTGCGTGAGCCTCTGATCCGGCGTTGGCGCACAGCCGTTGTGATCGCTTTTCTCAATGAGGCGCGTAGGGCGTTGGCCCGAGCCGTTCAATTCTGCGGCTGGGACGCTGGACAGCCCCGTTGGAGAGGAGTCCTGGGTGTCCTGAGGGCGTTGTCAGCGGCGCGTTCCCCACGGATATGCGCGGGGGTGAGGGCGTTCCGTGTTGGCCCCCACCTGGGGCGGGGCCAGTCGGTGCGACGTTGACCTGCGCCACGTGAGTGCTGGCCCGATCGAGGCGGGGCCGGGAACCTGGTCCGCGCCTGGTCCGGTTCGGATCTTGGTGCGCCTGATCTGGCGGAAATAGCCTTGCAGCCGCAGGTGTTACCGCACACACGTCCACAAGGGGGGTGTCAAGCCTGAAACTGTTCTACACGAAAAGTGGCGTGACCGAGGTCACGTCGCGATTGGCTGAGGCTGAGGCCGATGTGCAGGGCCTGGTCGAGGGGGCGATGGAGACGATGCTCGGGGTTCGATTCCTCGCCTCCGAGTACAGCACCGGTCCCGTTCACGGCGGGCGCATCGACTCGCTGGGGCTCGATGAGAACGGTGCTCCGGTGATCGTCGAGTACAAGCGATCCACCGACCCCGGCGTGCTGTCGCAAGGGCTGTTCTACGTGGCCTGGCTGATGGATCACCGCACCGAGTTCCAGGTGTTGGTCCGCGAGCGTCTCGGGGTGACTGCCGCGGCGCAGGTGCTGTGGAGCGCGCCCCGGCTGATCTGCATCGCTGGCGATTTCACCCGCTACGACCTCCACGCGCTCCGCGAGCACCGGAGATCGATCGACCTGGTGCGGTACCGGCTGTTCGGCGAGCACCACATCGCACTCGAGACGGTCGCCTCGGTCGCCGGGCAGGCCAAAGCGGCCCCGCGCACGCGTCGTCGTGGCACTGACACGCAGGTGCCTGCGCGGCAGGAGTCGGGGGCGATGGCGGAGCTGGCGGCAGCGGTGGACGAGGTGTTGCTGGGGCTGGGCGAGGACGTCTCGAAGGTCCGGCGCAAGCAGTACGACGCGTACCAGAGGCTGCGGAACTTCGCCTGCGTCACGGCCAGGCAGGACAAGCTCCTGGTGTACCTCAAGGCAGCCCCGGCGGCTGTCGACCTCGTTTCGGGCTTCACGAGGGACGTGACGGGGCTGGGACACCACGGCACCGGTGACCTGGAGGTCCAGTTGCACTCGGAGAGGGACGTGGAGCGCGCGCTGGACCTGTTCCGGCTGTCCTACGCTTCGGTGGCGTAGGGCCTGGCGACCCTGCGCTGGGGCCGTTGCCCGAGCGGGCGGAGCGCGCTGTGTGTGAAATTCGGGAAGGGTTTCGGGTTCTCGGCTGGGCCTTTCGACGGATCGGGCGGGGACGTGGCGGTGGAGTTCTCGATCTTCCGCACGATCCCCGGTTTCAGAAACCGGGGATCGTGCGCTCTATATCGCCCAGCCAATCGCAGACCTTGTGGCGTCACCCCACGGAGTGATCGTGCCGGACGGTCCCGACCGGCATCCTGGGGCCACAAGACCACCACGGCTTGCTGGAGGACGAGATGGAGCCGGACCAGGAATCAGGCGGCGAGACGCCGGTGGAGCCGTCGCCCGCCTAGGCGTTGCTCTGCTTGCAGGGTGCGTCTGCAGCCTGATCGCCGTCGCTTCACGACGGCGCCAGGAAGCGGATCCTGCATCCCTGGGGCGGCTCATCGGCGACGAGCACTGGACGGATACGGAGGAGTCTGCAGCGAAGGAAGTGGCCCGTCCCCAGCTCCAGACGCTGGTTGTGGCGCAGAGCGTCCTAGTAGGCCATGGCGACTTGGCGGACGGGGTTCTCCCCGTGAAGGTGCACGTGACGGCGTACGCCGCCAGCGTACGTACCCGCGGCGACGGTGGTGTGCCCGTCGTCGGCGTGAAGGTGGATGATCAGGCGGCCTTCGGAGATGTCGTTGTGGATGCGCTGGGCTTTGGCGCTGACCTCACGTACTTCGTCGCGGGTGCACCAGGGGAAGGGATAGTTGCCCCAGGTCCATTCCGTGTCGATCTCGTCCTGGAGTGCCGTCTCGATCTCGACGGTGAAGCCGTATCGACTCAGCTGCTTGGCTGCGGTGTCGCGTAGTACGGCTCCTCGTGGTCGATGCGGGCGAGGACCATGGTGTCCGGTCCGATGCTGCGGAAGCCGAGGTCGCACAGGTGAGAGCGGGCGGCGTCGCTCGTGGAGCCGGAGGTCGTGGCGATGACGGCCGGGTGGTGGTCTGGGTGGAGGGCGAAGCGGATGTGCGCGTCGGCGGAGGCACGAGGGGCTTTCGGTCGGGGCGGGAATGGTCATCGGCCTGGCCGGGCTGGGGTTCGTGCGGCGGGGCCGGCTCGTACGGCCGGAGTTTGCGGGGCGGCTGACCGGCGGGATGGGGACTTCTCGCCCGGGTCGTTGGTGGCGTGGTGCCAGCGGGTCCGGACGGAGGACAGTGCGGAGAGTGCCCGGCGGCTGCCGGTGGCCAGTTGGTGGACGGAGGTTGCTTCGTCCGACGTCAGCGTCGCGATTCGGGTGGCGACCGTGACGGCCTGACTGAGGAGTGCGCGCTGGAGGATCTTCTGGCCCCAGTGCTCGGGTGCCCCGGCGGGATGGGAGACCAGGTCGAGGACCTCGTCAGGGCCGAACCCCGCGTGAAGAAGGCCGCGTTGCTGGGCTTCCCACAGGATGGTGATGGGGTCCACGGGCGCCTCTCTGCGGGCGAGGGCTGTCAGGCAGGCGAAGAGGGCGGCGTGCACGGGGACGGTGAAGTCGCTTTCGTGTAGCCAGCGCATCCGCGGCAGGTCGTCGGGGCGGGCGGTCGCTGCGGCCAGCAGCATCCGTTCCTCGTCTTCCGCCTCCGCCGGCGCCTTGGCTGCCGGGTCGGGTGCTGCCGGGGTTCGGGGCATCGACCCGGGGTGAGAGGGGAAGGCCGTGGCCAGCTCGTCGAGGTAGACGGCGAGCTGGTCGGCGCGGGCCAGTACGGTTCCGGCCGGGTCGGGCCCCGGGGTGCGGGCGGCCTGGGAGAGGAGCCCGGCGTGCTGGCGCAGGAGGCGGCGGGCGTGTCCGGAGCGGACCATCTGGGCATAGGCCGGGGCATGGGCGTCTGTGGGGCAGTTGCTGATGAGGATGTGCAGGTAGGCGGCTGTCAGGGCGCGGGTCTGGGCGGCGGCGAGGAGCTGGTTGGGCCATACCGGGCTGGTGCGGTGGACCTCGGGCGTGGGTGGGGACACCGTGCGCATCGCCGCGAACAGGCTGCTGTGGGCGGCGCTGGCGAAGTGCTCGGGTTCGAGCGGGCCGATGGTCTTCAGGCGGTCGGGTACCAGGAGCAGGGCGCCGAGCAGGGCCTGCTCGGCGTAGTGGACCACAGGCAGTGGCGGCGGATCGCCGAGGGGCTCCTCCTCGGATGCGGCGCGGGCGTGGTCGGCCATCACGCCGCCAGGACGAAGTCGTCGCGGTTGAGCGTGCGTTCCACGTGCGGGGCGATCAAGTGCCCTGCGAGCAGCGGGGGGACGGCGTTGCCGATCTGGGAAAAGCGCTGGCCCTTGGTGCCCTGCCAGGGGTAGGCCGCCGGGAAGGATTGCAGGATCCCGGCTTCCTCGGCGGTGATTCGGATTGCCGGCGCCGCAACGGAGCACAGGGCCGTGGTGGAGCGGGTGGTCCAGATGCATTCGTTGGCGCGGTTGCCGAAGAACAAGGTGGCGGCCGGCTCGGTCACGGGGCGGACGGCCGCGTTCGCCTGGCTGTTGCTGCGCAGAACCCAGTCCGGTCCGGCCGTGCAGCGCGGCGACGGCCGGGCCCCTTCCCGGCACCTGCACGGCGGGCCGGTCTTGGAGCTCCGGGAGGGTTCCATGCGGGGCGGGGGGCTTTGCCAGGCGCCGCGGTCGCGGGCGTCGGACAGCGTCTTTCGGGAGCCGGACGGGAAGGGTTCGGGCCCGCCCCCGGGTCCGCCACCGGCGCACACAGTGGGCACGGGCCCGTCCGTGCGGCCCCAGCCCAGGGCTTCGGCCATGGACACCCATCGCTGGCGGCCGGGCCCGAAGAGGGATTCCTGCTCGCCGAGCTTGGCGTGCGTAGGTTCGGGCGGGGCGGCCCGACGGGTGCGGGAGGCGATCAGGATCGCCCGCCTCCTGGTCTGCGGTACGCCGTAGTCGGCCGCGTTCAGGATGCCGCTCCAGGTGGAGAACCCCCAGGTGCGCAGCACGGCGGCGTACTGCTTCCACAGCGGTGCGACGTCGGGCACCTCCTCCATCAGCACCCACTCCGGCTCGCCCACGGTGTGGAGGGCATGGAGGTACCGCATCGGCTCGGCGGCCAGTAGCGACCGCGGGTCCTGGCAGGCAGCAAGCAGCTGGGGCCGGGTGTCGCGGCCGACCGCAAGGTCGGCAACGGCCTGGTGGACGAGAGGCTGGTCGACAAGCCCGAGACGTTTGCCGGCCATGCTCCATGCCTGGCAGGGCGGGCTCGCTATCAGCCCGCGGGTCCGCCCCACGAAGGGCCGGACCGGGTAGAGCGCGACGTCGGTACGGATCGTGGTCTGCCCGGCCGCGGCGCGAGTCTTGCAGGCCCATTCGTCCCACTCCAGGCCGACGTCGCGCACACCCAGCACGTGCAAGGCGTGCCCCCAACCGCCCGGACCTGCGAAGAGGTCCACGATGAGGTCTCTCATATGGCCAGCCCGAAGTCGTCCCGGACCGATTCGGGCTGCTCACCCCGGCAGGCCCACGGCGAGCAGCCGTCCACGACACCGGCTTCGAGAGCCTCCGCGTCCGGAGCGTCGGTCTCCTGCTGGAGGGCGGCCCATTCTGCTGCGGTGACATGGTCGATCGGCGCCTCGGAAAGGGGTACTCGGGACCGGTGCAGAAAAGCCTGGCCGAGGAGCGGGTTGCCGCTCGCGTTCGCGCGGGCATTGCCCTGACGGATGACTGCGTCGAATTCGACGACGTCAGCCCATTCGCTGGGATAGGTCTCCCTGATGCTGCGCCATTGCGCATTTCCCTTAAATGGACAAGTTATTGAGAATCGAGACAGTGTTATGACCTTTCTGGTGATGTGTGCAGGCCGCTCTATAGGGCCTGGAATTGCTGGGCTGTTGCTGGCCTCGCCGTGTGCGGTGCAGCCGTCGGGATCATGACCGGCCTGGTCCCGCTGCGAGGCTGCGGTCCGGCCGCCCCTGCTGGACACCTTCTTCGGTTACCGTGCGCCGAGATCGACGGCTGGTGCAGTGGAGGAGCAAGTGATGAACACGGTCGGGGCCTCGACGGGCTCGGGTGAGCTGAAGCGCCGCCTGGGGGTGTCCGACGCGGTGATGATCGGTCTGGGGTCGATGTTCGGGGCCGGGATCTTCGCCGCGTTCGCGCCGGCGGCCGACGCTGCCGGTTCCGGACTCCTGCTCGCCTTGGCGCTGGCCGCGATCGTGGCGTACTGCAACGCCACGTCATCGGCCCGGCTGGCCGCCCGCTACCCGCAGTCCGGGGGGACCTACGTCTACGGCCGTGAGCGCCTGGGTGACTTCTGGGGCTATCTGGCCGGCTGGGCATTCGTGGTCGGCAAGACCGCGTCTTGCGCGGCGATGGCACTGACCGTCGGCTTCTATGCGTGGCCGGACCAGGCCCACGCTGTCGCGGTCGCCGCCGTGGTGGCGCTGACCGCCCTCAACTACAGCGGCGTGCAGAAGTCCGCGTTGCTGACCCGTGCCATCGTCGCTGTCGTTCTCGCGGTCCTGGCCGCCGTGGTGACCGCCTGCCTGACCAGTGACACCGCCGACTTCGTGCGCCTGGACATCGGCGCGGACATGACCGTCGGCGGGACGCTCCAGGCGGCCGGCCTGCTGTTCTTCGCCTTCGCCGGTTACGCCCGGATTGCCACACTGGGCGAGGAGGTTCGCGACCCCGCCCGCACCATTCCCCGCGCTATCCCTCTCGCGCTGGGCATCACCCTCGTCGTCTACGCGGCTGTCGCCGTGGGCGTGCTCGCGGTGCTGGGACCAGACCGCCTCGCTCAGAGTGCCGCGCCGCTCGCCGAGGCCGTGCGTGCCGCCGGCGTCCCGGGGCTGGCCCCGGTGGTACGTGTCGGGGCGGCTGTCGCGGCGCTCGGGTCGCTGCTCGCACTGATCCTCGGGGTCTCGCGCACCACCCTGGCCATGGCCCGTGACCGTCACCTGCCGCACGCGCTGGCGGCGGTCCACCCCCGCTTCCAGGTTCCCCACCGTGCCGAACTGGTCGTCGGTGCCGTGGTCGCAATCCTGGCCGCGACGGTTGATGTACGGGGTGCGATCGGCTTCTCCTCCTTCGGGGTCCTGGCCTACTACGCCGTCGCCAACGCCGCCGCGTGGACTCTCACCTCTGGCGAGGGACGGCCGCCCCGCCTCGTGCCCGTCGTCGGCCTTGCCGGGTGCGGGGCCCTCGCCTTCGCCCTGCCGCTGGTCTCCGTGATCTCCGGCGCCGCCGTCCTCGTACTCGGCGCAGCCGTATACGGCGTGCGGAAAGCCAGGGCCAACAGCTCCCGGAGCTGAGCCTCCTGCTCGCCGCATCCGGGCCGAGGCTTCAGTCCTCTCCCTCATCGGCACGTGGCGGTACGGTGCCCATGAGCGAGGTGAGGGGGACGAAGGCGCTGTTGGTCCCGAGCTCTCTGGGCGTAGGGCCGGCGGGGGTGGGGATGTCGGCCAAGTGCTGGGTGAGGGCCGTGACGGCGTCGCGGTCGCCTTCGAGTGCCTCGCGCTCGTCGTCGGTGAGGTCGAGCTGTTCGAGCATGGTGTTGATTCCTTCCTTGACGGCGAGGAGCTGGCCCTTGGTGGACTCTTTGGGGACGTAGAAGGGGCAGCGGGCGCAGGCCATGCGGTGGGGGCATTTGGCGAAGAAGTCGTAGCTGCAGAAGCCGTCGCCGAGGTCGTAGTACTTCCACGGCTGTTCGCCGTCGGCGGCGGCTCCGGTGAGGATGCTGTCGCGGTCGATGAGGACTTCGATGGTGCGGACGTTGCGGGCGAAGTAGTCGGCCTTCTTGCTAGGCGGCGGTCAGGGTCCGCTGGAGGATCTTGGCGTAGTAGCGGGTGCTGGCCCGGTGCTTGTGGCCGAGCCATTGCTGCAGATCGCCGAGGGTGAGGGGGTCGCGGGCGTTGAGCCCGGTGGCTGGTGAGGGCGCCGCGGGAGTCCCCCGCGGGGACGCTGGCTTTCTGGCAGAGGGCCGGGATGATGGTCTCGTTGAGGTAGGCGTTGCCGACGAGCTGGCCGCGGTGGCAGAAGAGGTGCTGGCGTGGCAGCCCGGTCTTGCGGTCGGCGAGCTCGGGTTGGGGCGGCGGGACCAGCTTCCAGGCGTCGATGAGTGGTCGCCGTAGCCCGGTCTCGGCGGCGGCGCTGACGGCAAAGGCCATCCAGGCCGGCGGCGGGTGGCGGCGTCAGGCACGGATGAAGGCATTCGCGTAGCGGAATTGCACGGGTGTGAGGTGCGGTATCACGCGGCCTTCTTGAAGTCGGCTTGCGCAGGGGCGGCTTTGGCGACGGCCCGCGCTGTGATTGCGTCCGAGGCGGCCTTGGATGCGGCGGCCAGGTCGCCCGCGCCCGGTTCGAGGTACCAGGGGCGCAGGTCGAGCGCGGCCGGGCGGAGCCCGGTGGCGAAGAGGAGGGCGGTGCCCTTGGGCAAGGCGCGGATCCGGTCTGCGGCCAGGATCCGCTCCTGCCGCATGCTGATCGAGGTGGACTTGCCCGAGTCGGAGATGCTGGTGGACTTCGTCTCGACGTCGTGGTCGCCGATCAGACGACTGAGCTTGTCCGCGAAATCGGGATCGTCGATGCCGGCGCCGATGACCTTGATCGTTGCCGCCGACCACATGGCGTCCATGCCTGCGTCCGACCACACCTTCTGACCCTGCCGGTAGCTCTGCAGGATCGTGATCGGGATGATCCCGCGGGAACCCAGGTGCGAGTACAGGTCCGGCAAGTCGGAGATTTTGCATACGTTTGCGGCCTCGTCGAGGATCGCGAGCATGGGCGGGTCGAGGCGTCCGCCGGTACGTTCGGCTCGGGTGGTCGCGGCCCGCATCACTGAGTCCGCGCACGCAGCGATCAGCGCGGAGGCTCCGCCGCCGCCGTCCTTGGAGAGCAGGAACAGCGTGTCGGTGGAGGCCACGAAATCGGCCGGGCGGAACTCCGGGACGTCCTTCTGTGGGGTTACCCAGGTGGCGATGTCGGCGCTGAGTAGGGCGGACGCGTACTGTCTTGCGGTCTCATACACCCCATCGCGCGTTTCGGGCGGGCCCTCGACCGTTCCCTTCAACTGGGCTGCGACGGCGGTGAATCCGTGGTCGCGCAGGATGTCGAGGGGGCGCCGGTCGGCGGGGAAGGCCAGCCACTGCATCACGTCCGTGATCGGGCGGTTGTCGAGGGCCGCAGCCAGGAACAGCTGGCTCAGGACGTTGCTGCCGGCCTTGGACCAGAAGTCGCCCTGCTGGCTCGCATCCACGGAGGCGGCGAGGAAGTGGCCAGCCAGACGCCCCGCGCCCTCCAGGGACTTCGCGTCCGCCAGCGGGTTCCACCACATGGTGCGCGGTGCGTGGGCGATCTGCTGGGGGTCCATCGACCACACCCGACCCACCCGGCTGCGGGCGTCGAAGCAGGCCGTATAGGCGTCACCGGCGGCCTTGTTGCTGGTCAGGAGCACGGCGCCGGGGGCGGCGAGGATCGAGGGAATCGCCAGCGAGGTGGTCTTGCCGGAGCGGGGGGCCATGATCGCGACCGCTACGTCCTCCCACCCCATCCGGACTTCGGTCTTGCTGCCCTGAAGGTTGCCAAGGAGGATCCCGGTGTCGGACGGGGCGATGCGTTGCGTGTCCTTCAGGCTGGGGCGCAGGCTGCGGGCCTTTTCGGTGATCGCGGCGGCCAGGACAGGGGCGATGTCCTTGGCCTTCGCGGTGCCCTCGATGCGGCGCTTCTTGTTGCCGCCGAGCGTGCCCTTGTGGCGGCTCCACCACAGGCCGCTGGCTGCGGCAAGGACGAGCAGGGCCAGGATGGGCAGGATCCGCGCACCGATCAGCAGGGACGTTTCGCCCAGGCCGGGCCAGAGCTGGTCGGGACGTATCAAGGCGTCGGCGGGCCGGTAGGCGGCCCAGGCGTTGCCGGTGGCCATGGCGGTGAGGTTCCCGCCGAGCCAGGCGAGGTGGGCGAGGGGGACGGCGACGGCGAAGGCCCCGAGGAGGACCTTGAAAGCTATGTCGTAGCCGTCGGAGGAGGAGCTGGGCTGAGACAAGGGCGCGCGATTCCATGGAGAGGTCGGGGACGAATGGGGTCAGCGGGAGCGGCGCGGCAGTGATCCGCCGGGTGGCTGCGGCGGCAACGGTGTGCCGGTGAGGTGGGCGGCGAGGCGGTCGACCCGTTCCCACAGGGCGTACTCGGCCTGATGGGTGGGAACGCGTTCGCGGGCGATGCGGACGCTGTAGCGCAAAAAGAGGGCCATCTCCTTCTCGTCACGCAGCAGCGGCTCCGTGGAGACCATGTCGGCGAGGACCGCGGCAGCCAGGTGGGGCGGGGTGCGGTCGGAGAAGTACGCCCGCCAAGCCGTAGGGGCAGCGGGCCCGGAGGCCCAGGGGCCGTCGTGGGCCGTGACCTCGATGTGCAGCGCGCCGAGCGGGTGCCGGGAGACGGTGACGAATCCGTCGGGCGAGGAGATCTGGTGCTCCAGGACAGAGCGCTTCCACCCGGCCTGCTCCAGGACCTGCGTTGGATCGGCCGCGCTGTCGGCCGTGCCGGTGGTGAGGGCGTCGGTGGCCGCGGCGACGATCTCGGCCGGTGTCCGGGCGCCGAAGCGCATGGTCCACGCCTTCTCGCCGGCGGTGGTCCCGGTGTGGTGCAGGGTCCACCAGTGTTCGTCCGGGTCCGGGGACAGCAGCAGTTCGGCTTGACGGTCGCGGCGGGTGAGCCGTACGACCGGGCTCAGGGGGATGTGGGCCGGCTGCCAGCGGAAAGCCTTCTGCAGTGGGGCGGTCACCCAGCGGGGGTCACCACCGCAGGCCAGATACCGGGGGGTGACCTGGGCGAGTACCCGCGGCTTCTCGGGCTCGCTCACTTCCGCCCGGCTGTCCGTGACGGTGACGGCGATGTGGTTGGCGGTGACTGTGCGACGCGCGACGGCGAGGTCCAGATTGTCGGCGTGGGTGGCGAACAGGCTGGGGACCCGTTCGAGGTCGGCCTCGGCGGCGTCGAGCAGGACGCCGGCCTCCTCGCTGACCGGTTCGAACGCCCTCCACACCACGTGGTCCCGGACGGCCTTGCGATCGTCGTAGCTCTCCGGGTCGTACGGCCAGCCATCGAGATTGGTGTGCTCGTCGGAGTACAGGTCCCAGGCGTCGACCGCCGCATCCGCCGCGCGCAGGAAGGCTGCAAGACGGCTGACCATCGCCTGAAGGCCGGCGACGACAGTGCTGCCGGAGGGGGCGGATTTGGGCAAGGGCGGGCCTTCTCGGGTTTCAGGGGCGGGATGCACGGGAGTGCGCCGGACTTGCCGGGGCGGCGGCCGGGGCCGGTAGGCGGGTAGTGAGGTGGGTGCGGCGCTGGGAGCGTGCCTGGGCCCGGGCGGCGTCGATGCGGGTGAAGTGGGCTTCGACTGCCTGCTGGGGAGTGAGCGGGCTGGGGTTCTGCCGGGCGCTGTAGTGATCGAGGTCGTACATGCCGCGCAGGACGGGGGCGGCCGAGACGAGCTGTTCGGCCAGGCCGGCCATGAGGTGCTCCGGGACCGGGCCGCTGATCCACATCTTCCAGATCGGCGCACCGATGTGGTCGGGCTGGACGATGCGCCAAGCCAGGTGGTCGGAGGAGTCGTTGAAGATGGGACGCAGTTCGGCGCGGATCGGCAGCTCCGGTGCAGGCGAGCGGGCCTGGCCCGTGCCGTCCGGCTGGCGCTCCACGGCCCAGCCGGCCTTCTGCATGTGCTCCCACGGACTGTCGTCGCCCCGATGCAGTCCGCGGAGGAGGCCGTCGGTGAATCCGGCGATGATCTCCGCCGGCACCATCCGGTCGAAGGAGGCGTTCCACGTCCAGTCGACGGACTGGATCTGCCACGGCGAGCCGGAGGCGAACGGATCGATCACCAGCCGGTGACGGGCTTCACCCGGGCCCACCAAGGTGATGCGGGTGTCACCGGGGGCTGAGGCAACGGTCCAGCCAGCGGCGAGCAGGGGATGGGTGACGTGGCGGGGGTCGCCGGGTCCGGCGAGCGGGCGGGGTGTGGTCTCGAAGGGGATCTTGGTGAGGTGGTCCTCGGCGTACGAAGCCCGCTGGCCGGGGCTCACTGCCACGGGGACGCCTCGGCGGATGCCCTGCGGACGGAGGCAGTCCGCAGGGGTTCCAAGGTGAGGTCGAGCAGGCGCAGGTCCTGCAGGACGGATGCGGCTTCGATGTACTCGCCCAGGGTCGCCTCGACGGTGTCGGTGCGGGGAACGGTGGTCTCCTGGACGAGGTAGCGGGCTATGCCGCGTAGGGCTTCGCCGAGGTGAACTGCGGTGCCTGTATCGGCGTCGACGAGCGAGGCGATCAAGGGAAGGGCATCGGCCAGGCTGGGACCGGTCCGCAGGTGGGCGGCGAGGCGGTGCAGGGTCTGGGCGGACGCGCGGATGTCTTCCGCGGTCAGCCGCGTGGTGGGTCCGTCGGTCATCGAAAGCTCCAAGGAGGGGGGGAAGGCGGTTCAGGAGCGCGTCGCCCAAGGACGCGGCCGAGGAGAGGCGGTGAAGGACCGGGGCGGGTCATCGGGTCCTTGCATAGCCGGGTGCCTTGCTGGTCCGGGCACGGGATGAGACCCAGTTGCGGCCCCACGTGGCGGCGCGCGCTGAGGAGAGGCGAGCCTGCTGCCAGGCGCCGAGCTGGTCGGGGCGCACGGACACGGAGGTGGTGCGGATCCGGTTGCTGGTCGGGACATGCCCGCGCGGGCGCATCACCGGCTCCGGGTCGGCGAGGGCGGTGGTCAGCGACTGCATCAGGTGCAGGGGAGTGCTCGCGGTGGTCTGTACGTTCCACACAGGCCCGTACTCGTTGCGGGCGCCGACCCACCAGTGGTCCTGGCTGCCGTCGCCGCCAGCCTTGACGTACTGCACGACGGCGTTTCGGTCGGGGCTGATGGCGACGAAGTGGTCGCCCTGCTGCATGCTCCACACGTTCTCGGTGAGCGGTGCCCATACGTTCGGGGCGTGCGCTGAGCGGTCCTTGGTCAGAGCGTCGGTCAGGCCCGCGACGATCTCCACAGGGGTCTGCGGGGTGAGGGTGACCTGCCAGGCCGGCTGATGTCCCTGGCCGGCGCCATGGACCTGCCAGCCGCCCGGCGGCTGGTAGGCGACGCGCACCATCTGGTCCGGCGAGTCGAAGGAGAGCGTCGTGCCGGACTTGCGGGTTATGTCCATCCAGCCTGAGGCGCGCAGGAACTCGCTGACGTGCCGCAGGTCTCCGCCGCCCGCCAGGTAGCGCGGTTCGATCAGGTGGTGCTGCTCGGCCTGCTGGGCCTGACCCCAGCCAGTCCACTGCTGCCGTCGGCTCACCGGTGCCTCCCGCGCGCCACCAGGGCGGTGGCCTGCGTGGCCGGCGGAGACGACGTGGTCAGGGGGCGGCGCGCGGCGATCTCCTCGAAGACATCCTGGTGTTCGTCCAGGTCGAGGGCGAGGTCGTACAACGTGTTGGCGGTGCGCCCGAGAGCCAGCCACATCTCCGCCGGGAAGACGCCGCTCTGGGCATGGTGCTTGGTCACGTAGGTACCGGTGCCGACCAGCGCCGACAGCCTGCCGAGGACGCCGCTGTCGGCATCCAGGACCTGCCGGAGGATCTGGGCAGCCTGCTGCGGCCCGGCCTGGGACAGCTGCGCGGAGAGCTGGTCGAGCTGCAGGGTGATGCCGGCGATGAGGGCGTCGGCGGTGACGGGTGGGGTCATGGGCGGTCCAGGGGGCTGTGCGTTACCCACGACGGCGGTCAGCGGGTGTGGCGGTGGATGGAGGCGGCCGGTGCACCGACGTGGCACGGCGGTGACATCGCGGGCCGCGGTCGGTCGGTGCCTGCGGCTTTGACGACGACGGCGCGCAGGTAGCGGCGCAACAGGAAGCGGGCGAGCACCGGTCGGCGGGCCGCGCTGAGCAGCGGGACACGGGGCCGACCGCCAGGAGCGTCAGCCGATGGCTGGGGGCGGTTGGTCTGGCGCGGGTCGGGCGCGGTCACCGGGTTCGGGCGGTGGTCCGGGTGCCGGGCGGTGGCGCGGGCAGCGTGGCCTCCGCGGCCGGGCGGGCGGCGGCGCGCAGCACGGTGGCGATACCGAGGCGGGCGAGGCGGGCGCCGGTGGCCTGGACGGCGTGGGCCTGGGCCCGGGTGTCGTCCCCGCCGAGTACGTACGCCTGTGCTGTGCTCTCCCAGACGAACCCTTCAGCGAGAAGGACCTCGGCTGAGGGTCGGGTGGTGGTGACCGCGGCGAGGGAACCGTCCTCAAGCCAGGTCATCACCACTTGCTCCTGCTGCGCACCGGGCTCGGGCTGCGGGGGGTTCATCGCGTTGTGCCGGACCTGGGCCAGGGCGATCTCGTAGCGCGGCAGCAGATCTGCGGTGACGGCGCGGGCGGCGCGCTCGGCGTCGGCGGGCACGGCGATCCCGTCGGGCTCGCGTACCCCGGCGTACGCCTCGGGGGCGACGCTGGCTGGAGCGATGGCGGCGACGAGGAACTCCTCCTCATGCCGGGGGTGGACGGTGACGTACAGGCCCATGCCGTCGTCGCGGACGAGGTGGGCGTCGGCGCCCAGGGCGTACTCGGCGAGCGCGGCGGCTACCTCGTTGAGGTCCCATACGTTCTCGGCGTGAGTGAACTGCTCCTCGTGCCGGGCGTGCTGGTGGTACTGGATGGTCCAGTGGCCGGGGAGTTCCTCGGAGAGGATGGTGGCGAACGACTCCACGTCGCGGCCGTCGTCGGGCAGGGTGCGGGGGGCGGGCATGGGCTCCTCGAACTTGGGGCGGGGGTCATCGGGTCCGTCCGGAGGCGGTAGGGGCGCGTGCGGCTGGTGGGGCGGCAGCGGGGAGGGCTGTGCCAGGCCGGGCCGGGGCCGTGGTGCGGTCGGCGAGTTCGGCGCGGGTGTGCAGAAGGTCGGCGGTTATGGGACCGAGCCGGTGTTCGGCCAGGTAGCGCATCCGGGCCGCGACGTGCCGGTCCGCAGGTCCGCCGAGGCCGCCGTAGACGGAGGCAAGAGAGTGGAGAAGCTGACCCAGGGAGGCGAGGATGCCGTCGTGCGCGGCGGTTACCTCCTCCAGCCGGTCGGACACCTCGGCCGGGTTGTCCGCTGCGCGGATGGAGTCGGCGAGGTTCGCGATCGACCGTCCCGTCGTCACGTAGTGGGGATCGGTCGTGGAGGTCGCGAACTGTGGGTCTGCCTGTACCCGGTATCCGGTGGTCTGGAGCCGGGCGACGGCGAGCTGGGCCACGGCCGCCTGATCCGCCGGCTCGACGGTCGGCGACATCCGGTGCCGGGTGACCCCGCGGACCTCGCGCAGGAAGAACGTGCGTTCCAGGATGCCGTGGGCCACCCCGTCACCGCCGTGGGCGGTGATCCGTTCGGTGTCCGCGTCCCTGGTGACCGTGATGGGCGGCGCCTTGCGCGGGTCGGCAGGCTCGTTCACCGGGCCGTCGCACGGGCCGAGGCGGGTGCCTGCACGGGTGGTGTCGGCGTAACGGCGGCTGGCGATGCGGGAGGCTGGAGTCGGGAGGCAATCTCGCCCAGCTGCTCCTGCAGCCCGTACATGCGGCGCGCTGCCCAGAACAAGTCCTGTGCGGCGGCGTCGGTTTGGTCGCCGGGCAGCGCGGCGGCCTGCCGACCGACCTCCTCCACGAGCTGGCGCACTGCGCCGATCGGGCCGGACTGCTCGGCGGCGAGCTGCCGCAGGATGCCCGCGAGCGGGCTTGTCGCGGTCGGCACCCGCGGGGAGGCGGTGACCGCCGGACCGGCCGACAGGTTCTGGGGGCCGGAGCCCTGCTGGGGGCTGGAGCGAAGAAGGAGGCCGGCCGTGATGTTCCGCGCCTCGGCGACCAGGGCCTGCAGGAGCTGGCGGGGAGGGGCACTCCAGGTGCCGTCGGCACGGATCAGGTTGGCGATCACGTCCAGGCGGCCTGGCTGGCCCTGGACGGCGATCCACCGGCCTGCCGCGTCGTCGCCGGGTGGCGCGATACCGGCGACACGGGCGATCCGATAGCCGATCTCGGACCATTCGGCGTGGTTCAACTCCCGGTCCAGCGGATGCAGGTGTGCGGTGATGTGAAGGATTGCGCGCCGGTCGCCGTCGGGACCGGAGGCGAGCGGGTGCTCCAGCGACGGGTCGGCGAGATGGTCGGCCCATGTCGCCGACTCCCAGATCCGGTCGTCGTCGGTGTAGTGGTCCAGCCGGTTCCAGTGGGCCACCACCGTGCCGCCGGGCTCGGTGGTCAGGCCCTCGGCCATGCTGACCTCGCGGCCGAGCGCCTCGGCGAGGGCTTCGTCGGCGGTCACGTCACGGGAGTGGACTTCAATGATCATGGGCTCGCTCGGGTCGGCCTTTTCGAGGGGCGGTTGATGGCCGGCGACTTCGCGCAGTGGCAGGACGGCGGTGATCACCGGCCGGGGCGGGCGTCGGCGATGTGGACGAGCTGGGCGTGGGCGGTCAGGGAGTACCAGCGGCAGTCCACGGCTTCCTCGGCATCCCCGAGGCGCTTGACCAGGTACTCCCGGAGCGCCTTCTGGTGCATCAGGCACTCCGGGCACCGCTTGGACTGGTGCACCAGGTAGCGAGGGTGGGCGGTGACGTAGGATCGGTCGCCGCCGGTGGGGTCGAGCAGCCGCCATCCGTCCTCGTCGGTGGGGGTGTGCCAGGAGGGGGCCACGACCTTCATCGCGTCGCCCCACAGCTCGCCGCCGGCGGCGCCCTTGAGGACCACGACGTGCTCGCCGGGGCGGAAGTGCTGGTGGGTGATGTCCCGGTCGGGGGTGAGCGGGTCGGGCGGGAGGTAGACGGGGTGGGTCTCGGGCACGTAGGTCCTTCCACGAAGACGCTGGGCGGCGGTGGAAGACAAAGGGTCCGGAGAATCCCCGGTTTCCGAAACCGGGGATCGGCGGCTATATTGCGCGCCGCCTGGCCTACCGGAACGGGTTCTCCGTGGGCCGGTCGCGGTCGTCGGCGGCCTCCAGCAGCTCAGGCAGATCGGTGCCCTCGGCCTCGCGCTGGTCGACCCACCACCCGGCCCTCGTCATCAGCCGGACCTGCTCCTCCAACTGGGCCCAGTCGGCTTCGTCCCAGGTCCCTTCGGCGACCAGCGCGGTGTAGGCGCGGGTCACCAGCTGGTGGCGGCTGCGCTCGCCCCAGCCCAGGATCTTTTCGGGGCCCTCCAGGGGCGGCATGTCGAACTGGGTTGCCCAGTCCGCAGCGGCGGTCTGTTCTTCGGCGCGCTTGGCGGCCAGCCACTCGGCCGTGCTGGCGGCATCCGCCTGCTGATCGGCCCGCCAGCAGTCGGTGCACTGCCGGGCGGCGAGCCAGCGGGCGTATCCAGCGCGCTGGTCCGCCGAACGGCTCGACAGGTCATGGGTGTTGGTGTGTCCACAGCTGTGGACGATCTCAAAGGACGTGGGGATGGCCACGGAGAACTCCTTGCAACAGAAGGGGTGGAGGGCTGGACCGGTCGCGTGAGCCGGTCGCACAGCGTTAGGTCTCGGCCCACTGGTGACGCGCTCCGGATGCGTGGCCGGTCAGGGTGCCGGCAGTGGTGCGGTGGAGGGTGATGGTGGCGGTCGGCGGCAGGGCAGGTGTCCTTGGATCGGGGTAGGGGGTGTGTCGGTGCGGTGTGGCTGTCAGGCCGGGGAGGGGCCCGTCGTGGTCACCGGGTTCGTCTGGCAGCCGAGGAGTGGGCGCCGAGGGTGGGTACGGGCGCGGAGGCAACCTGGGGGGTGTTTACGCGGTGCTGCGGAGGTTGGGCGGCGGCGGCCCGGGCGATGCGAGCCAGCCGTTCGGACGCGGAGTTCGCTCGGACCGGGGCGTTCGCCGGGGCCGTTTCGGCTGGATCGAGGGAGAGGTCCGCATGCACGGTGAACCCATGTCGGCGGAGGTCATGGACGGTCTGCCGGGCGCGGCGCCGCAGGTCGTGATCGGGCTGGGTCAGCCGGAACAGATCCGCTCGGCCCGGTGCAGGTTCGAACTGCTCGCGCTCCAGGTACCAGGCCGCGAGGTGGGAAGTGATGGCTGTGGTGGGACGGGCGACCACACCGTGCTCGGCGTGCAGCCCGAAATGGAAGTGCGGTTGCATGGGGGGCGTCCAGATGGGTCGGGGGAGGTCATCGACTGCAGGGCGCTCGTCCGGGGACGGAGGGCGCGGCCTTGGCAGCAGCGGGAAGTGCAGGCCGGACCGTGGTCGCAGGGCCGCCGGGTCGGGTGGCGCGGGCCTGCCGCAGCAGGGCCGGCGCGTCGGTGCGCCATCGGCGGAGGGTCTCGGCCGTGCTGGGCGGCAGGGCGGCAGGCGAGGACGGTGCCGCCGGCCACGAGGGTTCCGCCGCGTCCGGGTGAAGGAGCTGGTGGAGGCGGTCCAGGGAGGCGGAGCCCTCGGAGCCCGACACGGGGCGCACACGGGAGAGGAGTTCAGCGGCGTGGGGGCGCACGCGGCGCCACTCCACGGAGCTCTCTTCGAGGTACTGCTGCTCGGTGTGTCCGAGCGTGGCCGGGTCCAGGCGGGTGCCGTCGCTGTAGAGGCTGGACTGCTGGATTGCAGTCCACTCCACATGGAGTTCCTCGAGCCTGCCGTGTGCTGCCTCGACGGCGGCCAGGAGTCGTTCGTGGACGGCCTGCTCGTACGCGGCAGGAATGTGCCGGTGACCAGGCCGGCGGCGTGGGCCGCTTCGGAGGGCAGCACGACTGAGCGGGGGGCGTGCGGGTCGGCGTAGTTGTCGTCGAAGGAGGCGCTCGCGAAGGCGCCGAGCAGGTACTCGTGGGCGCTGCCGAGCCGTTCG
The DNA here is from genome assembly GCF_036237315.1 of Streptomyces sp. NBC_01351. GTDB lineage: Bacteria > Actinomycetota > Actinomycetes > Streptomycetales > Streptomycetaceae > Streptomyces. The sequence goes on along the minus strand of NZ_CP108356.1, from coordinate 1,246,159 downwards.
ACCAGGCGGAGTTCGATGCCTGCGCCGTTTGTAAGTTGGGCGGCGTACGGGATGCGGCCGTGTTCCACAGAGTCGATGAGTTCGCCCGTGTCCCACAGGAGCGGGACGAGGTCTTCCTGCCACACCGGGTGGGCGTAGACCTCGACCTTCACCGTCCACGTCCCGGGTAGGCCGTCGGCCAAGGCGGTGGCGTAGTCGCCCAGGTACGGGCGGGCGCTGCCGAAGAGGAGCAGGCGGTGTCGGCGCGCGTTCTCCGCGAGAGCAAGCAGGTTGGGCTTTGCGCTGTCCACGTCGCGCAGGGCGTACGTGCCGTCGGGGCGCCGCTCGAATCCGGGCGTGAGCTGAAGAGCGGTGTTGGCCCACCGGTACTGCTCGCCGACGGGGACGGCGACCAGGCCGTCGGCCGGGCTGAGGGCGAGGATGATCTGTGCCAGGCCCCTGGGGCGGGGCGTCGTGCGGTCGTCCATGCTCACGCCCGGCTGGCGAGGGCGTTGCGCAGGCCGTGCCCGAACGCGTGGGCATGGCGGCGGACGGCCAGCTCCAGCTCCTCGTACTGCTCGCCGCGGGTCATCTGACCGTCGTGCTTGCGGTACCGGTAGACGGGCAGCGGGAGCAGCACGCCGGGGCCCAGCGCGGTGACGCCGACGGCTGCCATGTAGTCCTCGCCCTGGACGAGTCCGCCCATGCCGCCCGCCGCGCGCACGAGGCGGGTGCGGGCCAGGATGGTCGTCGGCCCGACGGGGATGGTGTCCTGCGGCCGGGGCCAGTACGTCACCACGTCGCCGGCGGCGTGATAGCCGGGCGGGGCCGGGCATTCCCACAGGCGCCGGGAGCCGTCCGGCAGCCAGTCTTCGCTATATCCGGCGACCCACCCGAGCTCGTCGGTGAAGGTCTCCAGACGTATGCCCAGGCTCCAGTCGGGGAAGACGTCATCGTCGTCGGCCCAGTTCACGAACTCGGTGCGCACCTCGTTCAGGCCGAGGTTGCGGGCGCAGGCGGCGCCGACCGGGCGGGGCAGGGCGAGGGTCCGGATCCGGGGGTCGGCGGTGATCGGGGCAGGCACGAGGGCGGGGTCGGCGCCGTCGAGGACGAGGACTGCCTCCCAGGGCACGGTCTGCCGGGTGAGGCTGGCGTGCATCTCCTGCAGGTAGGGCAGGCGTTCGGGGCGGAGCTGGGTGGCGATGACAACGGTGATCTGCGGGGCGGACAGGGACATCTCCGGGGTGCGGTCCATGGGCGGGGCGTTCAGCGGGTGATCCGCGGTCGGGCGGGTGCGGGTGCCGGGGCGACCGGCTTGGTGATCTTCAGTGGGGTGGCGGGAGCCTGGATGGGCGCGGGCCGGTTCGAGTCCCACAGGGAGGGGGTGCCGGAGATCCGGGAGAGGGGGTCGGTGTCCCAGGACACGATGGGGCCGCTGTCGTACCAGGTCAGGGCGATGACTTCGATGCCGTGGTCGTGCAGGACGTAGCCCCATTCCAGGCCCATGGCATCGGCGTTGGCGTCGGTGACCGGGATCGGCTTCGCGGGGGTGCCGTCAACGTTGAAGACGTTGTCGAAGGGTGCGCTCGGGCCGCGGTCGCCGTGGGGGTCGAGGCGCTCCCGGACGTTGTCGGGGGCCCTTTCCAGGAGGTCCATGCCGAGGTCCTTCCAGTCGTGGGGGCCATCGATGAGGTGCCGGCGCAGAGCGTCGAGGTCACCGCCGAAGCGGTAGCGGGCGGCGCCGAGCAGGAGCGGGAGCTGGTTGTCGGGGTAGCCGTCGTAGTGGCAGTAGATGCCCTCGTAGCCGGTACCGGTGGGACGGGCGATGAAGCTGCGGGTGCTGATGGCGGTTTCCTTCGGGCAGGTGGTCAGCGGGCACGGGCGGCCGGGGGTGCGGGCAGAGCGGGTACAGGCCGGGCCACGGCCGGTGGGCGAGGCGGGAGCGCGGCGGTAGGCGTGGCGTGGCGCAGCTTCACGCCGATCCCGTGCGCGGCGAGCCGGAGTGCGACGGCCTGGATCCGTACGGCGCGGCCGGCCTCGCCGTAGGAGGCGGGGAGGAGGAACGCGGCCTGGTGGGGCACGTACTGGAATCCGTGGACGTACAGCGCTTCCCTGGCTTCCTCCGGGACGTCCTTGTACGGCGTCCCGAGCGCCCCGTCCTCGTACCAGGTCAGGGGGAGGGTCTGGTCGACCTGCGGCGGGGCCTTGCGGTGCGGGGGTTCGGGCCGGTCGATGAGGCTGCGGCGTACCGCGTGACGAGCGATCTCGTAGCGGGGCAGCAGCCGTCGGGCGATGTGGGCGGCGGCCCGGACGGGATCGTTGGGGACCGCGATGCCGTCGGGCTCCTCGACCCCTACGAAGTGGTGCGGCTTGACGTCGGGGCTGAGGGGGGCGACGACGAACTGGCGGGGCCGCAGCGGCCTGTAGCTGATGTAGAGGTGCTGGCCGTCCGGGCCGTGGAGTACGGCCTCGTGGCCCAGGACGTACTGGTGGACGATGTACTCGACGTGACCGGCGTCCCAGAGACGTTCGATGGTGTCGAACTGATTCTGGTAGGTGGGATGCTGGCGGTACTCGCTCGTCCACTGCCCGGGGAGACGGGCGGCGAGCGCGGCGGCGAAGAGGGACAGGTCGGTGCGTGCTGAGGGCATGGGTTCCCGGGTTGGTTGAACGTTTCTGCGGTCAATGCATGCGGGAGTCGGTATCGAAAAGCTGCAGTTCAGCGGGGTGCAACTGGTGCTGGACCACGAAACTTCGACCTGCGACCTTCCAGAGACCGCGGCCCCTGGTGAGGTGGGAGAGCGCTCCGGATTCGACGCTGGTCAGACCGAGGAGTCCGGCGGCGGCTGAGAGCTGGTCGGTCTCCTGCCGGTAGATCACGCGGGTAGAGCAGTCGGCCAGCAGGCCCTCGGCCAGGGCCCGGCTCTGGCTGCCGGCGTCGCCCGCGGTGAGCAGGTCGGACAGCCGGTGGATCACCATCAAGTTCGCGATGCCCAGGCCGCGGCTCAACTTCCACTGGGCCTGCATGCGCATCAGGAGTGCCGGATGCCTCATCAATCGCCACGCCTCGTCGTAAACCACCCACCTCCGGCCGCCGTACGGGTCGGTGAGGGCCGCCTCCATCCAGGCGGAGGCGCAGGTCATGGCGAGTACGAGGGCGGCGTCGTCGGTGCCGCCCAGGCGTGAGAGGTCGATGGACAGCATGGGCCGGTACGGGTCGAAGGCCGTGGTGGAGGGAGCGTCGAACATCCCGGCGAGGTCACCGAAGACCAGTCGGCGCATGGCGTGGGCGAGGTCGCGGGCTGCGTCTCCGAGGCGCCCGGCGAGCAGGCCACCGGCCAGGTCGAGACCCGGCCCGTCGGCGAGGGCGTGGGCGACGTCGCCGAGCAGAGGGGGTCTGCCGGATGCGGCAGCCCGGACGACGGCGGTGCCGAGCGCGACGTCCAGAACGGTGTGCTCCATCGGCAGCAGGTCGCGGCCGAGGACCGTACGTGCCAGGGAGCCGAGCAGCAGCAGGCGGCGCTTGCGTACCTCCCCCTGCCACTCCGCCTCCGGTACCGAGGGAGGCCGGGGCGGCGCGTCCAGCGGGTTCAGCCTGCCGGGGAGCCCGGGCCCGAGGGCGATGGACGCACCGCCCAAAGCGTGGGCGACGGCCGTCCATTCCCCCTTTGGGTCGCACGGCACGTACACCCGGTACCCGAAGGCGACGGAGCGCAGTGCCAGGCTCTTGGCGAGCGCGGACTTCCCCTGCCCGATCACACCGGCCAGCAGCACGTTGGGATTGGTGAAGCCCTCGACCTTTCCGTACAGCTCGAAGGGGTCGAACGTGAAACTGCCCTCCGCGTGGAGGTCTTTGCCGATGTAGATGCCGTCGGCGCCGAGTCCGCCTTCGGCGAGGAAGGGGTAGGCGGCGCTCGCGACGGCGGTGGTCATGCGGTGGGCGGGGAGCTTGAGGCGGCTGCCGCGGGCGGAGAAGGGGCCCGGCCGCCCTGCGGGTGGGTAGGCAGCCTCGGGGTAGACGGCCTCGGCGGGCTGCTGCTCGGAGCTGGGGCCGGCGGCGGCGCGGGCGCGGGCCTCGGCGCGGGCGGTCTGCTTGCGCAGGGCACGGCGCTGGGCCCGGCCGATGCCTTGTGGCGTGAACAGGGGGGTCGCGCTGGCTTCGCGGCGGTGGGACAAGAGGATGCTTCCGGGGTGGTGGCGGTCAGGACGCGAGGTCGGCGGGGGTGGTCTTGCGCCGCACTACGTGGGAAGCGGCGAGGTGCCGCTGGCAGATGGTCAGCACGGGCGGGCCGTCCGGGAGCCGCTCTGGGTGGCAGCCGGTGCCGTCAGACGCGGCGGGGAGCAGGTGGAAGGCGGCGTGGACGGCGTCGGCTGCCTGCCACAGGCGGGTGCGGGCCGTGGCCAGGTGACGTCCCGAGGCGGGTCGTTCGGGCCGGGTGTGCTCGGCGAGCTGCTCCAGGAGGCGGTGCAGGTCGGTGAGGTGGGCGTGGAGGGTGTCGAGGTGGTGTCGGTCGCTTGGCTGACTGGCACGGGTGGCGAGGAGGCGGGTGTGGTGGCGAAGGCCGACGGTGGCCGCCCGGAGGTACGGGTGGGCGTCGCCGACGGGGTGTTCGTCAGGGGACAAGGGGCTCCTCGTGGAGGGGGACGCCGGGGGCGGCGGGCGGATGGGGCTAGAGGGTGTTGCGGGCGAGGGGGAGGGCGCAGGCGGTGAAGGCGTCGGTCTGCTGGAAGAGCAGGCGCCGCAGGTCGACCTGGGCACTGGCAGCGGCGGTCTCCAGCTGGGCGCAGGCGGCGTCCAGGGCCTGGTCGGTGTCCGCGGAGACGGTGAGCAGTCCGGTCAGGGCGACGTCGGCGTGTCCGGAGATCAGTTGCTTCTCACGGGTCTTGACGTCGGCGTACTCGACGTTGTCGGCTTCGGACTCGACCTGGCCGCGGCGCCGGCGCTCGGAGGCGTCCGAGATGATCGCGGACTTGCGCCGCTGGACGTCCCGCAGGGCGGACTCGATGCCCTGCGGCGCGTATATAAGGGAGAAGCTGCGGCGGACGCCGGTGCTGAACATGATGCTGTGCAGGAAGCCCGAACTCGTCTCGGTCCGCGGCCAGTTCTCGATCCAGTACGTTGCGTGCCGGGCGCTGTCGGTGATGACCCGGTCGGTCTCCTCAACCTGGGCGACAGGGCCGGCGGCGGCCGGATCGGCTTCGGCGCGGCCGGTGGAGGACCACTGCTGCAGCCGGGCTGTGGCGGCGGGGTCGTACGCGGTGCGCAGCACGGCGGCTATCTCGCGGGAGCCGAGCCAGCCGGTGACGGTGAGCCCGGCGCCGCGGGCGGCCTGGGCGACGGACGCCGTGGTCTGCCCCATGACGGTGAACGCGCCGTGGAGTCCTCCGCCTGCCTGGCCGATCAGGCGCCTTGCGGCCTTGAGGTCCAGGGCGATGGCCAGATATGCCTCGTGGGGTGCGGCGGCGGGGCCGGCGGAGTCGACGAGCGCGGAGTAGATGTGTCCGGTCACGGGGGCCTGAGGGTTGCCGTGCTCGGTCCAGTGCCGGGCCAGGCTGTCGCCGGAGTCGGGCACGGTGCGTTCCAGGACTTGGACGGTGGCGACGTGCCCGGTGCGGGCGATGCCGGCGAGCGCCCTGCCCCAGGCGCTCACGTTGGCGTTCTGGGTGGCCGGATCGAGAAGTGCGAAGGCGCGGGAGCTGACCCGGGCGACGGCGGTGAGGGTCTGGCGGTGGGGGTCGTGGATCGCGGAGGCGCCGGAGGCGGCGGTGGCCACGCGCAGGGAGGCGGTGGTGCCGGGCAGGTGCAGCAGTCCCTCGACCTGGGGGCGGGAGACGGGCCGGGCCCGCCACATGGTCTGGCCGGTACGGCGGCGGTGGGCGTAGCGGGCCACCAGCGGCGCCCAGTCGATCAGGGACCGGCCTTCCCGGCGCACCCCGACCAGGACGGCGGAGGTGATCCAGACGGGGGCCAGTGCGACGGCGCCCATCAGACCGACGGTCAGCACGGCCACCAGCAGCAATGCCAGGGTCGAGGAGACGAGGACGAGCTGCGGGAGGGAGAGGCCCAGCAGGATCCCGCGCCGTGACCGGGTGGGGAATTTGACGGTGAGGGGGAGGACTTCGGACAAGGACGGTTCCCGGGGCGGGTCGGCCCGGGGCAGGGAGTGTGGTGGCCCTGCCCCGGGGTGGGCTGGCGGAGGGACTACAGGCCGGTCGGCGAGCCGGTCTGGGAGGCGCTGTCACCGTTGGCCGGAGCGCCGTGGGCCGGAGGCATCGGATCGGCGGGCGCACTGGTGCTCCACCCGCTCTGCTGGGATCCGGGGCCGCTCCAGCTCGGCGGACCGTCTGCCTGGCCGGTGTCCTGGCCGCTTCCGGTCCGGGCCTGCGGGGGCGCGGCCTGCTCCATCAGGTCGTGGAAGCCCCCGCCGGAGCTGCCGCCGGAGTCGCCCTTGCCCATGTCCATGCCGCCGGTCGGGTTGGAGGCGATGTCGCCGGGGAAGCCCCCGCCGCTGCCCGCAGCCTCGGCGCCACCACCGGCAGCGCCGGCTCCGGCCGCCGCACCGCCGGTGGCCGCCGCAGCAGCCTTGCGCGCCGCGTTCTCGGCGTGCTGACGGGCAACCGTCGCGCCGGCGCCGCCGGCGCGGTGGAGGGCTTCGCCGTCGGTTCCCTCAGCGGCCCAGTGCACGAACTTGAACGTCATGTACGGGCACAACAGGATCATGAGCATGATCACCATGCCTGCGGCGACATCCGCGAGGGCGGCGACACCGTCCTTGGCTTCGGTCTTGCCCATGGCTGCGATGCCGAGCACGAAGATGATCGTCATCAGCAGCTTGGAGACGACGAGGGTGGCGGTGGCCTCGATCCAGCCGCGGCGCCACCGTCGGGCGACCTCCCAGCCGCCGCCGGCTCCGGCGAAAACGGCCAAAGTGACGAGGATCAGGATGCCGACCTTGCGGACCATCATCACGCCCCAGAACAGGAACGCTCCGATCGCACTGCCGAGGGCTGCGACGACGGCGACGAGCCAGCCCATTCCGGCAATGGAACTGATCTGCTGAACCTTGACGATCCTGCGCACGGCGGAGGAGATGTCCGTCCCGGAAGCCGCGAACAGCCCGGTGGACAGGGCGTCGACGACTTCGATGGCGACAGTGGTGAAGGCGATGGCGCAGAAGGCGAACAAGACGCCGGAGGCCGTTCCGGTCACCGCTTGGGCGAGGGCTTGGCCGTCGCGTTTGATCGCGGCTCTCACCAACTGCGCACAGAACGTCGCGACGAGCAGCAGCAGGCCAATCGGCAGAATCGTCTCGTAGTTGTCGCGGAACCATCCCGCGCCGAGGTCGATGTTGGTGGTGCGGTCGATGGCCTTGGATGCGAGGTCCGCTGCTGCGGCGGCGACGTCACCGGCGCTTTCCGCCATCCACTTCCCGATCGCGCCGACGGGATCGGAGGCGAAGTCGATCACATCGCCGGCCTTGCAGAGGTAGCCAGCGACAGGCAGGTCACAAAAGCCCACGTCGGGCGTCCTTTCGGGAGGTACAGGCGGTAGCTACGGGGCGACGCGCGGGGCTATGGCGACCAGGCGGCAGTCCTTGCCGGGTCGGCACTGGACGGCGAGGGTGATCTGGCGGTCTTCGGCACCGCCTCCGCCGCCGTTCCAGGCGAGCTGGGTTTTGCCGCGCACCGTGACGGCGTAGATGTACGCCTCGGTGATGGCTTGCGGGTTGTCGGCCAGGGCCTGCTTGAACGCGGACGGAAAGTGCGCCTCCGACGTGGTGGCGCTCGCGTGCTGGCCGTTGTCCTTCAGCCGTGACCACAGCAACGGGTCGGGGATCTGGGCCTGGACGGAGTCCCAGTCCGCGTATGCGGACTCGCCGGTCATCCAGCTGTGCATGCCGGCGAGCTGGGCGTCGCGGCTGGTAGTGCGGGCATCGAAGGTCCACAGCATCACCGCGGTCGCCCGGGCGAACGCGAGCGGATCGGAGATCGGCGGCGGCCCGGCGACCGTGGACCCCCTTGCGGGCGCTGTCGGCACGGGAGCGGAGGGGGACTTCGGCGCACCGGTCGGGCTGGTCTGCTTGCCGGATGCCTCGGGACTCTGGTGGCTCCCGGTCCACCAAGCGACGGCGCCGGCGAGGACCAGCAGCGTGGCCAGTACACCGGCGAAAAGCAGGACGCGCCGGGGTGGCTGCCAGCCCAGGCCGAGCACGTCGAGGGAACGTTTCCTCATCGGACCTGCTGGCCGAGCGCGCTGAAGAACGCCACGATGCCGTTGGCCGCGCCCAGGCCGAGGGCCGCGCCCGCGGCCACGACGGCGCCCTTCTTGCCGTTGGCTTCGGCCTGGTGGCCGCCGGAGTGGTGGCCCCAGGCCCAGACGCCGAGGCTGACGGCCAGGGCGCCGACCACGGCCACGATCCCGAACAGGTTGATCGAGTTCACGACGGTGCGCAGGACGTCGAGGCCGGGCAGGCCGCCGCCCTTGGGCGAGACGCCCGGATCGTAGGCAAGCAGGGTGAGGCGTTCGGACAGGGGTGGGGTGAGATTGGCGGGGGAGATGGTGGTGCGCTCCTTGCATGCGCAGGACACGACGGGCCCTGCCGGGGAACAGGAAGGAAAAGGGGGAGGGGGGCGCTCTGCGGCGCGAAGGTGGTCCGGTCCGCCCGGTGCCTCAAGGGTCAGCCGGGCGGACCGGTGTCACGGGAGACGGCGTGCGCTGTGGGCGGCGTAGTCGGCGAGGGTGCTGAAGCGGACCGGCTTTGTGGTGCGCGGGGCCTCGATGACGTAGCCGTGGCCGGCGTAGATGCCCACGTGCTCCGGGACCGCCGGGGTGCCGCGGCTGAACACCAGGTCGCCGGGGCGAAGTTGGTTCAGCGGGACGGCATTGCCTTCCTTGACCTGGGTGTACGTGGTCCGGGTCAGGGTGATCCCGGCCTTCTTGTACGCCTGCTGGGTCAGCGAGCTGCAGTCGCAGCGGCCCATGGGGTCCGGGCCGTGGGGCGCGAGGCACGAGCCGCCCCACTGGTAGAGGGTGCCGAGCTGGTTCATGGCCCAGGTGATGGCCGTCTTGGCGCGGGGGTCGGCGTCGGCGGGGATCGAGTACCCCTTGGGGACGGCCCCTTCGGGGATCGGTCCAGATCCGCTGCCGTCTTCGCCTGGAGCGCATGGGTCCGTCGCCGGGATGCCCGGGGTCTGGTCGTCGGCGGGCGGCTGGGCACCCTTCAGCGTCGGGGCGATGGCCTGCTGCAGCGCGCGGGCGAGGGGCTCCCACTGGGCGTAGGCGTTGGGGAATCCGCTCAGCTGGACGGCCTGCGCGGCCTGGGTGACCGTCATCTGCTGCCAGCCGGGGACCTTCAGCAGGCCCTGGTAGAACTTCGTGCTGGCGTAGGCGGGGTCGCGGACCTGGGCGGGGGTACCCCATCCCTGGCTGGGCCGCTGCTGGAAAAGGCCCAGCGAGTCGCGGTCGCCGTAGCCGAGGTTGCGCAGCCGGGATTCCTGGATGGCAGTGGCCAGGGCCACGATCTGGCCGCGCTCGGGCACTTCGAGCGTGATGCCGGTGGCGACGATGGTCCGGGCGTGGGGAATCTGCTCGGCGGGCAGGTCCAGTCCCTCGACGTGGACGTTCTGAGCGCCTGACCCGCCGAGCACGGCGGTGACCTGGCGCCGTACGGCGTCGGTGTCGACCGAGTCGGTGACGCAGGAGGTGCCCGGGCGCGGGGAGTGGCTCGCGGCTGCGGCGAGGACGGCGGTGCCAGCGAGCAGCGCGGGGGAGAGGCAGAGCACGCCGATCGCGGCGGCGATGCCTTTCACTCCCGGGCGGCCTCCGGCCGGCGGGCTGCGGGGATGTCACGTGGGGATGGAGAGGAAGGGGTCACGGGGAGGTCCTCGGGGTGGGCTCCGGCCGCACGGTGTGAAAGGGGGAGGGCCGTGCGGCCGGAGCGGTGGAGGTGGGCGAAGAGCCCCGGCTCGGGTGCGTGTTGCCTCACACACCCGGTGGGACGGGGGAGGTTACGGGCGGAACATGGGTGTGCCTCCTGGGACGTTCAAGGAGTGGCCCGCAGCGGCGGGCTGGTGGAGAGCGGGACGGCGGGGCGTCTTACGGGCGGAACATCAGCGAACTCCTGGAGGGGTGCCGGGGCGGGAAACCGGGATCGAACTGGGGTGCCTGGTGAGCGTTGCCTCGCCCACCAGGGCGGAAGGGGATTACGGGCGGTACATGGGCGGCCTCCCTGTCAGGGTCTGCGGCGGGCGGGCAGGGAACGGCGAGGCGGCAGCGATGGCTGCGTGCGGGGTCACGGACGGAACACAGGGGCCTCCTGCGGGAGAGGGGGAAACGGGGAAGGGTCGCCATCAGCGGTGTCCGCCGGGCAGTGACAAGACAGTAAGCCCGAATCCCCGGTCACCGAAATCACGGGCGGAATCCGCCTGATTTCCGGGGTTCTTGGTCGGCGATGCGTCTCAACCGGGAATCGTCACCTACAGTTTGGGACCTCCCCGCGCCGCCTGCCCGCATGTCTTGCGATGGCCGCCGCACGGTCTGGAGCCTTCCCGTCTGCATCCCTCACTGAATTGGGGTTCCCCTTTGTCGTTTTCCCTTCACCAGGGCGACGCGCTCAGCGTGCTCGCGACTCTGCCCGACGGCTGCGCCGATTCCGTCATCACCGACCCGCCGTACAACAGCGGCGGCCGAACTGCCAAGGAGCGCACGAGCCGCTCAGCCCGCCAGAAGTACGTCTCCGCGGACGCCCAGCACGCCCTGCCGGACTTTGTCGGCGAGAACATGGACCAGCGCTCGTACACGCTCTGGCTGACCCAGATCATGACCGAGGCCCACCGGGCCACCAAGGTCGGGGGCACGGCGCTGCTGTTCACCGACTGGCGGCAGCTGCCGGCGACCACGGACGCGCTCCAGGCCGCTGGCTGGCTGTGGCTGGGCGTCCTGACCTGGCACAAGCCGCAGGCCAGGCCGCAGAAGGGTAAGTTCCGGCAGGACTGCGAATTCATCGTCTGGGGCGCGAAGGGCAAGATCGACGCCGCCGCGAACCCGGTCTACCTGCCCGGCTTGTACAGCGCCTCGCAGCCCTCGGGCAAGGCTCGCCGGCACATCACGCAGAAGCCGGTCGAGGTGATGCGGGAGCTGGTGAAGATCGCCCCTCTCGGCGGCACCGTGCTCGACTTCTGCGCCGGATCGGGCAGCACCGGGGTCGCCGCGCTGCTGGAGGGTCGCGACTTCATCGGCATCGAGAAGACGAAGGAGTACGCGGCTGTTGCCTCCGAGCGCCTCACCGAGACGGTCCGGCAGGTGCATTCCCAGGGCGATTTCGACCTGACCTCCTGACCGGGCTGCACCACAGCCCGATCCCGTGGCAGGCGGAATATAGCGGCAGATCCCCGGTTTCCGAAACCGGGGATTCTCCGGACCATCAGGGCCATCGAATTCACGGCCCTGGCTGCAAGGAGAACCCCTTTCGTGTCCGAATCTGCCGAGCCCCGCCATGGCGGGGAAATAGAGCCGGTCCGTCTGCCAGACGCTGACCTCGAATCGATCGAGGCGTCCGTCCGCAAGCTGCTCGACCAGTCGGCCGAGCAGGCCCGCATGATCGACACACTGGCCTCCGTGCCGCCTGCGGACCCGATGGCCGCGAGCATGCCCTTCGCCGGGTTCCCCGCCATGCCGTCGTTCACCACCCCCACCCCGCCGCCGGACCCCAAGCCGATCTTGGAGCTGGAAGGCGAGGAGTACGAGGACGAAATCGCTGCGCTGACCGACTGGGTGGACGACCACCTCATGGACGTCTACGGCGCCGAGATCACCACCGCGGCACCATGGTGCGAGCAGTGGCAGGAGCACCTCGACGTCGTCGCGTGGCTGCACGCACTGTGGATGGCCTACCACCAGCACAAGGACGCCGAGGCCGGCCCCAGTGGCATGTTCGTGTGGCACCGGGACTTCCTCACCCACTGCATGGCTTACGTCCGTGCCCCCGGCGGCCCCCTGAGCGCCTGCCAGACCGACCCGGACCGTGCCGAGCATCGCCTGCTGCGCGGGCCGGGCCCCTCCGCACGGTCCGCCGCCCGCGAGTCGGAGGCCCAGACGACCGGCGGCACCCTGGCCCCGGACGGGGCCGCGTTGTGACGCACCCACCGCAGCCTCCGCCGGCGTTCGGCCTCTCCTTTCACCCCGATGCCCTCAACGACCTGCTCGCCGCTCCGGGCGACATGCGCGACCTGGGACTCGCCCTCATCCAGGACGTCGTGCGCGCCCAGGTGAGAGGGCCCGAACTCACCGCCGAGCTGACCGGCTACCGCAAGCTCTACCTCGGCTCCCGGGTGCAGTACCGCATCGTCTACGACTACCGCCCGGCCCCGCCCGGCTCCAGCCACCGCACCAACGTTCACGTCGTCGCCGTACGCCCCCGCGCCAAGCACGACATCTACGACACCGTCCGGGCCCGCGTCGGCCGCCCCCGCCCCGCAGCCGGGCCCCGCGCGTACGCGGCTCGTTCTCTCTCACCACAAGTCCGGCCCCGCCCTGCCTTCACGCCGGCGCCTCCAGCCGCAGCGTTCCCGGTCCCCGGACTCCCCGCACCCGCCCGCATCGCCACCACGAATTCCCCGAAGGGTCCTTCGCGATGACCAACCTCACCCAGTCAGCCTCCCTGCTCCAGGCCCTGATGACGGCCCTCCTCGCGCCCCGTCCGGCGCCGCATCCGCGCCACCAGGACCTGCTGGATGCTCGCGAACGTCAGCTGGAAGTGGAGGCGGAACTGAGCGCCTGGGCCAGCCGACCGCAGCCCACCACCGAAGCCGCTCAGGATAAGGAACTCGACGACCTGAGCAATCTGCTGGTCGAGCATGCGCAGGCGGGCCGACAGGTCTCGTACCTCCTTGGCGCCGACACCTGCTGCTCGCCGTGCACCGACCCCGAGCAGCCGCCGACCGTACTCAGTCGCCCCGCCGAGAACGCGATCTCGGCCTTCGCCGCCCCGTGCATCCTGGCCGCCTGCCTGGACGTCTTCGCCTTCCACGGGAGCCCGGACGCACTGTCCTCCGCCGACCTCGTCGCGGAGCTGCGCACCCTGCCCGGCATCGCCGAAGGACGCTGGCCGTACGCCGAACTCACCCAGACCCGCCTGGCCACCCTGCTGCGCCCGTACGAGGTGGCCAGCCGCGAGATCACCCTCGGCGACGGCCGGCGCCGCAAGTCCTACCGCCGCTCGGCCCTTCTGGCCGCCATCCCGGCCGACTGCGACTGCCGCCCGTCGTGACCGCCCGCGAATCCCCGGCAACCGCCCTGGACGCCGCCATTGAGCAAGTCGTCGGCGACCTGACCGTTCTGCATCACGACCATCTCCGCGGGCTGCTCCTGGAGGAGCGGGCCGCGCTCGCTGCCGTACACCGGGAACTGGTGAATGCCGAGGGCGCGGTCGCGTACCACCGCAACGTACTGAAGCGCCTGTCCTCCGGCAGCTACCCCCTGGATATCCCGCTCCTGGACCGCCTGCGCCGGACTGTGCACGACCTGGCCCAGGCCACGGCCGCCCGCGACCGGCTGCAGGAGGGTGTCGCTGCCGCCTTGGAGGCGGTCAAGGCCGCCGCCCCGGCCCTCGTCCCTGCTGACGACGAGCTGACGGCGCACGACTTCGCGGCGCTCCTCTCGCTCGCCGGCGGCGGCACGATGCGCGAACACCTCCTCACCCACCGGGTCTCGGTCCGAACAGTCCAGGGCCGTCTCATCGACCTTCCGGCATTCCAGCGCCTGGAATCCCACGGACTCGTCACCCGGGACACGTCCCGGGCGCTAACCGTCGGCCAGCCGGTCGTCTTGACCGACACCGGCCGGACCGCGCTGCTGGGCACCCGCCGTCCACCGGCCATGGCCACGCCTTTGCCTGCCCGCCCGGCCGGGGCCTGGCCGGCACAAGCCCGACAGCACTGACCCAAGGTGCCCCGGGGTTCGTCCCCCTCCGCCCCTGAAGAAGGAAGCCCGCCACACGTGCCTCTTCACCGACCCGACTACGAACTGGACGGCTTCGAGCCCGCCGATGACGGCCACCAGCAGCACTACGAAGATCTCGACATCTCTTCCTTCAAGGTGCTCGGCGAGTACCGCACGTACACCGACGCCTACTTCGTCCTCCTCGACGAGGGAGCCACGTACGGCATTCCGGGAAGCCCGCAGCTCCGAGCCGTTCACGTTTCCCGTGACCTGCGCGCCCGCACCTTCGAGGTCGACTCCAAGGAACTCCCGCTGTACGCGATGGCCCAGTCGTACCTGATAGCCCGAGGCTGTTCCTCCGACGCGCTCGACGCACCGGAGGGTGTGCACAACCCCGCAGACGACCGCACCAGGGCCCTGGAGGCGCGCGTCCGCGGAGATGGTGACCACTTCGCCCTGCTGGCCAGCTACACCGACGACATGCGCGACCCCGTACAGACGGTCGTGATGCTGCGCTCCCTTGACCCCCAGGCGGCGCCGGAATTCCGGATCCTGCTGGAGCAGTTCGACTGGGACTCCGACACTCACACCCTGCGCGAAGGCGGGTTCGAGACGTACGCCGCAGCGGTCGATTGGTGGGAGGCATGGTCGGACCAGGAGGCCCCTGCGCTACCGCCGCCGGCTCCGACCGCCCGCCGCAGCCCGGCCCAGACCGCCCCGGCGACACCCGTGCCGCCGGTCTCCCGTCGGCCTCAAGGACGCTGAACACGGCTTTCGCCGACCCCGTTTCGGCGGACCGGCGGCGCGCAATATAGCCGCCGATCCCCGGTTTCGGAAACCGGGGATTCTCCAGACCCTTTGCAACACCACCGCCCCACTGAGGGCGGTCACTTCCTGTTGTTCTGCCTGGTCTGGAGCCATCCGCTGTGTGCCACACACCCGCGTCCATCACCGCCACCGTCCTGAGTGGCACCTCATCCCGTTCCGCTGCCACCGCGGTACTCAGCCCCGTCACGCCCCTTTCGGCTCGGCGGGCCGAGCCGGTGCTCGCCTTCGCAGTCCATGCCCGTGCCGACGGTGACTCCGCGGCTGTCGGTGTGCTGCGGCGCGGGGAGCCGTTCACGGCTTCGGTCACCGACGGCGCCTGGCTGCACGTCACCACCGCCTCGGGCATCACCGGCTGGGTTGACGACGGTGACCTCCGTCGCGACGGCAGCCGTCGCCCGAACTGACCCGCCCGTACGTTCCCCTCTTCCAGGAGCCACCTTTCGTGTCCGACATCCCCGACGTCTTCGACGGCGACGTGCTCGGCTTGTTCGCCGAGCGGATCGAGGCCCAGTTCAGCCTGGGGCTGCCCGAACTGGCCCAGGCCGTACAGGCCGCTCCGCACGCCTACCCCAGTGCCACCCAGGTGGTCCGCTGGTACGCGCTGCTCACCGAGGCGCAGCAGGGAGTGGAGACGGCCGAGGACGCTCTGGTCTCCGCGCTGGAGACGGCGCCGGGGGACGTGCTGGACGACCCGGTGATGGAGTTGGCCCACCGTGTGAACTACGCGGTTGCCGCCCGTGACGGTCGGGCGCAGGTCCTCCGGTTCCTCTTGGAGTCCCCCGTCGAGCAGGCCCGCATCCAGCGGCGCTTCGGACCCCGGATGACAACGACCTTGCCCACTGCCGTCCCGGCACAGCCCGCGCGGATCAGGGGCGGTGCCCGATGAGCGACGCTTGCAAGCCCAGTACCCAAGACGCCCGCCTGGAGCAGGTGTTCGGTGGGCCCTTGGACCAGCTGCACCAGCGCGCGGTCCGCCCCGGCAGCTCGCCCGCCCTGGTCCGTGCCCTGGAACTGCGCGCCTTCCTCGCCGTGGCCGAGGCCCAGGTCGTACGCGTCCGCGACCGTGTCCACGCTGCCATGGCCCCCGACGCCGAACTGGACTCGCTGTCCTCGGACACGCTCCGGTTCGACGCCGAGTGGCTGGAGGCCGCACTGGCCGGCCGCACCGGCTACCGCATCGCGCTGGAGAAGCTGCTCTCCGCGATGCCGCCGCCAGCCGCCCGTCCGCCGGCCGCCCCCCTCCAGGTCCGGTCCGCTGTCGTGGGCAGCGGCCAGCGGCCTACGGCCCGCGCCCACCGGCGTCGAGGGCGTGGCGGCGGCACGGGGGCGCTGAGTGCCCGATCCGTACGCCGCCTCCCGGGCGGCGGGCGCGCAGATCGAAGCGCTCTACGGCCGCCCGGTCACCGGCCTCGCCGCGGACGCCGTGCCCGGCAGCATGCGCTACGCCCTGCTCAACAGCTTCGATGCCCTGCAGTACGCCGACCGCGCCGTCGCCTTCCACACCGAGCAGCTGCACCGGCTGACTCACCCCGACCGCACGATCGAATCCGTGGATGTCGGCCACATCTCCGACGCCACCCGCCGCCTGGCACACGCAGTCACCGTCCGCGACTCCCACGCCCAGGTTCTTGGCGAGGTTCTGAACAGCCTGGCTCGTGTCCCCGACACCGAGTCCCCGGCGCCCGCCTCCCGGGCCGCGGCCGTCACACCGGCCATGCCGCCGGTCGCGTCTGACGGGCCTGCCCGCTCGCGCTGACCCCCCTCCTTTCTCCTTCTTCTCATCCACCCCGCGCCGTCTGGAGTTACCGCCTTGGCTGCTGCCCGCCTGCCTTCCAACGACCTGCCCCGCGTTGCCGAAGCGCTGGAGATGATCACGCCGCGCTGGAGCGTGTGGGTGCTGATGACGCTGGCCTCCCAGCCCGGCCCGCTGCGCTACACCAAGCTCAAGGAGCACCTGCCGTGGCTCGGCGACGGCCAGCTCCACCCGCGGCTGCGGGCGCTCTCGGATGCTGGGCTCGTCGAGCGCACCGCACAGACCCGACTGCACGTCACCTACGGCCTGACCGCCCGAGGACGGGAGCTGATGCCGTCGCTGACCGCCCTGGCGGGCTGGGGCGACGGACACCTGGAGAAGAACCTCGTCCTCAACCCCGTCACCGGCAAGACGGAGCCGGAGCGGATCCCGGCTGCGCAGAACGCCGAGGACACCCTCGCCGTGATCGGTCACCGCCACGCCACCGTGCTGCTGTGGACCCTCAAGGCCCGCGGGACCTCGACCATGGCCGCACTCTCGGCCGAGGCGATGCCCGACCACAGCCCCAGCGCGATCTACCCGCCGATCCGCCGGCTCATCGACGACGGCCTGGTCGCCGTCACCCGCGATGACGCCGCCTCGCTGCAGCTGACCGCCCCGGGCCAGGCCCTCGCCCCGATCTACCTGGCTCTTTCGACCTGGGCCACCGCCCGCCCGCTTCCCGAGGCCCAGGCACACCCCGTCTGGGGCGCACCCCGCATCCCGGCCGCCACCCGCTCCGGGCAGTGGGCCGCCCACCAGGCCCGCAAAACCAGCCCGGCCGTGGCCGTAGCCCAGCCGCCGGCCCCCGCCCCGGCCACCGGGTGGCGGCCCATGGACCTGTTCTCCGCACCGACCAGCGGACCGAGCCGGTGACCCCCAACCGACCACTGCCATGTTCCGGCCGCCCGCCGCCGGTATCCCCTCGCTCCCGGCGCCCTGGCGCTGAGCCCTGACGGAAAGCCCCCCGTTGACCGCTCGCTCGACCGCCACCGCCCCGCCGGCCACGTACGGATCCGTCCTCGGCAGCCGCTACGTTGCCCGCCTGCTGGGCGGCACCCTGATCGGGCGCCTGCCCAACGGCATGGTCCCCGTCTCCCTGGTCTTGTGGATCACTGCGGGCGGCGGGACGCTGGCGTTCGGCGGACTCCTCGCCGCGCTCTACGGCCTGGCCTCGGGCCTCTCCCAGCCGGTCAAGGGCCGGCTGATGGACAGGTACGGGCAGACCCGGATCTCCATCCCGGCCGCCGTGCTCAACTCCTCCTGCTTGCTGGCGCTCCCGTGGGTCGGTGCCGACGGACAACAGGTGGTGGTGACCGCAGTCGTGGGGTTCGCCGGGCTGATCACCCCGCCCCTGGAAGCCGGACTGCGGGCTTTGTGGCCGACGGTCCTGCCGGATCCGGGGCGGCGGCGCGTCGTGCAGGCCCTCGATACCGGCTCGCAGGGACTCCTCTACGTGGTGGGCCCACTGCTCGCCTCGTGGCTGGCGACCGCGCACGGCCCCGATACCGCTCTGCTGGCGACCGCGACACTCGGCCTGACGGGCTCGGCGATCGTCCTGACCGCCGGTCCGTCGAGGACATGGCGGCCGACCACAGAGGGCGGCGCGGGTACCGGACGGCTGATGAGCAGCGGGCTGGTCATGCTGTTCGCCGGCCTGGCGGGGACCGGGTTCACGCTCGGCGCGATGAACGTCTGGGCCGCGGACATGGCCGCCGTACAGGAGCAGCCGATGCTGTCCGGGCTCCTTCCCGCCATGTTCTCCACCGGCAGTTTCCTGGGCGGCCTGGTCTACGCCCGCAGGACCTGGCCCGGCACCACGACCACGCAACTTCTCTGCACCAGCGTCCTATTCCTCCTCGGCTGGCTTCCCCTGCTGGCCGACCCAGGCCCCCGAACGGCCGTCGGCCTCGTGGGGATACCGGGCCTCTTCCTCACCTTGATCATCACCAATGGCTTCCACACGGTGGACGCCCTCGCCCCGGCCTCCCGCACGACCGAGGCGTACGCCTGGCTGATCCTCTCGGTCGGCACCGGGCAGGCCGCCGGCACCGCGCTCGCCGGAGCCCTCTCCACCAGCCCGCAGATCCTCGCTGCCCTGCCCGCCGCGGGCGCCGCAACTGCGCTGACCGTCCTGATCGCCGCCCGCCCCAAACTCGGCCCCGGCCGACGCCTGGGCCGCCACCGCCGTCCACGCCACAGCCACCCGCGTCACTCGGTCTCGACGCCCCGCTAGCCGCTGTTGCCGCCCGCTCGGACCGCCGTCACCGTCCAGCCGGTCTGCTCCCCGAACGTATCCGCCCCACCCCGGAAAGACGATGCCCCCCAAGCACGCTGCCGTCCTGCGGCCACCCACCGGCCGACATGTCCGCACTCCCGACTTCGGACCCGTACGCGGCGTCTACGTCCCGCGTACCGCCGATGCCGGCGCCTTCGCGATGAGTACGTATGGCATCCCGCTGCTCGTCCTGGCTGTCACCGACTCGGCCACCTTGACCGGCTTGGCCTTCATGCTCGAATGGGTTCCCCGCCTTGGGGCGTTCGCCCTCGCGGGCGCCGCCGTGGACCGGTTCGGCAGCACACGGGTCCTTCGCATCGCCTCGGTCCTGCGCGCGGCGGTCGTCCTCGCCGCAGCCGCCGTCCTGCCCTCCGTGGGCGAGGGAACCGGCGCCGTGATTGCCGTCATGACACTGGCCGCCACGACAGGCGTCCTCACCGAGTTCTCCTACATCGCGGCCGAGACCGCGGGCGGCGCCGCGAGCCGGGACGCCGGAGGCCATGCCCACCGCGTCCAGGCCGTCCTGCTGGGCATCGACCAGGGCGCCACCCTGGCCGGCCCGGCCCTGGCCGGCGTGCTGCTCCAGTACAGCGGCGCCACCGGCATGCTCCTGATCATCGCCGCCTGCTCCCTGCTCGGCGCGGCCCTGGCCCCCCGTCAGCGTCCCGTCTGGCCCCAAGAGGCCCCGGTACCCGTCGCCCAGGGCCTCAAGATCGGATGGCGGACCCTGCGGTCGCTCCCCGCCCTGGGGTGGTTGTGCGTCGGGCTGGTGCTGTCCAACTGCGCGATCGGCCTCGTGCAGGCCGCTGGCCCCGTCCTGGTCATCAAGCAACTCGGCGGCACCAGCAGCCAGGTCGGCCTCGTCTGGTCGGCCGCCGCCATCGCCTCCCTGGCCATGGTCACCCTCGCCCGCTTCGCGATCGACCGCGCCGGCCTGTGGCCGGTAGGAGCTGCCGCAGCCGCCCTCGCCTCCCTGGCCTGCCTAGCTCTGGCAGCCGCCGACACCTACACCGTCTTCCTGGTCCTGGTGGCGCTGCTGATGGCCGGCGAAGCGGGCATGACCGTGGTGCTGCGCACCCTGCGCGCCCACCTCGTCCCGGCCGAGGTGTTCGGCAGCACCCTCTCGCTGATCATCCTGCTGCTCCTCGCGCCGTTCCCCCTCGCCGGAGCCCTGGTCGCGCTCACACCACCGGACCTGCTCGGCCACGCCATCACCGCCTGCGCCGTCCTGCAGGCCGTCGGCCTGGCCGTGGCCTTCGCGAAACTCCGCACCCATCCGGCCACCCGCCGCCCGCTCCCCGCCTGACCCCTCCCACCCCGCCTGCCATCCCGAACAGGACCACCATGCCCGAGCCCACCGACTCCACCCAGCCGCAGCACCTTCGCCTCCGCCTGCGCGAAGTGGCCGCCCTCGACGACGAGGCGTTCGCCCACTACCTGCAGGAGCGCTTCGAGCACCTGGTGACGGCCGCGATAGCCGATGCCGGCGGCCACCTCCGCCCCGCCCAGCACGACCTGCTCCACGCTCCCGCCCGCCTGCACGAACTGCGTGACGCCCTCACCTTCGCCGAGGGCGACCTCCAGGTCGCCGTCGAGCGGATGGCCTACCACCAGGACCCGCGCACCACCCGCACCGCCCGCCAGCTGAGGCAGGTCCGTACCGCCCGCCACCAAGTCCACCGGGAAACCGCCGCGCTGCGCCGGTCCGAAGACCGCACGCGCGAATCCGAGGAGACTCCTTCGACGGACACGGTCACCACGACCCGGGGCTGGCTCTCGCAGGCGTATCCCGTCCTCTTCGCCCAGCTCCTCGCCCAGGCTCACGCCGCCGCAGGGCTGCCCGCGCGCCCGCTGGCCAAGGACATCTTCGACACCGTCGAGGAAGGCTGGGCCGATGGCTACCTCCCCGCGCCCCGCACAGCGGAGGTCGACCGCCTGCTGTCCATGGGAGCCGTGGCCTTCCGCAGCGCTGTCGCCGATGACGCCCGCAATCAGAACGACCGCGATCCGGCGCTGCGCCACCCGCTGCTGCAGCGGCGCTGGAACACGGCACTGGAGGAACTGACCAGCCTGACCGTGCCGGTGGCCCGCGCCTCCAGTTCCTCGGCCCTGGGCTCCCTGCCCAACGGGTTCGCCGACATCCCCGAACCCGACGCCTTCAAGGTCCTCAATGCGCGCCGGTTCCTGGTCGCGGCCTGGCAGCGCCGAGCCGAGCACAACCGCCTGATCCACCAGTACGCGATCACGGTGACCGACCGGCGCCGCGCCGCCCCCGACCACGATCTACGGCGCCAGGCCATCGACGCGGCCCTCGACCGCCTCGTCGCCGCGCAGCCTGCCGCCGCCGCCCGCATCCTGGCCCGCCTTCGCCCGTACGCCACCGCGGACGGAAGGCTCGAGCCGGACACCTTCACCCCGGCCCTGCGCGCCCGTGCCAAGCGCGAGGTCCTCGCCGACCTCGCCGCCATCCGGAAGCTGGACACCGTGTTGCCCTCCGCGCTCCCTCCCCGGCCGGCCCTCGCCGCCCCGGCTGCCCTGACCGCCACGCTCTGACCGCACCCCCTTCGTTCGTGGAGACGCCCTTGCCTTCATCCGCCCCCCAGGCCGCCGCCACCGTGGACGGCGACGTCTACGTCACCCCCCGCTACCTCGCCGGATCGCCCGGCTACGGCGATGCCGGCTTCGCCCCCGTCAAGCATTGGCCCCACCATCACCTCGACGAGGGCCCGCACCAGCTCGTCATAACCAGCCCGGACCACCGCATCCGGATCGGCTGGGCCGGAGACGACTACGACCTGTGGACGATCAGCGCCGCGCCCGACGCGGTCTCCGGACCGCAGTGGACCGCGATCGTCAACCAGAACACCCCGCCCGAGCTCGTCGCCGCCCTCACCACCGCCCTCGCCCGGGACTGGGCCGACGGCCAGGACCGCTTCCTCGCGGCCCCGTCGGCGTACTGGGCCGACAGCCTGGCACCGCTGGTCGCCGCCGGCTGGCAGCGCACGGGCGCCGAGGTCGGCACCGTGGAGCTGACCGCCCCCGACAGCAACGCGGGTGTCTACATCAACCGCTCCCGCCGCGACCTGCCGGACGGGACGGAACTGTGGGCCGGCCCTCCCGGCTGGGGCACCCGCGCGGAGATCACGTTCAGCCCCCGTACGCCCTCCCACCTCATCGCGGCCACCGCGGAGGCGTTCACCGAGACAACTCCCGTGGCCCGCTGGCAGCAGGGCCTCCACCGTCAGCTCGCCGCCCTCGCGCAGCTCACGCCCGTCGTACCGCCCCGCCCTCCGGTGCCGACTCCCCGCGATCTCCGCCCCCGCATTGGCGTCCGCCCGCCCGTCGCGGTCGGCAGCGTGCCGCGCTGGAGCACCGCCACCACCCCCTCCGCTGCCCTTCCCGCCCGCGGCGCTGTACGCCGCTGACCGACAACGAGGACCCCCCTTGGCCCTGTTCACCGAACAGTTCTTCGCCGACCACCTCACGCTGCCCTACCCCGAGGCCGCCGTCGTCGGCCATGCCTACTACGCCGCCCCCGCCCCAGACCTCCCGCTGCGGCTCCGCATCGACTTCGCCCCCACGATCTACGCCGACCGCTACGACGGGCTGCGACTGCAGATCGTGCACCTCGACAAAGGACCGATCGACACCGCCGTGCTGCGCTTCGCCGACCACGGCGCCTTCGACACCCGAGACCGGCGCCTCGGACACAAGCCCGGCCAGGGCGAGTACGGCACCTTCAACGACTGGAACCACAGCGAGCACCCCCCGTGGGTCGGCATCGGCGTTACCCGGCTGCGGGCCGCGATCGACCAGTACGTACGCCTGTGGATCCCCGGCGCTCCACCGGTACGGACCAGCCAGCCCCCCGCCGCCGCATCCCGGCAAGTTCGGACCTCTGCCGCCCGGGCGCGGTGACCACTCTCCTGCCGTAAAGCCCCGCCCCTCGGCCGTCATTGGCCCATCGCGCCTACTGACTCACCGCCGCCCGCACCCGACTTCCCCTCTCCACCGACAGGACCCTCTCCTCCTTATGCGCCTTCGCCCCGCCCACCCCGCCCACCTCGCCGTCGCCGTCGCCGCCCTCGCGGCAGGCACCCTGCTGCCCGCGACGGCCATGGCCGCCCCGGAAGCCTCCGTGGTGCTGGGCCCCGGCTACACCATCCCCGACTCCGAGGGACACGCCGCCTCCAGCCACATCGGTGCCTACGGCCCGCCCGGACCGGCCGTCCACGGCGACACCGAGACCTACTGCGCCGACCCCGAGCGCAAGGGCCCGGCCGACTCCGGAGGCTACGGCGACCCGCAGCCGGTCCCGTCCTGGACGTCGTCGGTGACCGGGAAGCCCGCCACCAAGGAGAACCTGGCCCAGGCCGCCTATGTGATCGGCAAGTACGGGCAGACCCGCGACAACGCCCAGGCCGCTGCGGTCGACGCCGTGGTGTACGAGTACCTGGCCGGCGGCACCTACGCCCTCGACGGCGACCGCGGCAAGCAGTGCCTGGCGTACCCGGTCGTCTCCCCGACCGCCCGCACCCTCGCCCAGGGCTACGTCGCCGAGGCCAAGAAGCTCGCGGGCCCCTACACCCTCCAGATCACGCCGTCGGTGAAGACCACCACCGCCGGGACGAAGGTCACCGTCGCGGTGAAGGTCACCACCACCGCTGGCACGCCGGTCCCGAAGGTTGCCGTCACGCTCGCCGAGTCGGGCTCAGGCACTGCATCCGGCAAGGTCACCACCAACGACAACGGCACGGGCGCCTGGGAGTTCACCGCAGAGAAGGCCGGGACCGCCAGCGTCACCGCGACGGCCGAGGGGCTGCCCGCCATCGGGCTGCAGGTCCTCACGCCCAAGAACCCGGCCGCCCAGCGGATGCTGCTTGCCGGGGGCACTACCAGCGTCAGGGACTCCGCCGCCATCACCGTCGGCGAGGCCACCGGCGGCGTGACGATCCGCAAGAAGGACCCCGAAGGCACCCGCCTGGTCGGCGCAGCGTTCCAGCTCCTGGACTCCGACGGCAAGCAGGTCGCCGTAGGCAAGACGGACGAACAGGGCAACCTCGTCTTCGACAAGCTCCCCGCCGGCACCTACCGGCTGCGCGAGACCTCCTCCGGCAGCCCCGTCCACGACCTGATCGCCGAGCAGACCATCACGATCACCGCCGGACGCACAGCTCAGGCCAACGCCCTCGACCTCGTCGACCCGTTCAAGAAGGCCCGCCTGTCGGTGAAGAAGACCGACAAGAACACCGGCAAGACCCTGCCGGGCGCGGTCATCGCCATCCGCGCCGATGAGACGGACAAGACCGGCAAGCACACCCCCGGCAAGGTGATCACCAGCGTCACCACCGGGACCGACGGCACCGCGACCGTGCCCCTCGACGTCACGCTCAAGGCGGGCACCCGCTACTGGGCCGGCGAGACCAAGGCCCCCGAGGGCTACCAACTCGACGCCTCACCGGTCGCGTTCACCGCTCGGCCCGGCGCCGACGTCACCGTCACCCTCGCCGACAAGCCCACCGCGACCACGCCGCCGAGCCCGAGCACCCCGCCCGCGACACCCCCGGCCACCACCCCGCCGACGACGCCGCCCGGATCCCTCGCTCACACCGGCGCCGACGCCACCACCTGGCTGGCCGTCGGAGCCACCGCCCTGCTCGCCGCAGGCGGCGGCCTCTACCTGATCAACCGCCGCCGCCGTACGGGCGGCGCCCCCAGCTGACCCCCCGCGCTGCCGGGCTCCGCTTTCGGAGCCCGTGCCACACCGTCCCGCACCGCACGATCCCGCCCGGAGCACCCCTGATGAAGCACCGCCCCTTCCTTTTCACCGCGCTCGCCGTGACCGCCGCCGTCGCCCTGACCGGCCCGGCCACCACCGCCACCGCAGCCCCCTCCCCGTCCACCGAAGCCCCCAAGGATCAAGGCGCCCCTGCGGCGGCGGACAAGGCCGGGCTGCGCATCGTCAAGACGGACCCCGAAGGCCAGCCCGCCCCTGGAGCCGCCTTCCAGCTGCTCGACTCAGCGGGCAAGACGCTCGCCGAGGGCAAGACCGGCGCCGACGGCACCCTGGCCTTCTCCGATCTCGCCCCCGGCGTCGTACGCCTCAAGGAGACCGCCTCCGGCAGCCCGCTGCTGGGCACCGTCCCCGACCAGGACGTCGTCGTCGCCCCCGGCGAGCCCAAGGTCCTGGCAATCACCGACCCGTACAAGTCCGCCGGCCTCACCCTCAAGGTCACCGACAAGGCCACCGGCAAGGGCCTGGCCGGAGCCATCGTCAACATCGCCCCGAAGGACGCCAAGGACGACAAGGGCGCCTTCACCCTCACCACCGGCCCGGACGGCACCGCCAAGGGCCCCCTCCCCGTCGGTAAGAAGACCGGCAGCGCCTACACCGCCACCGAGACCAAGGTCCCGGATGGCTACCGACTGGAGACCACCCCGGTGGAGATCACGGCCAAGCCCGGAGCCGAGACCACCGCGGCCTTCACGAACGCGGCCACGGCCAAGCCCACCGAGGAACCGACGGGGAAGCCGACGGCCAAGCCCACCGGCGATCCCACCTCCCAGCCCACGCCGACCGGCTCGCCCTCGACCGGCACCGGGGAGCCGACCGATGCGGCATCCCCCTCCAGCAGCCCGGAGATCGGCACCGCTACCGCGACCCCCACTGCACCTGACGTCAAGCCCGAAGGCTCCCTCGCCCACACCGGCGCCGACAGCACCAACGGGTGGCTCCTGGCAGCCGGCGGCCTTCTCCTCGCCGCCGGAGGCGGCGCCGTCTACGCCGCCCGCCGCCGTAAGAACGACGAGAGCGACATCGGCACCGGCCAGCACCGGCGCACCGACGACAACTGACACACCAGCACGATCACCGGCCCCGGGAACTCGATGAAGTTCGCGGGGCCGCTGCGTTCCTCCGCTGCGCGGACCTGAACCAGTCGACAGCCCGCAGTCGATCTGGGATCAGTTCCAAGCAGAGTTGCCGCGGCAGGAAGAGCGCCGATCGGTTGCGGCCGTATCGTGCTTCGCACGCCCGTTCTGATCTTCTTGCGGTAAATGCCATGGTTTACCAGGCTGTTGTCCGCGATGATGGTGCGGTGCGAGTGACTCGACTGTTGATATCGGACTTCCGGGGCTGGAAGTCCCTTGACCTCCGCCCTCGCGATCACGCGGTTGTGGCCGGCGTGCCCCGTTCTGGCCGCAGTGATGCTATCGAGGCCCTGGCGCGCGTGCTCGACCCGGGAGCGGCGCATCCTCCGTCATTGTCGGATCTCCATCAGAGTGTGCCTGCGGCCGGGGATCGCGATGACGGTAGTCCCGGGTCCGAGGCCGACTTGAAGGCGGCGTCGCCCAAGCCGGCAGAGCCGCTCCGGGCGTCCGTGGCAGAGGTGGAGGTCACCCTGTCCGATCTCGACCCGGAGGTCGAGCAACTGGTCGACGGCTACCTCGAGCCGCTCGATGTGATGGGGATGGCCTCCGAGAGTGATCAGGCGGACCCGTCCGCTCCCCAGTGTGTTCGTCTCACCTATCGGCTCAGCTACGACCCCGAGACCGAGGCGCTGGAGTCCGTCGTCTACTACCCGCTGCGCAGCAATCCGGAGACCAATCAATTTGTGCGGGTGTCGGCTGCTGTGCGCCGGGCCCTTCCAGTCATCACCCTCAACGCGGGGGTGCCCCTGCAGCTTCGAGCAGGCGGGAACCTGCGACGGTACATCGAGGACCGGGACCCCAAGGCTGCCGTCGCCGCCTTTGAAGTCCTGCGCGATGCCGTCGGCGAGGCCGTTACCGTTCTGTCCCAGGACCCGGCCGTCACCGCAGCCGTGGACGCCGTCCTGGCCGTGGGCGGCACTGGGAAGCGGCTCGGGGACA
This sequence comes from Streptomyces sp. NBC_01351, assembly GCF_036237315.1. Lineage (GTDB taxonomy): Bacteria > Actinomycetota > Actinomycetes > Streptomycetales > Streptomycetaceae > Streptomyces. Next base: position 1,219,474 of record NZ_CP108356.1, on the reverse strand, counting down.
GCCCGATCACCGCCGGGGACGTTGGTTTTTTCACCGAGGACGGATCCGTCGGCGCACTTCTGCGTACGCTGCGGGCCGCGCTGCGTCTGGACACCGCCGGACCGCTGACCCTGACGAACCACGGCAGCACCGTGACCGCAGTCCTCTCCATGGCCGAGGCCATGCTGCTCGCGGACGTCCCCGGCGCGGTGGTACTCGCCGATGACTTCGGAGACCAGCTCGACGCCGCCACGGCCGAGCATCTGGCGTCGCTAATCCGCAACCGGTCGGGGCAAGCCTGGCTGTCGACCCGCCGGCCTGAAGTGGCGCGCGCATTCGAACCCGGCGAGGTGGTCCGCCTGGTCCGCCACGGTAGCCAGCGGACCCACCATCAGCTCCCTCAGGTCAGCGACCACAAGCAGCTCGTTGCGCACCGCCAGCTCCACACGCAGCTGCTGCCCGCGCTCACCGCGCCCGTCGTCGCGGTCACCGAAGGGCCGCACGACGTCGCGGTCCTCGGCATGGCTAACCGGCGCTACCCTCCTCATAGGCTGCCCCTGTCCGCCTATGGTGTCCGCCTGATCGCCGCTGGGACGGGTTCCGATGGCGGCATCGACCAGGTCCCTCGCATCGCCGATCTCGCCAAGCAGCTCGGCTTCCGCGTGATCGGCGTAGTGGACGCTGACAAGCCCTCGCAGCAGTCGACTGATCAACTCGACAGAGTCAAGAAGGCGTGCGACATCGTCGTCCAGCTTCCGGAGAACACGGCGATCGAACGCGCGATTACCGCTGGCGTCCAGTTGACTCAGCTCGCGGAGGCCAGTTCGCTCCTTACCGTATTCGGTCAGCCGGATCCCCTGGCTGCCGAAGCCACTGAGCAGACCGTCACGAACCTCTGCAAGACACTCCACAAGAAGGGCCTGCACGAGCCCTTCCTCGACGCCCTGTACCGCGGGCTGCAGCCTGGGGTCACGGAAGCGCAGAATGGGGAGCCGGAAGAGGAGAGTCCCGTGGTGCACCCGCCACTCTTGGCGGCCATTCTGGACGCCATCGCCACGGCAGCCGATTCCAGCTACAGCGGCCCCACGATGATCGTCCTTGAGGGTGTCAGCCGCCCTGTTGAGGACACAGCGTGACGTACGAGGCCAAGGGAGAACAGCAGGCCGTCGTCGAGAGCGCCGCGCCGGTTCTCGTCGTGCTCGGGGGTGCCGGAACGGGCAAGACCACAACTGCCGTCGCAGCTGCCCGCCGCCACATCGAAGACGCCGACGAGCGACTCACGCTCCGACGCCGAGCGGCCCACCAGGCTGGCCGAAGGACGAGGCTGCCCGCACCAGAGCGGGTCCTCTTCCTCTCCTTCTCCCGCACCGCGGTGGCGCAGATCATCGACCGCTCGTCCGACGTGATCGGACCGCTGGCCTCGCGCCTCGAAGTGGCTACGTTCCACAGCTTCGCCTGGCGCATCATCAACAGCTTCGGCCCGCACCATGGGTATCCTCAGCCCCTCTCGGTTCTGAGCGAAGCGCAGCGCCTCGTCGGCGGTGCCGGACCCGGGCTTACCTATAGCCAACTAGTCCCAGTGGCCATGGAGTTGCTGGGCCTGGAAAAGGTGCGCAACCACTACAGCAAGCGGTACGGCCTCGTCATCTGCGACGAGTTCCAGGATACTGACGACCAGGAATGGCTGTTCCTCCAGCAGATCGCGCCGGCTGCACGCCGCATCCTGCTGGGCGATACCAAGCAGTGCATCTACGCGGGCTTCAAGCACATCGATGCCGACGCGAGGATCGCCGAAACGATGCAGATGTCCGGCGCCGTGAGGATCATGCTGCCGCCGCTCAGCTACCGCGATCCGAGCGGAACTCTGCCGGCCGCTGCGGAAGCTGCCATGCGACGCGACTTCACCCATGACGCCATTCGCACCGCCGCCAGTGCGGGGCGCATCTCGGTCACCGACTACACCAGCGGCTACGGCCATGCCGAAGTCATCGACCTCGCACGCCGCGCGCGGAAGGCCGGGGACACCGTCAGCATCTTCACCCACACCAACGTGGCGACCTCCAGCCTGTCCGACGCGCTCCTCGCGGACGGACTCGTGCACGAGCAAGTCGGCCTCACCGAGGCACACGGTGAGGCACTCGCCGCGCAGCTGTCCCTGGTGAAGTACGCCCTTGACCTTCCCGACCCTGGGGTTCTCCGCGCCCTGGCTGTCTACGTCCAGGCCACGGAACGCAAGGGCAACAGGGTGGTGCCGCTCGCCCAGCAGATGCTCAACCCGGCGACCAACCTGCCCCTGCGCAACGCACTGCAGCGACTGGCACGGGACCTGCAGGCCTCGGTCGGCGAGGGCGGGCAGCCCGACATTGGGCGACTCTCCGAAGTGATCACGAGCGCCTACGGCACGGTCGGTGCTGCCCGCGGCCAGGAGACCTGGATTCAGGCAGCCCGTCAGACGAGCATTGCCCTACGTCACGCGGGCCAAGGCTCCTTCGATGCTGCCGCGGTCGAGCAGGAGCTTCTCCGCGTACGCGACGAAGCTCTGGTCGGGACGTGGACAGCTCGACGAGCCCCGATTCAGGTGATGAACCTCCATCAGACCAAGGGGCGGGAAGCCGACACTACGATCTTGCTTCTCGGAAGCAACGAGTTCCACGGCTCCGAAGGAGAGCCGTACCCGACCGGCTCCAAATTGTTGTACGTCGTGATGACCCGAGCCCGGCAGAAGGCGCACCTCGTTGTTCCCAATCTGGTGCATGGCCTCTGGCAACCCCTTGTTGCGGCCCTGCGTTAGAAATGGCTGCTGTCCTCAGCTTCGTAGGTGACCGGCGGATCACAGCTGTGCTGCGGATCGGCATGGTGGCTGCCATCGGTGACCCCCGTCCGATTGGGTTCGCTGCTGAGGGCCTCGCATGGATCACAGGGTGACAGTTCGCTGATGGCAGACGTGAAAGACCCTGCAAGGACTGGTGCAACGTTGCAGCGCATGTGAACCTAGACGACCTTCCCCCAACTCGGGGTTTTACCAGGTCAGAGAGGTGATGCTTGTGACCGTGGAGCTGTCGAACGCCGGATTCCGTACCACGATCGAGAAGTTGCGCTTGCATAGCTGGCTTCTGGGGCCCGGTCAGCCGACCGAGGTCATCGACTGCTTCCCCGAAGCGAACGGCGACTTCACCCTCATCGTCGATGACCGGGCCGACACCCATATCTCCTCGGTCGACGGCAGGCTCTATCTCGGGTGGTTTCCCGACGGCCGGCCCGGGGCCGAGGACGAGGGTTGGGTCCTGGCCGTCACCGGCACCGCCAAGGTTCCCGGCTACCGTGTCGTCTTCGATCCGCAGACCCCGGCACGGCTCGTGGCCGCTACCGTTTCCGAGGTGCTCGCCACCGCTCGACGGCAGTAGTGCCCACTCCGCCTGGAGGCCGGGACGCTCGCCTCCCGTCCTCCAGTTGCTCGCGCGTCCTTCCGTGGTCCGTTCCCGCAGGCCGCGCGGCGCACATCCGCACCCACCACAACGCTTTCCACCCGTGAGGAGAACCGTGGCCCCCCAGCCCGAGCCCGGCGCCGAGATGACCGTCGCCGACCTGATGGAACACCTGTCTGCGGCGGACCCGGCCGCCCGCGTTCGGCTCGCGATCAACCCCTTCTTTCCCATGGCTCACAAGATGGGCACCGTGACAGTGGGCACGGACCAGGACGGGCGACCGATCGTCTATCTCGCAGAGGACGCGGAGGCGGTGCAATACGGGTACCTCCCCAGGCCGGTCGCCGAGGCCCTTACCTGGATGCCTCCGGTCGAGCCTCCTGCTCGTAGACGGCGGCTGCGTGCCGTCTCCGACGACGATACGAGCCGCGACACCCCCTGACGACAAGGAGCACTTCTGCCCCCGTCCCCTGATTTCCCTTCCCTTCCCGCGTACTGGGTCACCCCGCGCCATCTCGCCGGCGACGATGGCTTCCTTGCCGACCAGGTCGGCTCCCATCTCACCGCGGCGGGCTGGACCAGCCTCACCCTCGTGCGAGGCCGACGTGAGCCCGACGAATCGGACGACGCCCGGCAGGTTCTTCGCAGCACCGTCCTGTACATCGCTCCGGACGCTCTGAGCTGGGCGCAGTGGGTGCTGGCCGACGAGCCCATCCTCCTGGGTGATCAGCCGGTGGCATGGACGGTCTCTGCCCGCGCCACCCCCGCCAGCCTTCCCCAGTGGAATGCGTACTTCTCCGCCGGCACCCCGGCCGAGGTCGTCACCGACTTCCTGCTCGCCCTGGAGGACCGCCCGGATCCCGCCCACGGCTACGCCGGACCGCAGGCGGTTCTCGACGCGCTCGCCAGCAGTGGCTGGATCGGCGACATAGATATCCCCACCGCCATGTCCGACCCGCGGCTGGCCGCCACCATGGCCTTGACCGCTTTGCCGGACGAAGGTATTCAAGACGGCGACCCCCTCGTCCTCGATCCCGAGGTGGAGGCGGCGGGATGGCAGGCATGGTGCGAACCGAGGATGGGCGGCGGGCTCCTGTGGGCCGCCATGTTCTCCGCCAGCACGCCACACGATCTCGTTGCGGCCTTCGCCGCCTCCCTGGCCTCACCCGCACCGGTGCTGCGCCACACCCTGCCGGAGAGCAGCGAGGGCCAGCTCACTGTGCAACCGACTGTCTGATACCCCGACGGCCGGACCCCTTTGGGTCCGGCCGTCGGCCTTTTGCGTCGCAATACGGTCATCGATTGATGTGCGGCTCCAGAAGACGGTCGCGATGCCCGCCGACGACCGATACCCCGCCCGGCCTCAGCGCTTGTGCGCGAGTCGGGCGGGGCGCCATGCGAAGGCGGTCGCCTTTGGCCACCGGTCATCGGCCGTGGCCCGTGGTACCTCCGGGCGGCTGGTCGCCGGGCTTGTGCCAGCGCACAGCCGGGAGGCCCCCGTCTGCAGCCAGGTTTTCCGTGAGATGGGCAGCACGGGCGGATGCCGGAGCGGCGCACCGCCCGGGCGTTGTCTGCGCCGAGCAGGGACTGCAGCTCGGCGAACGCCGCCGTGGCTCGCTCGCTCTCCGGAAGCGCGATTTCATCGCGGCGCCCGGTGGGCCTGGCGCCAAGGATCTGCGTCCGGTCTGCTCCGAGGGCAGCGAGTGCCAGCATCAGCCGCACTTGCGGATCGCCGGCGGCGGCGAGACGGGCGAGGGCCTCGGTGGACACGAACTCGGTCACGGAACCTCCATATAGGACAAAGATGAGGGCAAGGGGGTTCAGCGGGCTGTTGCCTTGGCCAGGGCGGTCTGCCCATGGACGGCGACTTCCGCTGGGCTGCCGGAGATGACCAGCAGCACGGCTCCGTCGCGAATCACGGTCTGCTGGACGACGGTGCGCTGCCCGCCGGCGATGACGGTGAGGACCTGCCCCCACTGCTCGTCACCGAGACGGGGCACCGGCACCGTCTGGGTGCGGACCTCCGCCACGGTGGTGGCGGTGACCAGTTGGTACGACGGGCAGGCACCCATCGCGGTCATGATCCGCCTGACCCCGCGGAAAGGTCCTTGGGCGGCGCGGAATACAGCTCCTCGGTCAGCTGGGTGCCGCCGGGGCCGACGAGGACTCGCTTCCCCTGGTTCGGGAACATCGTGTACGGGTTGCCTGCGGCGCTGCCCAGCTGCTCCAGCTGCGGGCAGCCCTCGACGGACGCCTCGGGCGAGCCTGTGGATGCGGCGGGGCGGGCAGCGTAGCCGGGGCCGAGATCGTCGGCGGTGAGCAGCCGGTCCGCCAGCCGCTCCGACGGCAGCACTTCGTGGTTGCCGGTGGTGGGCATGGAGGTCTCCGCCCGAGGCGCTGCAGACGCTGTGTCGGAGGGCGGGGCGGAACAGCTGGTCAGCGCCCAGAGGGCGAGGCAGGTGCTGGTGAGGACGGTGGAATGGCGCCGGCGCATGTGGGTTCCCTGGGTCGGATACGGGTGTGCTGACCGTGGCCGCCTCCTCGGAGCGGCAGGGAAGGAACACAGGGGTCCAGGGGCGCGGTACCCGTTCAGTGGCCGATGGAGCGCAGGCCCTCCTCGAGCGTGCCGAACTTGCCGTTGCTCGGTCCGCTGTTGCGGTTGTACCAGGCCACGTCCAGCCGCGGCTCCAGGGTCTCGTGGCCGTCGCGGCAGCGCAGCCAGATCCGCCCCTCGGTGCACAGGACGACCCAGTCCCGGTACGCCTCGCACTGTGGGCAGGCACGGACATCGCCTTCGATGACCAGGGGGCGCGGCCATGGCATGAGCCGGCCCGCCAGGTCGTCATCGGTGTCCATGCGGAAGTCCGGCGGCAGGAAGTCGTCCACCACCGGGGCGGCCGGAGCGGGGGCGGGCGTCTGCTGCACCGGGTCGGGCCACTGCGGCTCCGGGTGCGCCAGCCACGGGACACCCGCCGGCCCCAGCTCCGTACGATCCTGCTTGGCCTTCCTACGACCGAACACTCGGGCTCCCCTCCCAGTCGGCTCCCCGCACACGGCGGTGGGTCAAGAAGCGTGCCCCATGGGCCCCACCTGCGGCAACTCACAAACTCCTGAAAGCCTGGTCACCTCCGGCGGCGCTGCGTGCCCTTCGCTGCCGGGCTCTCGGCCTTCGGTCCGGTGGGACCCGACGAGGCGGTGGCGCCGTCGGGCAAGGGCATCGCGTGGGCGTCGGCCGGTAGGTCCGCAGCGCGGCGCAGCCGCCACACCAGCACGTCGGACACCGACTCGGCGCTCCCCAGCTCCCGTCGGGCGGCGGCGTCGGCCAGCAGGGCGGTGGCGTCGTACCCGGCTGCCTCGGCATCGGCCAGGGTCGCCGCCAGCGCCGACCATCCGGCTTCGGCCAGGACCCGCTCCGCCAGCTCCGCCGGCAGCGCTTCCCGGACCCGGAGGACCTGGCGGCGCAGCACCGGAAGAGCCAGCGACCGGCCCCGTACGGCCAGCACTCCCATGGGCTGCGCGGAGGCGGCTCGGTAGGCGGTCCGCAGGTGCTCTGCCGCCAGGTGGGCGGCGGCGGCCTGCTGCGCGTGTGCCTTCTTCGCATGCCAGTGCCCGGCCACGGTCACAAGGAAGAACACAGCGTCGATCACCATCGCAGTCGTCGCCCCGTCCTCCCCGCGCCCCAGGGCGGGACCGCTGTAGACGAGATCGCGAGCGGCCTGCCGCAGCGCCCGGTCGTGCCCACGCTCGGCTCGTACGTGAGAACGGGACGCCCTCTCGAACACGAAGGCGGCATCACGCAGTTCACGGCGGGTGTGGGCGGCACTCGTCTTCGCGAGGGCGTCGAGGATCTCGCCGGCCGCGGCGATGTACGCGGCCGTCGCCGCGTCGTCCGTCCCGTCCATGACGAGGATCGCCTGCCACACCGCCGCGCTCGCCCGACGCCGGGCCTGCGCCGGCCCCGACGCGGCCACCGGCTCGACGATCGGTTCATCCTGCCTGCGGCCGGACCAGCGCTCGCGGATTCGGGGCAGGGACAGATCTGCGGCGAGCTGCGAGCCCGGGTAGAAGATCGGTTCCCCGTCCTTGTTGAGGTCCCCCTGCAGGGCGACCGTGTAGCCCAGAAGGTCTCCGGAGGGTGCAACGCGCTTGCGGACCAGCGCTCCGGAGGCGCCCAGCCGCTCGAAGAACTCCTCCTCGCTGGCAACGCCGGCTGCTGCACGTCGTACGGTCTCCCGCAGTTCCTCCCTGGGCGTGCGCTCGCGTCCCATGCGATCGGCCTTATGGCGTTCGGCGCTGGTGGGCCGCTGGGCGGCGGTGCCGTCACCAGGGTTGAGCTGACGCAGGCCCAGTTCCTTCTCCAGGAGCCGGGCTTCGGCCTGGACGCGGACGGCGTCGAAGTCGAGGTCGGGCCGGTAGCCGTCCTCGCGGACCAGGGTGGCCAGGATGTGGATGTGATCGTCGGCATGCCGGACGGCGACCCAGCGGCAGCCGGAGCCCTGCTCGGGGTCGTCGATGCCGGCGGCGGCGACCATCCGGCGGGCGACGTCGCCCCACTCCTGGTCGGACAGGGTCCGGTCGGTGGGCGCGTTGCGTACCGACAGGTGCCACACATGCTTCGTCGGCCGCTCGTTCTCGTGGAGGTTGGCCAGGGGCTGGTCGAGGAGTTCCTGGAGCTGCTTGTAGGTGACTTCGGGGTCGCGGCCAGGGTCGGGGGCGGCGTGGTCCCAGGAGGCCACCAGGTGCGGGTCGATGTGTTCCTCGGCTTTGCCGGGCCCGTACAGGTAGTACAGAAGGCCGATGGTGCGCGTCCCGCGCTTGTGGATCTTGGGGACCATGACGGGTGGGGGTTCCTAGCGGTGTTCGAGGAGCTGGTCGGTGGCGGTCTGGACTCGGTGGATTGCCCGCTGCACGGCGATCAGCACGGCATGGAGCTGGACGTCCGCTGGCTGGCCACCGGAGTTGACCGCGCGGGCCAGCTGGTTGAGGTTGTTGCCGACGTGGCCGAGGTGCCGGCGGGCGGCGAAGAGCTCCGCGACTACTTCTCGTTCACCGGCGATGGCGGCGGAGGCGCGGTCTGGGTCGCGGGCGGCGGCAAGCCCGCTGCGGGCGAGGAACGCAGGCAGGCTCGTACGGGATGCAGCTGCTGCGGTGGTAAGGCGGTTCTTCTCGTCGTCGTTGAGGCGGACGCTGCAGACATGCGAGCGCTTGTTGGCGGCGGTCTTCGGCGAGCGCTTGCGCGAAGCGTTCTTCGTGGCGGGGCGCTTGCGGCGCGGCGCGGGCTTCTCCTCAGGCTGCGATCCGCCCTCGGTCGCTGCCTTGTGGACCGGTGCCCCCTGGCTCCGGTCCGCTCCCGCCACCCCTGGGGCGGGATGGGCCAAGACTCGCTTCCCCGACGGGGAAGAGTGTCTTGGCCGATAACTTGCTCCTTCTAGGAGCGAGTTGACGTCGGGAGAAGGGTCGTCACGGGCCCAGGATTCAGCCGACTTGACGGTCCTGTTCGACGCCGGTTCGGGCTGGTTTTCAGCGGACTGCATGGGTGCATTGGCTCCTTCCAGGAGGCCAGGTGGTGGGGGAACGGGACGGCGGCCCGGGTGTTGGTCCGGGCCGCCGTAGGGACAGGGTTCGGTCACCGGCACAGGGGGCAGCGTTCGAAGTGCCTGGCCAGGGCCCTGGCCATGTTCTGCTTCACGCCCCAGGCGTGCCGGGTGCTCGCCTTCGCTGCGGTGCTGCCCTCGTGACGGGCGGCATGGCCGCGCAGGAAGGCGATGTCGCGCTCGTAACCGGCCTTCATGTCGGCGAATCGGGTGCAGGTCTTCATCGGTGGGTGGCTCCTTCGTGGGATTTGGGGGAGGCGGTCGCAGAGCGAAGCGCGGTCAGGACGGGACCGATGTGCTCGTTGCCGAGGGGGATGCCACGGGCGCGCATGATGCTCCGCAGCTGGGTTCGGGTGATCTGCTCGTTCCCGTCCGCGGCCAGGGCAGCGGGGACGTCCGGGAGGACCAGCTCGACAACCTCTTCCTCGGACAGGCGGCGCGGTCCGGTCCGGCGCTCGGACCGTCCGCCGTGGACCTTCGCCCGGACCGTCCGGGGACGTGCCGGCCCGGTCCGAGTCCGCCTCGGTCCGGGTTTGGGGCTGGGCCGGTCCGGTCCGGCGGGGGCGTCGGTCCGGGTTTCGTCGTGGTCCGGGTTCGGTCCGGTCCGGGATTCCGTCGTGTCCGGCGGTGCGGTGGTCCGGCTTGGGTCCGGGTCCGGTCCGGGGTTGGGGCTGGGCCGGTCCGGTCCGGCGGGGGCGTCGGTCCGGGTTTCGTCGTGCTCCGGGTTCGGTCGGGTCCGGGATTCCGTCGTGTCCGGCGGTGCGGTGGTCCGGCTCGGACCGGAGCCGGTCCGGGTTTCGGTCGCGCCGTTCCGGAGGGGCCGGGCGATGCGCTGGTGGATCTGCCGCATCAGGACTCCGAAGGCGAGCATGGCGCCCGTCGGCGGGACGGCGGCGACCACGTAGTCCAGGACCGGGACCGGACTGCCGGTTGTGCCGCTGACGCCGGCGACGTTCAGGGCGATTGATCCGGCCGACCCTGCGGCCGTCAGCCCGATTGCCCACCAGTCCGTCACCCGGCGCAGACCCGCTCGCAGCATCAGCAGCTCGCCGGCGACGATGAACATGTCCAGCGTGGCGGGCCAAGCCCACTGCCGGATGGGCGAGCGGTCCAGGCCGTGCCTCCCAGCGACTTCGGCGAGGTGGGCGTAGGAGAGCCAGAATCCGGCGCCGGTCAGGATGATGATCACCGTCCCGGCTGCGATCAGGGCGTATCGGTCGGCGGTCTCCTCGGTCAAGGGCTCCCTTTCTCCGGGCTTGCTGTGGGGCGTGGTGTGTGGCCGCCGCTGGCGCGCATGCTCGACCGGCCGGGAGGTGGTGCCGGGCAGGTCATGCCGCCTTCCGCAGAGCGTCGTTGAGCTCGCGCGTCTGGGCCTGGCGCGGTACCTGGCAGAACGTTTCCTCGGGTGCGCTTCCGTCGTCGCTGCCGGCGGGGCTGGCCAGGCTGTCCGCGGCGGGGACTTTCCAGTACCGGTCGCGGTCTGCCACTGCGTGCGCCGCCCGGCGCAGGAGGTCGCGGGCGTGGTCGAAATCGACCCCGAGGACGTAGGCCAGCCGTGTGGTGCTCCAGCCGCGTACGTGGGCGGCGCGGGTGACGGCGTCGCGTTCGGCGGCGGAAAGGTGGACGTCCCGGCCCATGAGGGCGGCGCGGACCCGCTCGTAGTCGAGTCGCTTGGCGACCTTGGCGCGCCAGGGCTTGCGTTCCGCCTCGGTCAGTCCGCCCCACAGGCCCCAGCGGATGTCGTTGTCCATGGCGTGGGTGAAGCAGTCCTGGCGCACGGGGCAGGTGCCGCACAGGGTCTTGGCCTCGGCGATGTCGGCGTGGGCCCGCGGCGCGGGGAAGAACATCCGGTCGGCTTCGGCAGTGTCCAGGTCGTGGCAGTTCCCTCGGTCGTGCCACGAGATGTCGGCGATGCCACGCAGGTCGGGCACGGGCTGGGTGTTGGTGGTGATTTCGCGCATGGGATGGGTCTCCAGGGCATGCCGGATAGCGGCGAGCGGGTGCGGCACGCAGCGGTGGTGCCGGCTGACCGGCTCGCTGGCCGGGCGGTGGAAGGTGGTGGGCGCAGGTGGTCAGGCGGCGCGGAAGCGGCGGTCAGGGCCGTTTAGGTGGACCGGGGTACACATGCCGGACAGGCGGGAGATCACTCGGTCGCCGACCTTGTCCCGCAGCACCGGCTGCCCGGTCGCCATCCCAGGGGTACGCACCGGCGGCAGGTTCGAGGTGACGATCGTCGGCATCTGGTTCTGCGCACGCCAGTTCAGCAGCCGGAACGTGATCTCCTCGTTCCACTCGGACGCCTTCGCAGCCCCGAGGTCGTCCAGGAGCAGCAGCGGGATCCGCACGATCCGCCGCAGCAGGTACTCCGGATCGCCACCGCCCCGGGCCCGCATCTCGCCGTACAGGTCGGCGGCCGTCGTGGCGTGCCAGCGCACCCCGCACCCGGAGGCCGTCAAGGCGCGGATTGCGGCGTACGCTTGGTGCGTCTTGCCGGCGCCGGTGGAGCCCCACAGCAGCAGGCTGCGGCCGTGGGTGATCTCTCGCTGCCCGGCAGCCCCGAAGTGCGGGTTCAGCGGGCTCGCCGCGTGGCCGACGGCGCTGTCGGCGACGGCGCGGACCCACTCGGCTACGGCGGGGTGCTCGACGCGGGCTTCGCGGTAATCGCGCGGGATTCGCAGCTCGGCAGCCTCAAGCGCGGGGATCGCTTCCGGGGTGTCCGCGATGGGGGCGGTCGGGTCGATGCCGCGCTCGGCGAGCTTGCGCCGCATCCAGGCCATTGCGGCGTTGTCCGCTGTGGTCTGAGGGTCGACGAGGCTGGTGCGGTTCACAGGGCGACTCCGAAGATTCCGGCGGGCTCGGTGGGGTTGAGGTACGGCGTGTAGGCGGGGGAGGCGCTGGCCCAGGGCCCCGCGCCGGAGGCGGAGGACGGGCTCGAGTTTGACGACGGTGCTGGCCCGGCGTTGAGGAGCTCGTTGACCAGGCTTGGCAGGACGCTGGGGTTCAGCCCCTTGGCGCGCAGCCGCTCCAGTGCTGGCCTCAGGACGTCGGGGCCGTAGCCCTCGTCCAGCAGCGAGCGGATTTCCTTGCCCAGGTGCCCGAGGACCTTCTTCGGCGGGCGCCCTCCGGGGCAGCCCCGCAGGTACTCGGCCATCAGGACCTTCGCCGACCACTCGCTCGCGTCGGCCGCTTCGAGCACCGTTTCTGGGGAGGAGCCGACTGCGGGCGCCTCGCGCCCCCTACGGGAAGATCCAGGATCCAAGATCCTAGATCCAGACCGTGAGTCCTCAGTGAAAGTGGCGCCCATCACGTCGTCTGCTCGGCCCGTACCGCCCTGACCTGCGGATTCCCTCGCGGGGGTTGCGGGAGGCGGGCAGGGGGGCGATGTGGCCTCGATCCCATCCGCCTGGGCGAGAGTGGCGTGCGTCACGGTGAGGGTGGAAGCGGGTGAATCGGACGGAACGGTTCGCGTGAGTGCTCCGTGAGCGTTCACGGAATCGCCTCCGCCGACGGTGCCGGTGGGCGCCCCGTGGACTTCGGCGGGCGCCTGTCGGGGGCTGGCCGCCGCATGGGTCTGGGTGTGGCACTGGGCACGGTCGCACTCGCCGCACGCCTTCGCCGCCTCGTGGGCCGGGCAGCGTGGCAGCCGCGAGTCCGAAGCGCGGTTGATCTTCTGGTGCCGGTCCCAGGTCACGATGTGCAACCAGGACTTGCCGTCGCAGCCGGTGTACCGGCACACGAGGCCGACCTCGGCGAGCTGCTCCAGGTCGCGGGCGACGTGAGCGGGGGTGTGCTCCGGGCGCAGCGCCCATAGCCGTCCCGCGATGATGGCCGCGTGGTCCCGGAACCGGCCGGAGTCGTCCGCCTGGGTCAGTAGCCCGAAGAACGTGAGCACCGCGGTGACATCGACGGCGGCAAGGTCCTCTGACTCGAAGGCCTCGGGCTTGATGGTGCGAATGCGCGCCATCAGGCGTCACCCCCGCGCCAGAGGCCCGAAATGGGCGGGTGGGCGGTGTTCGCTGCACAGTCCGCAGCGGCGGCCCGAGGGTCCGGCCTTTCGCGCAGGGGCGTGCCCATGCAAAACTCTCCCTGAGTGATGCCGCAGCCGGTGTGCCCCGTAGGAAGGGCCGGCGCGGTGAGGATGGGTCTCTCCGGCCGTTGCCTCGGCTGGAGATAAGACTCTTCGCGTCCGGCGCCCGGGAGTTGCCTTCTCCCGGGCGCCGACTGCGTTTACGGACTAGCCGCTTGGTGCGACCTGCATGCGTTTTTTCGCCGGTCACCGGGTTGCCTCCCGGTGGGGGACGACGAACATACGCAGACGCCCGGACAAGATCCAGACCTGGCTCTACCGAGCGTGAAAAGTTGCATGGGCCAAGCATTTCGCCGATGCGCCAGGGCGTGCAGATGTGAGTCGTCGTGCGGCAGTGCCACCCATGTGCACTTCGGGCACGCCAAGAATGATCTTCAAAAGGGCCCCCACGTTCATGAACCGGCAGGCTGTCGCTCTGTACCGGCTGGTCAGGTCTGGATTTAAGCCCGCAGGCAAAGCCTTCGTCAACGGCATCTCAAGGGCGAATCCACGCGCGTAGATGATTGTGGGGGATGCGTGGAGGCCGTGTGGAGAATTCAGGTAACGTCCTGTATTTGCAGGGGGGTTGGATGGCGGGAATCGACTTGCTGGGAGTGGTCGTCGGCGGCATGAATGATCATTCGCCCCCTTGCAACAAAAATCGGCAAGGATTTGCCGCTTTCCTGATCATGGAAAACCGCAAGTGAGGGAATGCCCGGATTCGTCATGGATGGCGGCTGGGCGCCGGTGGCCGTGGTTGCGTGTTTAACCAACTGCCCTGTGGTCGAGGCCACAAATTACTGGTCGGTTCTACTTAGGCGTATCGTCTTTGTGGGAGACACCAGGCCGGGGGGCCAGCATTCATGCTGCCCCCGTTTTTTCATGCCCTCAGGCAGGTGCCTTCCGTGTAGAACGCGGAGATAAGGAAGAGCCTGATGGTTGCTCAGGGGATAGTCCCCTTCGGTGATGACCACGCCGAGAACAAGGGCGCACACGGCGGAGAAATCGCCGGTCAGTTCATGGGGTTCGGCGGCTGGCTGAAGAGATGGCGCCAGGCGGCGGGGATCACCCAGGCCCCAGTGGCCAAGGCCCTCGGCATGGGGGTCCGGACGTACCGCAACGTGGAGAAGGGGGCCGTCCCGCCTCGGTTCACCAAGCCCCAGTGCGAGGCGCTCGCGGATCTGCTGGGACTCGACAAGAGCGAGCGCCACGCCCTGCTGCTCTACAACATCGGCACCACGCTCGACGGTGACCCGCAGATCGACGCCAGTCCGGAGCTGCGCCGGGCACTTCGCCTGCTGATCGACAGGCAGATGCCCTCGCCTACGTACCTCACCGACCGTAACTGGAACATCCTCGCCTACAACGCGGCGATGGCCGAGTGGTGGCCGTGGGTCATGGAGCCGCGCGCCAACCTCATGCGCTGGGCACTGACGAACCCGGAGGCCCGCACCCAATACCACGGCTGGGAAATGCACGCTGCGGCCTACGTCCGCTTGTTGAAGTTCGCCCAGGCCACCCACAAGGACAACGCCGAGCTCGTCGACCTGATCGCCGAGGTTCGCCGGAACCCGGACGTAGAGCGGATCTGGCGCACTGAAGCCGACCTGGAAGCCGACAGGGACGGTCATGTCTTCCGGATGATCATCCCCGCCCTGGGCTGGGAGGCCATCGAAGTGGTCTCCCACGTCCTGTACCCGGCGTCGATGCCCCACTGCCGGTTCGTAGTGATCACCTGGGTCGAGGCCGAGTCTTCCGACGACGAGACCGACGCCCTTGGCGGCAAGCGCAACGCCTGGGCCCACGCCGAGGCCGGCGCGCCCTCGACTCCGCAGCCCCCCGCCCAGGCCGAAGCCGATGCCGCCCGCCGCCGCGCGGCCCGCGCGCTCACCGCCCGCCTCGTCGTCGACAGCGCCGACGAAGCCGCAGCGCTCGCCGGCCCCGACGGCGTCCCGCTCCCAGCACTCAGCGCGCTGGCCGGGCCGGAGTGCCGACTCACCCTGTCGCCCGAGAATCACTCCGTGGTGTGGGCCATTCAGGAAGTCCCGGGGGAGTGGGGCATCACGCAGCTGGGGGCCGGAGCCGTCGTCGACCGCATCCACCAGCCGATCGTGGACCCCCAGGCCAGAGCGGAGTTGAAGCTACTCCTGCGCGCCTCGCTGCCGGACTCCGACCAGGCGGCCATCAGCCGGCTCCACGGGCAGCTGCCCCAGGTCGACCTCCGGGCCGCCCTCCTTCGCGAGATCTTCAACGAGCTCCAAGAGGGCGAGGGCCTGCCCCGCTAGCTGGTGTGGCTGGCCCATTGGCCACGAAAAGCAACTTAATGTCGCGACTGGTGCTGCCTCTCTCTGGGGGCCTGGGGTCGGGGCGTGGTCGTCCGGACAACAGAGAACGTCCGGACGGCCGATCCCCCGCAGTCTCTGGGTCTTCGACAACGGAGGTGCGCCAGCCCGTCCTCGGATCGGCCGGGCGCCTCGATGGCGCGGCAGATCCCACACTCCTCAGGAGCCGCTGTGTCCCGACACATTTACGACTGCCCCGTTCGCTGGTCGGACCTCGACGCGAACGGACACCTCAACAGCTCCCGCTACGGCGTCCTCCTGGAGGAGACCCGCATGCGTATGTTCAGCATGTTGGTCCCCCAAGACCCCGCCGAGCGCCTGGCCCGCAACTTCCTGCTGCGCGAGCAGACCATCCGCTACCAGCACCCGCTTGAGACCTGGGAGACTCCGGTCCGCATCGAAGCCTGGGTGGCTGACGTCAAGCGCGTCTCCCTCACCTTCCACTTCGAGGTCAAGGACGACGAGCACGTCTACGCCACCGCGACCTCCGTAGTGGCCGGCTACGACTCCATCCGGGGAGGTATCCGCCGCTTCGAGCAGGACGAACTCGACGTGTTCAACAGCTTCGCTGACACCACCCAGGCCACCGACAGCTGAGCCGCCGACCGTCAGGCCGGGCCCGCGGGGCTCAGGGGCATGGAGGCACCGTGTGGTTGCCCACCGCTTTGGAGGTCAGCGTGCTCGGACGAAGGCTCCGATCTCGGCTGTCCCAGGCCGGTAGCCGTCGGACGTGTCCAGTCGGCTCCGATTCTCGTACGCGGCCGGGTGCGGGTGGGGCATTGAGGCGGCGGGTCGGGTTCGACGAGGCGGTCGATAGCGAGGCCGGCTGCGGAGAACTCGGTCACCCCGCCTGGGGGGGCCTGGCGTCAGTAGCGTTGCCCAGATCACTGCCCGACGCCCCGCAGATTGGCAGCAGGCCGGCTGGTGAGAAGGAGCACCGCGGCCGGCGCAGGAGCTGCTGGTCACCTGTCCTCGATGGCAGGCCGCCCGGATCTGGCGTGCGGGAACCCGTCCTGTCACGGTTCCTGGTCGGCGGAAGCCGGGTTCATGATGACGGCTCGGGTGGCGTGCGCGAGGGTGGCCTGCGCGCGTGCGGTGAGACCGTGACGGTTCCAGTGGAAGATCACGTGGTGGGCGAGGATGTCGCGGGGTCCGCGTTGCAGGATGCCGCTCTGGGCAGCGTTGCCGATGGCCTGCCCGACAGTCGTGAACGCGGCGAGCCACGGGGCGGCTGCTTCCATCGTGCCGCCGGGGCCGCTCAGAGTGCGGGTGTCGAGGGCCAGTAGCCGCCGCAGTCCGTCACCCATGCCGTTGAGGCGGTCGGGGGTGATGTCCTCGGGCAGGGGCCGCATCCGGGCCACCCGGTCCCACACGTCGCCCTGTTCGTACCAATCCAGCCCGGCCGATCGGAACAGGGCGGTGCACAGCAGCATCGACATCTCGCGCCGCCCCAAGCCCTGGGGGTGGTGGGTGCGGGCGAGGAAGTGGCGGCTGTCGGCGTGGAAGAGGCCGTGGGCGGTGTCGACGCCCTCCAGGCCGCCGAAGGCGAGGACTTCCGGCTCGTAGACGGTCGGCCACCAGCGGATGATCTCTGCGGACTGGACGAGTGCCCCGAGCAGTTCGGAGGTGGCGACGTGGAGGCGGGCGGGGTCGGCGCCCGGTGCGGGCAACAGCCGCAGCCGCCAGCATGGCGCTTTGCGGATGTACCACCATGCGGCCAGGAGTCCGCTGTCCTCCAGCGTTCGCAGGCGGGGGGCGAGGTGGGTTGCGGCGGCGTCTTCAGCGCGGTCGAAGTCGGCGAACTCGATGCGGACCTGGTGCCAGTCGTGGCGTGCAGCCTGCTCGGCGAGGACGGCTTGCCCGGCTGCCTGGTAGAGGGTGACGGCGTCGCCGAGTTCTTCGGCGTCGATGCCCGCACGGGCGGCGGTGGCGGCGAGGGACTGCCCGGACAGGACGGCGAGGACGGCGTGTTCAGTGCTCTGGGGGGCGTGTGGGGCGTTCATCAGGAGTGGTTCCTCTCCGCAGAAGGGGACGGGAAGCACGCAGCCGGCGCGTGTGCTCTGGAGCACCTGGGCCGGTGCGGGGGTCAGGTGATGAGGAGGCATGCGTCCCAGCCGGAGGAGGGCGGCCGGTCGCAGAAGGCGGTGGCCTGGGCGAGTGCCTGTCCGGCGGCGCCTTCGAGGAACCCGGTGTCCTCGGGCGCGTGCTGGCTCGTGAACGTGTCCGCGAGGCGGCGGGCGGCGGCACCGAGGCCCGGCGTGCGGGCGTCGCGGGCTGCCCGCCATACGGTCTGGAACAGTCCGGCCGCACCGTGGCAGAGGCCGGCGTCGGTGACCCCAGCAAGCTGGCGGGGGTCGGCGAGGCAGGCGGCCAGCGTGTGTTCGGCGGCTTCCTGCCGGCGGGTGTCGGCGGTGGCGATGGCGGCGAGCTGGAGAGCGCGGGCGATGCCGGGGGTGCCGTAGCACCACGACGGCCGCCATGGCCCGGTCGCGTTGGGGCGTCCGGCCGCTGCCTCTTCGCGGGTGATCGTCTCCGGCCACCACGGGCCGCTCTCGCCGTCCTGGCGCCACTGGCCGAACCAGGCGGTGATGGTGGCGAGGGCCTCGCGCTGCCCGTCCACGGCGACGCCCCTCCGCTGGGCCTGGGCGAGGAGGGCGAGCGGGCCGGTGATGCCGTGGGCCATGCCGAAGTTGCCGTGCCCGCCCGGGGCGTAGAAGCGGTGCGGGTCGTGGGCGCACCACCAGCCCGGCAGCGTCTGCCCGTGGACGGTCAGGGGCCGGGTGAGGGCGACGAGGTAGGTGAGCACGGCGGCGAGGGCGTCGCTGCCGGGGGTGTGGAGCAGCAGGTGCACGCCGATGCCGGTCAGGCCGTGCAGCAGGTCGTACTCGGCGAACGCGGGCAGCTCGCCGCGCCGGATGCGGGCGTGGGCGGCTTCGGCGCGGCGGTGCGCGAGGGCGGCGGTGGCCGCATCGAGCCGGTCCCGGGCGGTGCGGTAGCGGTCGTTGCCGTCGGCTCCGGCCGCGTGCAGGACGAACGCCAGACCGGGGGCGCCGTAGCTGAGGCAGGCGGTGTCGGCTGCGGTCACCTCCGCGCGGGTCGCCTCCGTCAGCCATGCTCCGACCTGCTCCCACGTACCGGCCCCGGTCAGGGCGCGTTCGATGTGCCACAGGGCGACCCCGGCCGCACCAGCCACGAGGGACTGCCCGAGCGCGGTGTCCCCGGCCGGGTCGGGAGCGGCCAGACGCGGGCCGAAGCGAGTCTTGAGGACGGTGGCGGCGTTCACCGGAGGGCCTTGCGCAGGTGGGTGTGCGGGAGGGCGGCGGTGCGGGCGAGGCGATGGGTGACCCGCTCGGCGTCCGGGCCGCCTCCCCGAGCGCGAACGTGGTGGAGGTGGAGGAGGGAGCGGAGCACGGTCATCGGTTCCCGCTGCTCGGCGAGGGTGTTCCGGTAGGCGGCGAGTGCGTCGGCGCGGGCCGCCCACGCCCCGGCCATGGCAGCGGCGTCCGGGTCGTCGCGCCAGGCGGCGCCAGGGGCGGTGAGGGCACGCACGTGCCGGATGAGGGCGGCATCGACGGGTCCGCTCTCGCGCGGCAGGGCTGCGACGAGCCACGCCCAGCCGTCGGCAGGGCAGGGCGCGAACGCGGTGGCGAGGTCGGCGAGCGAAGCGGCGGTAACCGATTGGGCCGGAAGGCCGGTACGGGTCGCGTACGCGATCTGGGCGAGCGCGGCCCCGCTGTCGGCGGCGAACACCCGCTCGGCGGCCTCGCGGGCCGCCCCGCGCCCGTAACGGCCGTCCTGCGGCCGGTAGGCAACCAGGTCCAGCCGGGAGGCGAGACGGAGGCCTCGCAGCTCGTCGGCCCAGGTACCGAGCCGTTCGGCGGCCTGCCCCCAAGCGGCGACGCCGTCCAGGTGGAGGTTGAGTACCAGGGGGCGGTCGCGGTAGGGGTGGGAGGCGTCGTGGTGGCGGGTGAACCACCAGCCCGGCGCCGGGCTCCATCCGTCGAGCAGACGGGGCAGATGCTCGGTCAGGACTTCGTCCTGCCGGGCGGGGTGCACGTGCAGGTGCGC